>JBBSTR010000034.1:0-25727 GCA_038235705.1 Mycobacteriales bacterium
AGCGGCGTATCCGTTGCCGCACAGCAGCAGTGCGGGCAGGGCAGGGACGAGCAGGACGTTGCCCAGCCGGACCGTGGCGACCATCCCGATGCGGTCGGCGATGCGGCCACCCGCGAGGGTGCCGAGCACACCGCCAGCCAGCTCCAGGGTCAGCGCGAACCCGCCGAGGGCTGCGGAGGCTCCGAAGGACGAGATCCAGTACAGCGCGACGAAGGTGGCGAGACCGAAGGAGATCGCTGATCGGGTGATCTCCACGCAGGTCAGCAGCCCGAACAGTCCCGGGCGGTCCACGCCCTGGTCGACCGGGGCGGTCGTGGGCTGCTCGTCGGTGCGGCGAGAGCGCCGCAGCAGCAGGTACCCGGTCAGGACGGCGGGTGGGATGAACAGCGCGGTCGCCCGAAGGCCGAGCGTGTCGAGCGCTGGTGTGACCAGCGCGGGAGCCAGGAAGAAGCCGACCCGACCCCCGACGGCGAAATAGCTCATCGCCGTCGCGCTGTGGCCCGCCGCCAGACGCGCATCGCGCCCCGCGGGGGGATGGAACATCGCCACCCCGAGACCGGACACCAGCAGGAGCGCGAGCACCAGCGGGTAGGTCGGGGCTAACCCGATCGTCCCGGCGCCGATCCCGGCGAGGCTGACCCCGAGCGGTGCCAACCAGGGGAGCCGACGTCGGTCGACCAGGACCCCCACCACGAGCTGAGGCAGTGCACTGCCCACGGCGGCGGCCAGCGTCAACCCGGAGGCTTGGAGATAGCTGTAGCCACGTTCGAGGACGAAGAACGGCACTGCCGCGGGCACCAGGCCCTGGTAAAAGTCGTCCACCGCGTGAGCGCCGGCCCACACCCGCATCCGCGACCACGGGGAGCCGGAATGACGGTCCGTGCCGGCTCCGGGGTGGGTGCTCACTGCGTCAGCATCGACCACGCCTCGCTACCCCGTCCGCTGCGTCAGGGTGGGTCTGTGGCCCATCCGGTCTCGGTGAGCCATCGGGTGCCGTCGTGATGAGGAAGTTGTTGGCGTCGGTCGTGCAGGTCGTGGTGGTGGGCGTGGCACAGGAGCACGAGGTTGCCGAGGTGGGTCCCGCCGCCGTTGGCCCAGGACTGGACGTGGTGGGCTTCGCAGGTGGCTGGGGGTCGGTGGCAGCCTTTGATCACGCAGCGTCGGTCGCGGACGACCAGGGCTCTGAGCTGTGCTCCGGTGACGGTGCGCGAGGATCGTCCGACGTAGAGCGGGTCGCGCCTGTGGGAGCAGACCCAGCCGGCCGGGGCGGATCTGCCGAGAGCGGTTCCCGGGGGCCGTTCCGGGCACTGGTGGTCGCCCGCGCCGCCGGCTGTGAGGGCGTGCTGGACGGTGAGGTGCAGGGTCGCGTCGCAGGTCAGCCGGCGGAGCGCACCCAGGGTGAGCGGGGTGCTGCTGCCGATCAGGGTCGGTGCCGCGGGGGTGTGCTGACCGAGCAGGTCGGCGTCCAGCAGGTCAGCGAAGGAGCCTGGGCTGGTTGGTGTCCCGCAACCGGGGCCGCGGCCGTCGGCCTGTTCGGTGCCGTTGATCCGGGCCGCGGCGGCGGCCAGCTGCGCGGGGGTGACCAGCACGTGGACATGGGTGCGGACCGTCCGGGCATCGTCACGGAGCGAGTCGCCGGGGCCGTGCTCGCGGGCCAGGGCGTTCCTGGCCCAGCCGAGGATGACGTCGGCGTTGCGGGCGGCCCGGCTTCGGGTGTCACCGTCGGTGCGGGCCTTCTCCGAGCCCAGGTCCAGCGCGAGGCGCAACAGCGTGCCCTGCTCTGCGGCCAGGGTCCCGTCGATCGCGGTGTGGTCCCCGACCTCGCTGACCCTGATGCCCTGGCGGGCTTCGGCGCGGCGCGCGGCTTCCTCGGCCAGCCTGGGGTCGACTGCCACGGCCTTGTCCCGCAGCGTCCGCCGCAAGGACGGCGGGTCCACCAGCGCGGCCAGGGCGACGATCCCGTCCGCGGCGTCTCGGACGATCTGCGGGTCGAGCTTGCGGACCCCGTCCAACGCAGCCCGCGCGTGCTCCACCGTGATCTCACCCTGCCGGACGGCTGCACCGAGGGCGGGCAGGTCATCCCGAAGCTGCAGCGCCAGCCGCACGGTCGAGCGGGCGACCGGGTCGGAGATCCGCAGCGCGTCCCGCAGCCAGGTCGCGGTCGTCGTCCCGCGCAGACCGTCATGCATGTGCCCGCCGGTCGCGTCCATCTCGGCCAGCTCGACCAGCGCGGCGGCCTGGGCCTGCTCGGCCAGCCGCAGCAACGCTTCGGTGCTGGCCCGCGACCCCGACAGCGGCCCACCTGACAGCAGCACGCCGATCGCGTCCTGGGCCGCGACCAACCGAGGTGACACCGCATCCGGGACCGACGGCGGCATTACCCCCGGCGTCGCCCAGAACGCCTCGTCGACCGGTGGTGGGACAGGTGCAGTAACGGCCGGAGCAGCGTCGACAGCAAAGCCGCAGGCGTCGTTGTCGAGGTCCGGGTCGGTGGGGCGCTCCCGCAGCCAGCGGAGATCCTCAGCAGTGAGCTCCATGACGTCCACGAACGTGCCGGCGGTGTCGGGCAGATCCGGGGTCAGGCTCCAGGAGGCGATCTGCGCGGCGTTCAAGCACAGCCCGGCAGGGAGGGCCGCGATCTCGGACGCGTCACGTGCAGGCGGCGGAGGGAGCGACGACGACATGACCCACCCTCCTCTCAACCATGCAAACCGAACTGATGTTCGAAACATTATCGCAAAATGGCCCTAGACGTCAACGTCTATCAACGGTTTATGCGCACTACCGCAGGCCCATGCCTGCGTCGACGACGAGCACCTGTCCGGTCACGATCCGGCTGTCGTGCAGCCCCAGGATGGCGTCGGCGACATCGCCGGCGGTGGCGCTGCGACCCAGCGGGCTGCGCTCGCGCCACATCTCCCGGACCTCGTGCCAGTCGGCGGTCCACGGGGTGTCGACGAGTCCAGGGGCGACGGCGTTCACCCGTACCTCGGGCCCGAGCGTGTTGGCCATCAGCAGCGTGAGGTGGTTGAGGGCGGCCTTGCTGACCGCGTACGGGATCGAGCTGCCGGTCGGCTTCACGCCGGCCCACGAGCTGACGTTGACGATGTGACCGGCGCCGGTCGCCCGCAGCGCGGGGACCGCGGCGACGCTCACCTGCCAGGTGCCGATCACGTTCACGTCGTAGATCTCCCGAAACACGTCCGGGGTCGCGGCGGCGAGGTCGTGGTGCGGGATCACGCGGGTCGTTCCGGCGTTGTTCACCAGCAGGTCGAGCCGCCCATACGCCGAGAGGGCCTGTTCGATCAGAGCCGTGGCGCCGTCCGGGTCGGCGACGTCGGCCTGCACATAGGTGCCGCCGAGCTCGTCGGCGATCGCACGACCCGCCTCGGTCGAGGAGCGCGAGTTGACCACGACCTTCATGCCGCGCGCCGCGAGCGCGCGGACAGTCGCCTCCCCGATGCCGGAGGTCGAGCCGGTGACCAGGGCGACGCGGGTGTCGGGCATGGCGGGGAACCTAGCTGGGTCTCAGAGGCGCGCCGGCACATCCACACCCGTGACCCGCACGCCTGAGGTCTCCGGCTCAGGCACGGCTGGTGCCGCAGTCCTCGCAGCGTTTGCGCCGTACGACGTTCGCGGTCGCGCAGTTGTCGCAGACCCAGGCGTCCGCCGGAAGGCGGGGCGGGGGCGGCAGGAGCCGGATGTCGGTCATCGTCATGCCAACACGATGCGCTACCAAGGTTACCGGAAAGTGACGAGAAGGTGACAGGGATCACTTCACGTCGCGCACGAGCCAGGTCAGACGCGCTCGACGAGCATCGCTGAGCCCTGACCGACCCCGACACACATCGTCGCGAGACCCCGCCGCCCCTGCTCACGCTCGAGCCGTCCGAGCAGGGTGACCAGGATGCGGCACCCGCTGGACCCCAGCGGATGGCCGAGCGCGATGGCGCCGCCGTCGCTGTTCAACGTGTCCGGGTCGAGGCCGAGCCGACGCGCGCTGGCGAGCACCTGCACGGCGAAGGCCTCGTTGATCTCCGTGGCGTCCAGGTCGCCGACCGTCCAGCCGACCCGGGCGAGCGCCTTCTCGGTGGCCGGCACCGGGCCGAGCCCCATGAGGTGCGGTTCGAGCCCCGCGTTCGCCGTCGTGACCACCCGGGCGCGCGGGGTCAGGCCGTGCTGCTCCAGCGCCCGCTCGGACACGACGAGCACGGCGGACGCGCCGTCGGACAGCGGGCTGGAGCTGCCGGCCGTCACGACCCCGTCCGTGGTGAACGCGGGCTTGAGGGCGGCGAGACGCTCGAGCGAGGTGCTGCGCACGGTCTCGTCCTTGGTCAGGTCCCCGACCGGCACGATCTCGGCGTCGAAGTGGCCGTTCGCGACCGCCTTGGCCGCCCTTTCCTGGCTCGCGAGCCCGTACGCGTCGGAGTCCTCACGGGTGATCCCGTCCAGCGCCGCGACCCGCTCCGCCGTCTCGCCGAGCGTGATGGTGTGCTCCGGCACGTGGGCCGGGTTGGTGAACCGCCAGCCCAGCGCGGTGTCGAACGACGCGCCGGGCTTGGCCCACGGCGTGCCCGGCTTGGCCTGCACCCACGGCGCGCGGGTCATCGACTCCACCCCGCCCGCGACGACGACGTCGGCCTCGCCGCTGCGGATCGCCATGGCTGCGTTCGCGACGGCGGTGAGGCCGGATGCGCAGAGCCGGTTGACGGTGTGCGCGGGCACGTGCAACGGAAGCCCGGCGAGCAGCACGGCCATCCGGGCGACGTTCCGGTTGTCCTCGCCGGCCTGGTTCGCTGCGCCCAGGATCACCTCGTCGATGCGCTCCGGGTCGATGCCGGATCGTCGGACGACCTCCTTGACGACCAGGGCCGCGAGGTCGTCGGGACGCACCTTCGACAGGGCTCCGCCGTAGCGACCGACCGGGGTGCGTACGCCGTCCACGAGATAGACGTTGTCCATCGGCGCAACGTACGCCTGAGGGGTTGGATGTCGAGCATGACCTCCAGAGGAACAGTCGTCGTGACCGGGGCAAGCAGCGGGATCGGGGCGGCAAGCGCGCTGGCGCTGGCCGCGGACGGCTGGGACGTGGTGGCCGCCGCCCGGCGTATCGAGCGGCTGGAGCAGCTCGACGGCGTGCGCCCGATGGTCTGCGACGTCACCGACGACGCGTCGGTGAACGCGCTGGCGGACGCCGTGCGCGAGTGCGACGCCGTCGTCCACTGCGCCGGCGGCGCGCTCGGCAGCGAGCCGGTGGCGGAGGCTGGCATCGACGACTGGCGCTGGATGTACGAGGTGAACGTGCTCGGCGTCCTGCGCGTGACGAAGGCGCTGCTCCCGGCGTTGCGACAGAGCCCGCACGGCCACGTGCTGCTGATGGGCTCGACCGCCGGGCGGGTCGCCTACGAGGGCGGTGGCGGCTACACCGCGGCCAAGCACGCCGCAGCCGTCCTGGCCGAGACACTGCGCCTGGAGCTGAACGGCACGCCGGTCAGGGTGAGCGAGGTGGCCCCCGGGATGGTGGCGACGGACGAGTTCGCGACCCACCGCTTCCGCGGCGACGCCGGAGCTGCAGCGAAGGTGTACGAGGGGGTCGACCACCCGCTGACCGCCGAGGACGTCGCGCAGTGCGTGCGGTGGGTGCTGGACCGTCCGGCGCACGTCGACGTCGAGCTGCTGGTGGTGCGACCGGTGGCGCAGAGCGCCCAGCACAAGCTCTACCGGGGCCGCATCTTCTAACCTCCCGGCATGACCCGACCGCTGATCGTCGCCAACTGCTCCGGCTTCTACGGGGACCGGCTCGCCGCCATGCGCGAGCAGCTGGAGGGCGGCAAGGTCGACGTCCTCACCGGTGACTACCTCGCCGAGCTGACGATGCTCATCCTCGGCAGGCAGAAGATGAAGGACCCGGCCGCTGGCTGGGCCCGGACGTTCCTGCGCCAGGTCCAGGACTGCCTGGACCTGGTGCGCGACACCGGGGTCCGGCTGGTGAGCAACGCCGGCGGGCTCAACCCCGAGGGGCTTGCCGCAGAGCTGCGCGATCTCGGTCTGACGGTGGCGACGGTGAGCGGCGACGACGTGCTGGGCCGCGACGTGGGCGTGCCGGGCGAGCTGCTGACCGCCAACGCCTACCTGGGCTGCTGGGGCGTCGTGCGTGCGCTGGAGTCCGGCGCCCAGGTGGTGGTGACGGGCCGGGTCACCGACGCGAGCGTGGTGGTCGGGCCGGCAGCCTGGCACCACGGCTGGTCCCGGACCGACCTCGACCAGCTGGCCGGTGCGACCGTGGCCGGGCACCTGCTGGAGTGCGGCACCCAGGCGACCGGCGGCAACTTCAGTCTTTTCGCAGATCTGCCGGAAGGGACGGTCGACCATCCCGCGTTCCCGATCGCCGAGATCGCGGCGGACGGCACCAGCGTGGTGACCAAGCATCCCGGCACCGGTGGACTGGTGAGCGTCGCGACCGTGACCGAGCAGCTGCTCTACGAGCTGACGGGCACGAGGTACGGCGGACCGGACGTCATCACCCGGTTCGACCAGGTGCGGCTCGCGCAGGAGGGCCCGGACCGGGTACGGGTCACCGGTGCCACCGGCCTCGCCCCGTCCGGCCGGCTCAAGGTGGCCACCAACCGGCTCGGCGGGTTCCGCAACCAGATGGTCCTGCCGCTGACCGGCCTCGACATCGAGGCCAAGGCGCGCCTGCTCGCCCGCCAGCTCGAGCCGGTGCTGGCCCCGATCGCCGAGGTGGACGTGCGGCTCGCCCGCACCGACCACCCGGACTCGGCGGAGCAGGAGGAGTCCGCGGCGCTGCTCCACGTGACGGTCAAGGACCCGTCGCAGACGGCGGTGGGACGCTCGTTCACCGGGCCGGTCATCGAGCTCGGGCTCGCCTCGATCCCCGGCTTTCACTCGACGGCCGCGCCGCCGGCCGCCTCGGCGTACGGGGTCTACGCGCCCGGCTGGATCGACGCGTCGGACGTGCCCGCGATCGTCGGGCTGCCGGACGGCACGACCGTCCAGATCGGTTGGGAGCCGGTCGAGGGGCCGGAGGACGACATCAAGCCGGTCGGGTCCTCCCCGCTGGCCGGGGGCGAGACCGTGCGGGTCCCGCTGGGCTCGGTCGTGGGCGCGCGGAGCGGCGACAAGGGCGGTTCCGCGACGCTGGGCGTCTACGCCCGCCAGGGCAAGGCCTACGACTGGCTCGAGGCCTTCCTGACCCCGGAGCGGCTGCAGGGCCTGCTGCCCGAGACTGACGGCCTCGAGGTGACCCGAGAGCTGCTGCCGCACCTGTCGGCGGTGCTGTTCCAGGTGCACGGGATCCTCGGCGAGGGGGCGGCCTCCGGGACGAGGTTCGACGCGCAGGCCAAGTCGATCGGGGAGTGGCTCCGGTCCCGGGTGATCGAGGTCCCGGCCGGGCTGCTCACCTGACGGTCACGAGTGGCAGCGTGTGTCAGCCTGAGGCGACCCCCCGTACGAGGAGCAGCGATGACCGTCCTGGACGCCAGCGGGCAGACCCGCGCCGACCGGCCGTACGACCCGGCTGACCTCTCGTCCCACGCCTTCTGGCGCTCGACTGCGGTCGAACGGGAGCAGACTTTTGCGCGGCTGCGCGCCGATCGTCCGGTCAGCTGGCACGTCCCCGTCGAGGACATGCTGATGGAAGACCCGAACGACCAGGGGTTCTGGGCGGTCACCCGACATGCGGACCTGGTCGAGTGCACCAAGCGTCACGACGACTTCCTGTCCGGCGAGGGCATCGTCATGGAGTCGATCCCGCAGGAGCTGCTCGACGCCGGACAGGGGTTCATCGCGATGGACCCACCGCGCCACACCAAGGTGCGCCGGCTCCTCAGCTCGGCGTTCACGCCCAAGCAGATCGGTCGCATCAACGATCAGATCGAAGCGAACGCACGACGGGTCGTCGACGACATCGCCCGGCTCGGAGAGGTGGACTTCGTCCACACGGTGGCGCGGCTGCTCCCCATGCACAACATCTGCGACATGCTCGGGATCGCTCCTAAGGACCGAGAGCACCTGGCGCACGAGGCGCAGTACGCGGGGGGCTGGAACGACCCGGAGCTGATGGGGGACGACGACCCGCTGACCCGGATGGGTGAGTCGGCGATCAACATCGCCGTGCTCGCCCAGAAGAACCTCGACGACCGGCGCGCGCACCCCGGCACGGACCTGCTCAGTGCGCTCGTCGCGGCGGAGGTCGACGGAGAGAAGCTGTCCGACGCCGAGATCACGTCCTTCTTCGCCCTGCTCACCGTGGCCGGCAACGACACCACCCGGCAGTCGCTCTCCCACGGAGTGAGAGCGCTGACCGACTTCCCTGACCAGAAAGCCTGGCTGATGGCCGACCTCGAAGCGCGCATGCCGAGCGCGGTCGAGGAGATGGTGCGCTGGGCCAGCCCGATCATGACTTTCCGGCGCACGGCGGCACGAGACTGCGAGCTGAGCGGCGCACAGATCACCGCGGGCGACAAGGTTGTCATGTTCTACGCCTCGGCCAACTGGGACACCGAGGTTTTCGACCACCCTGAGCGCCTCGACCTGTCCCGCAGCCCCAACCCGCACGTCAGCTTCGGTGGCGGCGGCATCCACCACTGCCTCGGCAACCAGCTTGCCCGCCGACAGATCAGCGCCCTCTGGCGTCAGCTGCTCACCCGCCTCCCGGACCTCGAGGCGGTCGGCGCACCCGACCTCGCGGTGAGCACGTTCTTCCACGGCGTCAACCACCAGACCGTCCGCTTCACCCCCGAGGGGTCCTCGTGAGGATCGTCCTGGACGAGACCCGGTGCAGCTCGCTAGGACTGTGCGAGGCGGTCGCCCCGGACCTGTTCGAGGTCGGCGACGACGGCGCCCTGCGGATCCTCGACGACAACCCTGGACAGCAGCGCCGGGGGCTGGTGCTCGACGCGATCCAGGCCTGCCCGACCGGTGCGCTGTCCCTGCAGGAATGAGTGTCGGGACCCCCTCCGCCGGGGTGCGCGCTCCCGCACTCAGGTAGACCACTTCCATGGCAGCCACCGAGATGCTCGAACGCCTCGCCCAGCTCGAGGACGAACGGGCACGATCAGGCGGCAGCGCCCGCTCCCTGGAACGGCACCGCACACGCGGCAAGCTCACCGTGCACGAGCGGATCGAGCTGCTGCTGGACGCGGACAGCCCGTTCCTCGAGCTGTCGCCCTACGCCGCCTGGGGCACCGACTTCCCGGTCGGGGCGAGCGTCGTCACGGGCATCGGGGTCGTCGAGGGCACGGTCGTCGTGGTCTCGGCGAACGACCCCACGGTGCGCGGCGGCACGAGCAACCCGTGGACGCTGCGCAAGAGCCTGCGGGCGAACGACATCGCGCTCGCGAACCGGCTTCCGCTGATCTCGCTGGTCGAGTCCGGCGGCGCCGACCTGCCCACCCAGAGCGAGATCTTCCTGCCCGGGGGGCGAGGGTTCCGTGACCTGACCCGGTTGTCGGCGGCCGGCATCCCCACGGTCGCGATCGTGTTCGGCAACAGCACCGCCGGAGGCGCCTACATCCCCGGGATGAGCGACCACGTCGTGATGATCGACGGCCGCAGCAAGGTCTTCCTCGCCGGGCCGCCGCTGGTGAAGATGGCGACCGGTGAGGACGCCGACGACGAGTCTCTCGGCGGGGCGCGCATGCACGCCGAGGTGTCCGGCAGCGCCGACCACCTCGCGGTCGACGAGGTGGACGCCATCCGGCTCGGGCGTCAGGTCGTCCGCAACCTGCGCCGTCAGGCACCGCTCGCGCCGCTGCCGGCCGATGCGCCGCTCCGCCCCGCCGACGACCTGCTGGAGCTCGCGCCGATCGACCTGCGGCAGCCGCTGGACCCGCGCGAGGTGCTCGCCTGTGTCGTGGACGGCAGCCGGTTCGACGAGCACAAGCCTCGCTACGGCGACTCGCTCGTCACCGGCTGGGCGAGCATCCACGGCTGGCCGGTCGGCATCCTCGCGAACAGCCGCGGCGTCCTTTTCCGCGAGGACGCGCAGAAGGCGGCGCAGTTCATCCAGCTGGCCAACCAGACCGACACGCCGCTGGTCTTCCTGCAGAACACCACGGGCTACATGGTCGGGGTCGACTACGAGCGCGCCGGCATCATCAAGGCCGGCGCGCAGATGATCAACGCGGTCAGCAACAGCCGGGTGCCGCACCTGACGGTCACCCTGGGCGCGTCCTACGGGGCGGGCAACTACGGCATGTGCGGCCGGGCGTACGACCCCCGGCTGCTGTTCACCTGGCCGGCCGCCAAGTCTGCCGTGATGGGGCCCGCACAGCTGGCCGGGGTCCTCGACATCGTCGGGCGCCAGAGCGCGGCGGCGCAGGGCAAGGCCTACGACGAGGAGGGCGCAGCGTTGATGAAGGACATGGTGGAGCAGCAGATCGAGAAGGAGTCGCTCGCCCTGTTCCTGTCAGGACGGATGTACGACGACGGGATCATCGACCCGCGCGACACCCGTACCGTCCTCGGCCTGGCGCTGACCGTGGTCAACCACGCGCCGGTCGTCGGCGTGCACGACGGATGGGGAGTGTTCCGCCTGTGAGCAAGATGATCACAAGTCTGCTGGTCGCCAACCGGGGGGAGATCGCCCGAAGGGTGTTCCGCACAGCCCGGGAGCTCGGGATCACCACGGTCGCGGTCTTCTCCGACGCCGACTCCGACGCGCCGTTCGTCCGCGACGCCGACCTCGCCGTACGCCTGCCGGGCGCGAGCCCGGCCGAGACCTACCTGCGCGGCGACCTGATCGTGGCGGCCGCTCTGAAGGCCGGGGCGGACGCGGTGCACCCGGGCTACGGGTTCCTGTCGGAGAACGCCGCCTTCGCGCGGGCGGTCGTGGACGCCGGCCTGACCTGGGTCGGCCCGACGCCCGAGGCGATCGAGGCGATGGGCAGCAAGATCGAGGCCAAGGCCCTGATGGCGGCGGCCGGCGTGCCGGTGCTGCCGTCCGGCTCGGCCGAGGACACCGGCTTCCCGCTGCTGGTGAAGGCCTCGTTCGGTGGCGGTGGCCGGGGGATGCGCATCGTGCGGACGGCCGAGGATCTGCCGGAGGCGCTGGCCGGCGCCGAGCGCGAGGCGGCGTCGGCGTTCGGTGACGGGACGGTCTTCTGCGAGCGGTTGCTGGAACGTGCCCGGCACGTCGAGGTGCAGGTGTTCGGTGACCAGCACGGCACCGTCGTGGCCCTGCACGAGCGGGAGTGCTCGGTGCAGCGTCGCCACCAGAAGGTCGTCGAGGAGGCCCCCTCGCCCGCTGTTTCAGCAGAGCTGCGTGAACGGATGGCGGAGGCGGCGGTGACGGCGGCCAGGACGCTCGGCTACGTCGGCGCAGGAACGGTGGAGTTCCTGCTCGACGGTGACGAGTTCTTCTTCCTGGAGGTCAACACCCGGCTTCAGGTCGAGCACCCGGTGACCGAGGCCGTCACCGGGCTCGACCTCGTGCGCCTGCAGCTCGAGGTCGCGCAGGGCGCCCGGCTGCCCGAGGTCCCGGAGCTGTCCGGGCACGCGATCGAGGTGCGGCTCTACGCGGAGGACCCGGCCCGCGACTGGCTGCCGCAGTCCGGCGTGCTCAGCACCTTCGAGGTGCCGCACCGGGAGACGTTCGGCTGGACCGGTCACGGTGTCCGCCTGGACAGCGGGGTGGAGAGCGGCAGCGAGGTCGGTGTGCACTACGACCCGATGCTGGCCAAGGTGATCGCCTGGGGCGCCTCGCGGGAGGTGGCCGCGCGCGCGTTGTCGGGCGCGCTGCTCCGGTCGCGGCTGCACGGGCTGACGACCAACCGCGACCTGCTCGTCCGCATCCTGCGGTCGCCGGAGTTCCTCGCCGGGGAGACCGACACCGGGTTCCTGGACCGGTTCGACCTCGAGCCGGCGCTGGTCAGCGACCGGCGGCCGCACCTCGTCGCGGCGGCGCTGGCGCTGGCAGCGGCCCATCGTGCCGGTGCGCCCGTGCTCGGCGGCCTGCCGTCCGGCTGGCGCAACAACCCGACGCAGCCGCAGCGGACGGCGTTCGTCGAGGGTGAGGTGACGTACGGCCAGACGTTCGCGGTGGACGGTGCGCCCGTCGGCGTCGTCGTGGTGAGCGCCTCACCGGCTGCGGTCCTGCTCGAGGTCGACGGTCTGCTGCTCTCCTGCGCGGTGGCGCGCGAAGGTAGCAACGTGCACGTCGACAGTGCCTTCGGTGGCACCACCCACGAGCTGTTGGACCGATTCCCCGACCCGTCGGCGAACGTCGCACCCGGCTCGCTCACAGCCGGCATGCCGGGCACGGTGACCCGGGTCGCGGTGAGCGACGGTGAGACCGTCGAGGCCGGTCAGGTGCTGCTCGTGCTCGAGGCGATGAAGATGGAGCACCCGGTCGTCGCACCCGCCGCGGGCACGGTCAGCGGGCTGTCGGTCCAGCCGGGCGACCAGGTCGCGACCGGGCAGGTGCTGGCGGTCGTCGTCGCCTGAGCCTCGAACATCGGTGATCTTCCTCGGCGTTTCCTGGCCAAGATCACCGATGTTGTGGTCCGCTCCGATCATGCACACGTTAGGTTTCCTGGGACAGCACCGATCCCTGATCCTGAGGAGCACCCCATGGCTGACCTGAACGTGATCGCCCTGATCCCTGGCAAGCCGGAGGCGGCCGACGCGGTCCGCGAGGCGCTGAGCACCCTCGCCGCCGCGACGCGCGAGGAGGAGGGCTGCGTGTCCTACGACCTCAGCGAGAGCCAGGCGGTCCCCGGCACGTTCGTCACCGTCGAGGTGTGGAAGGACCAGGCGTCGCTCGACGCGCACATGACGACGCCGCACATCGCCGCCGCGTTCGCGACGGTCGGCGACAAGATGGCGGGCGAGGTGGCGATCCACCCGCTCGCACCCGTCAGCTGATCCCCTGGGCCTGGGGGCCGGGTGCCGTGACGGCCCCGGTCCCGGGCCGCCGGCTGCTGCACCGTTCGGTCGACGTCGACGCAGCCCCCGAGACGGTCTGGCGGTGGGTGCGCCAGCTGCAGGTCGCGCCCTACTCCTACGACCTGATCGACAACCTGGGTCGTCGCAGCCCGCGCTCGCTGCAGGACGTGCCGGAGCTGGCCGTCGGACAGCGGTTCGTGAAAGTGCTGACCCTGACCGAGGTGACCTCGCTCAGCGTCACGGGCACGACACGGCCCGTCCCGGTCCTCGGCTCCTGGACGATGACGTGCGAGGTGCAGCCCCGCCCCGGACGGCGCTCGCGGCTCGTCGTACGGATCGAGCTGCCCGTGCGGACCCGGGTGCAGCGCCTGCTGGCGTGGCCGCTCGCGGCCGGTGACCTGGTGATGGTGCGCAAGCAGCTGCGCACCCTGCGCGACCTGGCCCAGCTCACCGAGGGGGCCCCACCCGCCCCGGGCTGAGCGGACGTGCGTCACCCTGGGCGGATGAGGCTCGTCGTGCTGCTGCGGGCCGTCAACGTCAGCGGGCACAACAAGGTGAACATGAAGGCGTGGGCGGCCCGGCTCGCGTCGCTCGGGTGCAGCGACGTCACGACCCACCTGCAGAGCGGACAGGCCGTGCTGAGCTCGGACCTCGACCCGGTCACGCTTGCGGACCGGGTGCGGGTCGACCTCGCGGAGGGCTTCGGTGTCGAGACCCTGGTGCTCGTACGCACTCTGCAACAGGTCCGGGAGGTCCTCGACGGCTGTCCCTGGCCGGAGCACGCCGCCTCTGAACCGACCCAGGTGCACGTCACCTTCGTCGACGGTGAACCGTTCAAGCCGTGGTGGCGGTCGCAGCCCGACAGGTATGCGCCCGAGCGGGCGGTCGACGGCCCGGCCTGCACCTACCTGCTCCTGCCGGACGGTGCCGGCCGCGCGAAGATGCCGGCCGAGCGCGGCCAGCACGCGACCTCCCGCAACTGGCGGACCGTCCGGACGCTGGGCGACCTGCTGCAGGGCTAGGAGGGTGAGCTTCCGGTCGCGCTACGGTCCGCACATGGGACCACTTCAGGGTGTACGGGTCGTCGAGCTGGCCGGGCTGGGACCGGCCCCGCTCGCCTGCCGGATGTTGGCCGACCTCGGCGCCGAGGTGCTGCGGGTCGAGCGCAGCGGCGGTGGGCAGTTCGGCGAGGACGGATCGGCCGCGGGCCGGGCCCGCCTGCAGGTGGACCTCAAGTCTGATGCAGGTCGCGAGCAGGTGCTCGGGCTCTGCGCGCACGCCGACGTGCTCGTGGAGGGCATGCGACCGGGGGTCGCCGAGCGGCTCGGTCTCGGGCCGGACGTCTGCGCGGAGCGCAACCCGCGACTGGTCTACGCGCGGATGACCGGCTGGGGCCAGGACGGCCCGCTGGCGTCCGCGGTCGGGCACGACATCAACTACCTGGGCCTGACCGGGGCGCTGCACTCCATCGGTGAGCCGGGCGGCAAGCCGGTCGTGCCGCTCAACCTGGTGGCCGACTTCGGCGGCGGCACGATGTTCCTGCTCACCGGCATCCTGGCGGCGCTGCACGAGCGCACCGTCAGCGGGGTCGGGCAGGTCGTCGACGTTGCGATGGTGGACGGCGTCAGCCAGCTGATGAGCATGGTCTGGGACTTTCGCCGGATGAACTTCTGGGAGGACCGCCGCGGGGTGAACCTGCTCGACGGCGGGGCGCCGTTCTACGACACGTACGCCTGCTCCGACGGCCGGCACGTGGCCGTCGGAGCCATCGAGCCGCAGTTCTACGCAGCCCTTCTCAAGGGCCTCCAGCTCGACGGACCGTCGCAGGCGCGTGAGGACTGGCCGGCGGCGCGGGAGGCCTTCACCGCGGCGTTCCTCGGGCGTACGCGCGACGCGTGGACCGAGCACTTCGCCGGGACGGACGCCTGCGTCACCCCGGTGCTCTCGCTCGAGGAGGCCACCCAGGACGCCCACCTGGTCGCCCGTGGGACCCTCGTCCAGCGCGACGGCGGCACCCGGCCGGCGCCGGCACCACGCTTCTCCCGCACGCCCGGCGAGATCCCGACCGCACCCGACGTGGACGACCTGCTGCGACGCTGGGAGACCTAGATGTTGCGACCCCCACCGACCTCGAGCACGCAGCCGGTCATGTAGCTCGACAGGTCCGAGGCGAGGAACAGCACGACGGCGGCCACCTCTTCCGGCTCGCCTGCGCGACCCAGCGGGATGTCGGCCAGCTTGCTCTCGAACACATCCTGGGGCATCGCCGCGGTCATCGCGGTGCGGATGAGCCCGGGCTGCACCGCGTTCACCCGCACGCCCGCGTGGCCGACCTCCTTCGCCGCCGCCTTGGTCAGCCCGACCATCCCGGCCTTCGCCGCGGAGTAGTTGGTCTGACCGGGGTTGCCGACCTTTCCGCTGATCGAGCTGATGTTGATGATCGAGCCGCCCTCGGCCTGCTCGCGCATGGCGAGGCTGGCGTGCTTGGTGCCGAGCCAGGCGCCGTACAGGTGGACGTCGACGACCGAGCGGAAGTCGTCGCTGCTCATCTTGCGCATCGTCTTGTCCTTGGTGATGCCGGCGTTGTTGACGACGACGTCGAGGCTGCCGAACTCCTGCTGGCACAGGGCCAGCATGCTGACGACCTCCTCCTCGACGGTGACGTCGCAGCGGACGCCGAGCGCGGTGCCGGGCAGGCTCTTCGCCGCCTCGACGGCGTCGGCCTCGACCAGGTCGCCGATCACCACGGCGGCGCCCTCCTCGACGAGCAGACGGGCGATGGCGAGACCGATGCCGCGAGCGGCTCCGGTGACGACGGCGGTACGGCCTTCGAGCAGGGACACGGAAACCTCCGGGAGCGGGGGTGTGAACGTATCGCCGTCTCGTCCGGAGGGGAGGGCAGGGGGCGTACGTGGCAAGGTTGAGGCAACCCGTGGGCCGTTTCCGGCCCCCATGAGCACATCGGAGGACCAAGCGTGGCTGGCATCTGCGACGGACGTGTCGTCATCATCACCGGCGCCGGCGGCGGCATCGGGCGCGAACACGCCCTGGCCTTCGCCAAGGAGGGCGCCAAGCTGGTCGTCAACGACCTCGGCGGCGCCCGCGACGGCTCCGGCGGCGACGCGGGCCCGGCGCAGAAGGTCGTCGACGAGATCAAGGCCATGGGCGGCGAGGCCGTCGCCAACACCGACGACATCTCGACCTGGGACGGGGCGGAGCGCCTGGTCAAGACGGCCCTGGACGCGTTCGGCACCGTGCACGTGCTTGTGAACAACGCTGGCATCCTGCGTGACCGCATGGTCGCCAACATGACGGAGGCCGAGTGGGACGCGGTCATCAAGGTCCACCTGAAGGGCACGTTCGCGCCGTCGCACCACGCGATCCAGTACTGGCGCGACCAGTCCAAGGCGGGCACCCCGGTCGACGCGCGGATCATCAACACGTCCTCCTCCAGCGGCCTGTTCGGCAACATGGGGCAGAGCAACTACGGCGCAGCGAAGGCAGGCATCGCGGCGTTCACGGTGATCACCTCGCAGGAGCTGGGTCGCTACGGGATCACGGTCAACGCCATCGCCCCGACCGCGCTGACCCGGATGACCGACGACCTGCCGGCGATGAAGGAGATGAGCGACAAGGCCAAGGAGACCGGCTTCGACCTGCTCGCGCCGGACAACATCAGCCCGACCCTGGTCTACCTCGGCAGCGAGCTGAGCAAGGACATCACCGGCCGGGTCTTCTCCCTGGTCGGTGGCTCGGTCACCGTGCTCGAGGGCTGGGTCAACGGCCCGAGCCAGGACAAGGGCGCGAAGTGGGAGCCGGGCGAGCTGGCCGAGGTCATCCCCGGCCTGGTCCGCGAGGCCGCCCCCAACGCCAACGTGTTCGGCACCCGCGGCTGACCCTTCACCAGCGTCGGTGTCAGCCGTTCGCTAGGCTGTCGGCGCGTTGGAGGCGTCGCCTAGCCCGGTCTATGGCGCCGCACTGCTAATGCGGTTTGGGTCTCAAGCCCATCGGGAGTTCAAATCTCCCCGCCTCCGCCGGTCACGCCCCGCACCCTCGTGGTGCGGGGCGTTCGGCGTTCACCGGTCGGTCCTGGCCCCGGCTTGTCACGGGTCGGACCTACCGTCGGCGCATGCGCCTCTTGCACACCTCCGACTGGCACCTCGGGCGCACCCTGCACCGGGAGGACCTGCACGCCGCGCAGGCCGGCTTTCTGGAACACCTCGTGGACACGGTGCGGGCCGAGAAGGTCGACGTGGTGCTGGTGGCGGGGGACGTCTTCGACCGCGCGGTCCCGGGGGTGGCGGCGGTCCAGCTGTACGACGAGGCGACGACCCGGTTGCTCGACACCGGTGCCACGCTGGTGCTGATCAGCGGCAACCACGACTCCGCGGTGCGCCTCGGCGTCAACGCCGACAAGCTGGCCCGGGCCGGCATGCACGTGCGCACCCGCGTCAGCGCCTGCGCGGAACCGGTGATGCTGCAGGACCCGCACGGGCCGGTTGCGATCTACGGCATCCCCTACCTCGAGCCCGAGGCCGTCCGCGCGCACCTGCCGGGCGAGGGGCTCCCCGACGCCGGCCACGTCGGCGTCCTGACCAGGGCTCTTTCCTGCGTACGGGAAGACCTCGCCGCCCGCGGCGGTCCCCGCTCCGTGGCGCTCGCGCACGCGTGGGTGGCCGGCGGTGACGAGTCCGACTCCGAGCGTGACATCGCGGTCGGTGGCACGTCGAAGGTGCCGGTCTCGCTGTTCGACGGGATCGACTACACGGCGCTGGGTCACCTGCACGGGACGCAGCGCCTGGCCGAGGGGCTGCGTTACAGCGGGTCACCGCTGGCGTACTCGTTCTCGGAGGCCGGGCACACCAAGAGCAGCTGGTTGGTCGAGCTGGAGGCGTCGGGGTTGGCCCGGGTCGACCGGGTCGAGGCTCCGGTGCCGCGCAGGTTGTCGACGCTGCGCGGCGAGCTGGACGCACTGCTGCAGGACCCGTCCCTGGCGGGGCAGGAGGGCGACTGGCTCAGCGTGGTCCTCACCGACCCGGTCCGGCAGAGCGAGGCGATGACGCGTCTGAGGTCGCGCTTCCCGGGGGTGCTGGTGCTGGAGCACCGTCCGGAGGGGGTGGCTGCGGACGAGCGCAGCTATGCCGCACGGGTGGGGGTGCGCACGGACCTTGAGGTGGCAGCCGAGTTCGTCCGGCACGTCCGGGCGGGCGGTGACGCGGGAGCGGCCAGCGAGACCGAGCGGGCGCTGCTGTCCGAGGCCGCCGCGTCCACCCGGCTCGCGGAGGTGTCGACGTGAGGCCGCACCAGCTGACCGTGCAGGCCTTCGGACCGTTCCCCGGATCGGTCGAGCTGGACCTCGACCGACTGTCGGACGGCGGGTTGTTTCTGCTGCACGGCGACACCGGCGCCGGAAAGACGACCCTGCTGGACGCGCTCGGCTTCGCGCTCTACGGCAAGGTGCCCGGGGTGCGCGGCAAGGTGGGGCGCCTGCGCGCCGACTCCGCCGACCCCGCGGTGCGCACGACGGTCGTGCTCACCGTGACCCTCGGCAGCCGGTTGCTGCGCATCACGCGGCACCCGGCTCAGGAGCAGCCCAAGCGGGGTGGCGGCAGCCGGACCGTCAACGCCAGCGTGGTGCTGGAGGAGGACCGCGGCAGCGGCTGGGAGACCCTGTCGACCCGTCTGGACGAGGCGGGCGCCGAGCTGGACGCGCTGCTGGGGATGACCGCAGACCAGTTCTTCCAGGTGGTGCTGCTGCCCCAGGGGGAGTTCGCGACCTTTCTGCGCGCCAAGAGCGACGATCGCCGGCAGGTGCTCCAGCGGCTGTTCGGCACGAAGCGGTTCGAGGACATCGAGAAGTGGATGGTCACGCGCAGCAAGCTGATCGAGGGGCAGGTCGCCGAGGCGTCGGCGACGCTCGAGCGGCTGCGTCACCGGGTGGCTCAGGCCGCCGGGGCTGAGCTGCCCGAGCCGGGGACCGAGGCGACCGGGTGGGTGCGCGAGCTGCTGGACCGGGCTGAGGGTGACCGGGACGCGGCTGACGCAGCCGTTGCCCGGGTCCAGCAGCAGCGGGACGCGGCGCAGCAGGCGAGGGACGTCGTCGAGCGGCTCGCCGGTCTTCAGCAGCGACGCCGGACGGCCCTCGCCCGCGAACAAGAGGTCGTCGGGCAGGTCGAGCAGGTGCAGGCACTGCAGGACGAGCTGGCCGCGGCGGTGCGGGCCGCCGGGCTCGCCGGGGTCCTGGCCGCAGCCGAGGAGCGTGCCCAGGAACAGGCCGACGCCGTGTCGGCCGAGGCGCGGTGCCGGGCGAGGCTGCCCGAGGCGGGGCTCTCGGTCGACCTGACGTCCGCAGACCTTCAGGAGACGGCCGAGGCGGCTGGCAAGCGGCTGGTGCGGCTCGAGGGACTGAGTGGGGTGGCCGACGACCTGACGACGGCCCGTGCGGCCGTGGCCGCAACCGGCCTCGAGCGTCGCCGGCACGAGGCGACGCTTGCGTCGGCCGACGAGCTGCTGGCCGACCTTCCCGCTCGACGGTCTCAGGCGGTGGAGCAGCTGGAGGAGGCCCGTTCGTCGGCGGATCTGCTGCCCCAGGCTCAGTCCCGGCTCGGCGTCCTGCGGGAGGCTGCGGCGGAGGCGACCGGGCTGGCCCGGGTGAGCGAGGAGCTGACCGGGCTCCGGGAGCGCCGGCTGGCCGCGGGGGAGCGACAGCTGATGCTGCGCACCAGGGCGGAGGAGCTTCGCGAGCAGCGGTTCGAAGCGATCTTCGGTGAGCTGGCCGCCAAGCTGGAGGACGGTGCACCCTGCGAGGTGTGCGGCGCGACCGAGCACCCCGACCCCTACCTCGGTGACGCCGACGAGGTCACGCGTGAGCAGGCGGCCGCCGCCCAGGCCGAGGCGGAGCAGGCGGCGAAGGTCTACGCGCGATTGGACACCGACGTCGAGCTGGTCGAGGCCGCGGTCACGGGCCACGAACGCAGGCTGGCCGCTGCGGAGGTCGACGTGCTCACGCTGCCCGGGCTCCTGGAGGCACAGGAGCAGGAGACGGCACGTCTCGTCGCGGCCGCCTCCGTTCTCCGCGACTGCACCGACGCCCTCGACGAGGTCAACGCAGAGCAGGCCGCGGCGGAGAAGTCCCAGGCGCTGGCTCTGGCCGCGTGCGACGCGCTCAGTCCTCGGGAGCAGCAGCTGAGCGACACCGTCGGTCGGCTCGAGCGAGCGCTCGCCGGGCAGCTGGGAGAGGACAACGACCTCGCCACGGCCCAGCTCAGGACCGCGCGGGTGGAACAGGTGTGTGACGCGGTCCTGGCCGCGGTCGCGGAGACTGCCCGGGCCCGCAAGGAGCTGGACCGCGCACGGCAGCAGCTCGTCCGGCAGACGACCGAGGCGGGGTTCGACGACCCAGAGGGGGCCGCGGCCGCGAGCCGCGAGGTGGGTTGGCGGGACGAAGCCGCGGCTCGCGTCCAGGAGCACGCCGAACAGGTGGCCGCGGTCCGGGAGCAGCTCGCCCAGCCGGAGCTGCAGGTCGCGCTCGAACCGCCGGCCGGCACTGCGGCGGCCGCCGCCCTGGTGCTGGCGCAGGACGCCGAGCTGCGCTCCGCTGTCGGCGCGTCCTCGCTCGTCGTGCAGCGGCACCGTGCCCTGGCCGACCTGCTGCCCGAGGTCGAGGCGGCGGAACGACAGCTGGAGCCGCTGGCTGCCCGTGCGACCGAGGTGCGGGCACTCGCCGAGCTGTGCAGCGGAGCCGGGGCCAACACGCTCAAGATGACGCTGACCTCGTTCGTGCTGGCGGCCCGCCTGGAAGAGGTCGCGGCCGCCGCGACCATCCCGCTGCTGAAGATGACGCAGGGCCGCTACGCGCTGATCCACTCAGACGGGGCGGTCAAGGGCGGGGCGCGCTCCGGGCTGGAGCTGCTCGCCAGGGACAGCTGGACGGGGGAGGACCGGCCGGTCAGCACGCTGTCCGGCGGCGAGACGTTCCAGGCCAGCCTGGCTCTCGCGCTGGGGCTCGCGGAGGTCGTGCAGGCCGAGGCCGGTGGTGCCCGGCTGGACGCGCTGTTCGTCGACGAGGGCTTCGGCAGCCTCGACGAGGAGACCCTGAACGAGGTGATGGACGTGCTCGACGGGCTCCGCGAGGGCGGCCGGGTCGTCGGTGTCGTCAGTCACGTCGCCGAGCTGCGGGACCGGATCCCGGCACAGGTGCACGTCACCAAGGGCCGGGCGGGCAGCACCCTGAGCATCCAAGGCTGCTGAGCCCCGCGGCAGGCGCTCCGTCCCTGCCGCTGCCTTTCGGGCACGACGCCGACCTGTGCACCCCCGGGGCCCGGCGTCGGGCTCCCGCGGTGCACGGTTCGGTCGGTCCCCGTCGGGCTGCGCGCGGTAAGCACCTCCCAGATGACCATGATCACGCCGGTGGGGGGGACATGATGGCAGGCATGGGCGCGGTGGACCTGGTCGTCGGCCTGCTGCTGGCCACCGTGCTGTTCGTCGCGCTGGCGGGTCGGTGGCGCCTGCCCTACCCGATCGTTCTCCTGCTCGTCGGGCTCGCCCTGGCGCTGGTGCCCGGCCTGCCCGAGGTGCGGCTCGACCCGGACGTGATCCTGGTGATCTTCCTGCCGCCGCTCATCCACGCGGCGGCGCTGGAGACCTCGGTCCAGGAGCTGCGCCAGGACCTGTCGATCATCTTGCGGCTTGCCGTCGGGCTGGTGCTGGCAACGATCGGTGCGGTCGCCGTCGTCACGCACGCGCTCGTGCCCGACCTCCCGTGGGCGGCGGCCCTCGTCCTCGGCGCTGTCGTGTCCCCGCCGGACGCGGTGTCGGCCACCCAGATCGCGGCGGCGGTCGGGCTGCCGAGACGGCTCGTGACGATCCTGGGCGGCGAGGGCCTGATCAACGACGGCACCGCGCTGACTGCGTACAACCTGGCCGTCACAGCGGCGGTGACCGGCGGGGTCACGGTCGCCGCGGTGCTCGGGAGGTTCTCGTACGCCGTCGTGGTCGGGGTGGTGCTCGGGCTCGCGGTCGCGTTCGTCGTGCGCCGGTTGCTGAGGCTGCTCGCCGACCCGATCCTGGAGAACACCCTGCTGCTGGTCATGCCGTTCGCCGCCTACCTGCCGGCCGAGGCGCTGGGGGCCAGCGGGGTGCTGGCAGTGCTGACGACCGGGCTGGCGTACGTCCGGTTCGGGTCGCGCGAGGTGACGGCGGCGGGGCGGCTGCAGCAACGGTCGTTCTGGCAGCTGGTCGAGTTCGTGCTGACGGCGCTGTCGTTCCTGCTCATCGGCCTGCAGCTGCGATCGGTCGTCGAGGACCTCGGCGACGCCTCGGTGCTGCGCCTGACGGCTCAGGCAGCCGCAGTCTGCGGGACGGTGATCGTGCTCCGTCTGGTCTGGGTGCTCACGACGGGCAGGGCCGCAGCGCGCCGCGTCGCGCCCGGAGCGAGCAGACCGTCCCGAGGTCTGCTGGTCGCCGGCTGGTCCGGCATGCGTGGCGTCCTGACGCTCGCGACGGCACTGGCGATCCCTGACGACGTGCCGCAGCGACCGCTGCTGGTCTTCCTCGCGTTCAGCGTGATCCTGGTGACCCTGCTCGGCCAGGGCCTCACGCTGGGTCCGCTGGCCAAGCGGCTCGGCGTGCTGACCCAGGACGAGCGCGACGTCGTGCAGCAGGTCCGGATCAGGCTGCGCACCGCCGAGCGGGCTCGTGCGCGGCTGGAGGAGCACCTCGAGCGGGGGGACCTGCCGGAGGAGGTCCTGACCAGGTTCGCCTCGGCCTACGACACCCGGGTCGACCGGCTGCAACGCCTGCTGGACGGGGAGCAAGGCGCGGTGGACCCGGACGACCCGGTGCACGCGGCCAAGGTGGCCGACCGGGCTGCGACGCAGCGGCTCAAAGCCGAGCTGATCGGGGTCGAGCAGACCGAGCTGGCACGACTCGTCGACGAGGGGCTGGACCAGCGGACCGCGGACGCCGTACGTCGAAGGCTCGACGTGGACAGCCTGCTGCCGGGCACCTGAGCCTCAGCGGACGATCCTGAGCAGCATGATCAGGGCGGCGACGGCGAGCGTCGGGATCACCATGAGGTCGGCGAGCGTCAGCCCGTGGTTCGGCAGCGGCACCCAGAGGACCTTGCCCTCGACCGGCCCGTTGGCGAGCAGCCAGACGGCGCTGAGCCCGACGATCTCGCCCACCGGCCGCCACGAGGAACCGGAGCCCGAGTCGTCCAGCAGCCGGATCACCCCGTCGAGCGTGGCGAGCACGAGGGCAGCGGCGACGAGCAGGGCGAGCAGGGTCTTCACCCCCGCAGTGAACCAGCGGCCAGGTGAGGCGGAGGTCAGGACGAGATCGACCACGACCCCGCCGTGACATGAGGCCCGCTGGGGGTAGCGAGGGACTGACCCCGACCCGAGGAGCACCCCATGTCCATCATCCGGACGCTCATGCGTACGACCGTCGCCACCACCCTGATCAACCAGGCGCGCAAGCCGAAGAACCAGGAGAAGGCCAAGCGGCTGTTCGCCCAGGCGAAGCAGAAGATCTCCGGGAGCAAGGACGCACCGGAGGACAGGACCGGGACGACACGGTGATCGACCTGCGGCCACACTTCCCGGCACTGGAGGAGGGGCTCGCGCACTTCGACGGGCCCGGCGGGACGCAGGTGCCGGCAGTCGTGGCCGATGCCGTCCGTGACACCTACCGGTCTGCCGTGAGCAACGGGCACGGCGGTTTCCCCTCGAGCGACCGGGCCGACGCGCTCGTCGACGACGCGCGTGCAGCGGTGGCCGACCTGCTGGGCGCGGACCCGCGCGGGGTGGTGCTGGCGCAGTCCATGACGGCGAACACGTACGTCCTGGCTGGTGCGCTCGCGAAGACCTGGAAGGCGGGCGACAACATCGTGCTGTCGCGGCTCGACCATGACGCGAACGTACGGCCGTGGGTGCAGGCCGCCGTCCGCGCAGGAGCCGAGGTGCGCTGGGCGGAGGTCGACGAGGACACCAACCTGCCCACCCGGCAGTATGAGCAGCTGCTCTCCGGACGCACCCGGCTCGTGGCCGTGACGGCCGCCAGCAACGCCACGGGCTCGCGGCCCGCGGTCGCGGAGATCACCGCGCTCGCGCACGAGGCGGGCGCGCTGGTCCACGTCGACGGGGTGCACGCCACGCCGCACGGGCCGGTCACGTTCTCCGAGCTAGGGGACTTCTACGCCTGCTCGGCCTACAAGTGGTACGGCCCGCACCTGGGCGCGACCGTCGCCTCGCCCGAGCTGCTCGAGACGTTGCAGCCCGACAAGCTGCTGCCGTCCTCGGACGCGGTGCCGGACCGGTTCGAGCACGGGACGACCCAGTTCGAGCAGTGCGCCGCGCTCACCGCGACGATCGACTGGTTGGCGTCCCTGGGCTCCGGCGCGTCGCGACGCGATCGGCTGGTCGACGCGATGACGGCCGTCTCAGGGCAGGAGCAGGTGGTCTTCGACCGGCTGCTCCGAGGCCTTCGCGAGCGCTCTGACGTCACGCTGGTGGGTGACCCGACATCCCGTACGCCGACCGTGGCGTTCGTCGTCGAGGGGGAGAAGCCGGCTGCGACCGCCGCGCGGCTCGCCGAGGTCGGGGTGTGCGTGTGGGCCGGGCACTACTACGCGATCGAGCTGATGCAGGCCCTCGGCCGCCCCGACGGAGCGGTCCGCGCCGGCGTCGTCGGCTACACCAACGACGACGACGTGGACCGCCTGCTGGCGGCGCTGTAGCTACGTGATCGTCAGCCCGCCGTCGACCACCAGGACCTGGCCGGTCACGTAGGAGCCGGCGTCGCTGGCGAGGAACAGCAGGGCCGCAGACAGCTCGTCGGCGTCGCCCATCCGCGCCATCGGGACGCGCAGGGTCTGCATCGCCTCGATGTACTCCGCGGGATAGTGGTCCGTCATCTCGGTGGCGAAGAAGCCCGGTGCGAGCGCGTTGACCCGGATGCCCTTGCGGGTGGCCCACTGCTGGGCGAGGTCACGGGTCAGGCCGTGGATCCCGGCCTTGCTCGCCGCGTACGCCGCCTGAGGCAGCCCCGCCGTCGTGATGCCCAGGATGCTGCCGATGTTGACGATCGAGCTGCCCGGCTGCATGACCCTCCCGCAGGCCTGCGCCATCCAGTAGGACCCGTTGAGGTTCACGTCGATGACCGAGCTGAACTGCTCGACCGTCTCTCGGGTCGCCGGGACCGCCGTACCGACGCCGGCGTTGTTGACCAGGATGTCGATGCGTCCCAGCTCGGCCATGCCGGCGTCGACCAGCGCCTGGCAGTCCGGCTGCTTCGACACGTCGGTCGGCAGCTGCACGACCCTGCGGCCCAGCGCCTCGACCTTCGCGGCGGTCTCGGCAAGCTTGTCGACGCGGCGGGCACCGAGCACCAGGTCGGCGCCGGCCTCGGCCAGAGCGAGCGCGAAGGCGACGCCGAGCCCGGAAGAGGCGCCGGTGACGACGGCGACCTTGCCGTCGAGGGAGAAACGGTCGAGCACTGACACGGGTGGCTCCAGACGTGAGGGGAACTCAATCTCGCACACGCCGCCGAGCCGGTAGGGTGGCGCTCGCTCCACGGAGCACGCGCTCGTAGCTCAACGGATAGAGCACTTGACTACGGATCAAGAGGTTGCAGGTTCGAATCCTGCCGAGCGCACAGCGAAAGACCGACAGCCTTAAGGGGCAGTAGGCGGGTGCTCAATTGCCCGGGCAGCCGTCCCGTGCCGACGCGTGGTGCAGCACCAAGCCTGCTGAGACGCCCCGCACGTGCGGCAGGTCTCAGCAGGCGGGAGAGGGCAGGACGCGCAGCCGTACGGTCTCCGG
>JBBSTR010000035.1:0-24163 GCA_038235705.1 Mycobacteriales bacterium
GCTCCATGCCGCCCGGGTCCAGCTCCCAGAACACGCAGCCGCGACAGCGCAACGGCAGGTCGTCCAGGTTGTCCAGAGTGACGTTGACCGTGCGACGGCTCACGACGGTGACTGACCTTCTCGACCCGGGACTCTCAGCAGACCGATGGCCCAGCCGAGCACGACGCCGAAGGACAGCGCGGCGATGCCGAGGGCCAAGCGCTCGCGTGACATGGGCACCAGGGTGGCATACCTGGACGCCGGGGCGCAGCAGCGGGATTACCGTGGGCACATGGCTCACCCCCCGCACCAGGCAGGTGTCACGCTCGACGCCTTCACCGGGCGTTACGCCGCGCGTACGGCCGGGATGACGGCCAGCGAGATCCGGGCCCTGTTCGCGGTGGCGAGCCGACCAGAGGTGGTGAGCCTCGCGGGCGGGATGCCGTACACCTCGGCGCTGCCGCTCGAGGGTGTGGGCAAGCTGCTGTCAGACCTGCTGGCCACCCGCGGGGCTCAGGCGCTGCAGTACGGCAGCGGCCAGGGTGACCTGCGGCTGAGAGAGCTGATCTGCGAGATCATGGCGCTGGAGGGCGTCCACGGCAGCCCGGACGACGTCGTCGTCACCGTCGGTTCGCAGCAGGCGCTGGACCTGGTGACCCGGATCTTCTGCGACCCCGGCGACATCGTGCTCGCCGAGGCGCCGTCCTACGTCGGGGCGCTGGGGACCTTCGCGGCGTACGAGGCCGAGGTCCGGCACGTAGCCATGGACGCCGACGGGCTGATCCCCGAGGCGCTTCGCGACGCCATCGCCGGCGCCGGTGGCCGGGCCAAGTTCCTCTACACGATCCCCAACTTCCACAACCCCGCCGGCGTCTCGCTGTCCGAGGCCCGCCGGGACGAGGTGCTCGAGATCTGCGCCGAGGCCGGGCTGCTCATCCTGGAGGACAACCCCTACGGACTGCTCGGCTTCGACGGGCCGCCGACCCCCGCGATCGCCTCGCGGGCCGGCGTCGACCAGGTCGTCTACCTCGGGTCCTTCTCCAAGACCTTCGCGCCAGGCCTGCGGGTCGGCTGGGTGCTGGCCCCTCACGCCGTACGGGAAAAGCTTGTGCTCGCCACCGAGGCCACCGTGCTGTGCCCGCCGCAGCTCAACCAGCTGACCGTCGTCGACTACCTCGAGACACAAGACTGGCAGGGCCAGATCGAGGTGTTCAAAGGGATCTACCGCGAGCGGCGCGACGCGATGCTCGACGCACTCACCCAGCTGATGCCGGCGGGCACGACCTGGACGAGACCGACCGGGGGGTTCTACGTGTGGACGACGCTTCCCGAGGGCCTCGACGCCAAGGTGATGCAGCCGCGGGCGATCACGGCTCGGGTGGCGTACGTGCCGGGGATCGGCTTCTACGCCGACGACCAGGGCACGCGGGAGATGCGGCTGTCCTACTGCTTCCCGGAGCCCGACCGGATCCGTGAAGGGGTCCGACGCCTCGCCGGGGTGGTCGAGGCCGAGCTGGACCTGCTGGCGACCTTCGGCCCGACCGCCAGGCGCACCTCGTCCGGGTCACGCACCCCCGCGCCGGACATGCTGTGACGTCGCACGGTGAGCAGGCCCCCGGGGTGACGCCGACAACCCTGCATGCGCTGGTCCTCGCGGGCGGTCTCTCCCACGAGCGGGACGTGTCGCTCCGGTCCGGCCGACGCGTCGCCGACGCCCTCAAGGCGACCGGGCTCGACGTGGCCGTGCTCGACGCCGACGCACGGCTGCTCGAGCGGGTCGGCGACTACGACGCCTGCCTGATCGCGCTTCACGGCGGCGCCGGCGAGGACGGCGCACTCCGCGAGGTGCTCGACCTCGCCGGGCTGACCTACGTGGGGTCGGCGCCGGACGCCTGCCGGCTCGCCTGGGACAAGCCGACCACCAAGGCGCTGCTGCGCCGGGCCGGGCTCCGGACCCCTGCGGCTGCGGTGCTGCCGCACGACGCGTTCCGTGAGCTGGGAGCGACGGCCGTGCTTGACGCCCTGGTCGGCCGACTGGGACTGGCTCTCATGGTCAAGCCCGCCCGAGGCGGCTCCGCCCTGGGGTGCACCAAGGTCGATGCGGCTGAGGCGCTCCCGTCGGCGATGGTCGCATGCTTCTCGTACGGCGAAGCGGCGCTGGTCGAGCAGTACGTGGACGGGATCGAGGTGGCGGTCACCGTCTTGGACGGTCCAGACGGGCCCTGGGCGTTGCCGGCGGTCGAGATCCGTCCGCTGTCCGGCGTCTACGACTACGCCGCGCGCTACACAGCCGGTGCGACCGAGTTCTACGCGCCCGCCCGCCTCGACGACACGGCTTCGCGGGCGGTGGGCGAGGCCGCTGTCGCCGCGCACGTGGCACTGGGGCTCCGCGACCTGTCGCGGGTCGACGCGATCGTCACCCCCGACGGAGAGGTCTGGCTGCTCGAGGTCAACGTCAGTCCGGGGATGACCGAGACCTCGCTGCTGCCGATGGCGGTCGAGGCGGCCGGGCTGCAGCTCGGCGAGGTGCTGGCCGGCCTGCTCGCTCGTGCTGTTTCACGTGCAACCAGCGCCTCCGTGCCCCGGACGGACTGAGGCATGTCCAGCCGCATCGCGCCGCTGCCCCTGGTCGAGGACCCGTGGACCGTCGCCAACCAGGTCACCCTCGTGCGGACGGTTGGAGCGCTCGCCGTCGGCGTAGTCGCCTCGGTGCAAGGCTCGCTGGCACTGCTCGTGGTCGCGTATGCGATCTACTGGGTCGGCGACATCGCCGACGGCCAGGTCGCCCGACGCACGGGCACCCTGACGCGTCAGGGCGCGGTGCTCGACATCCTGTCCGACCGGGCCTGCTGCGGGCTGCTCGCGGCCGTCTTCCTCGGGCTCACGCCCCAGGCCGCGCCGGCGATCGCGGTGTTCCTGTTCCAGTTCATGGTCGTGGACTGCATCCTGTCGATGGGCTTCCTGCGCTGGCCGATCCTGACGCCGAACGACTTCGGTCAGGTCGATCGCACGCTCTACCTGTGGAACTGGCACCCGGTCGCGAAGGCGCTCAACACCGCCGGGCTGGTCCTGGTCGTGCTCACCGGGGCATACACGGTCGCGCTCGTGCTCGCGCTCGTTCAGCTTGCGGTCAAGACGGTCTCGCTGGTGGGGATGACCCGGCTGCTGGCCCAACGTCCCGACCCGGCGCTCGAGGGCGGGGCCCGTTAGCCGGCGCGAGGCGAGAACAAGACCGGCACCGCCGCGGTCTTGACCCGGCCGCGGACATTACGGGGGCCGTCAGGCCTGATTCTCCAGCACTTTCATGATGCGTTCGAGATCGTCCTTGGAGGCGAACTCGATCGTGACCTTGCCCTTGGCACGCCCCATCTCGACCTTGACCCGGGTGTCGAAGCGATCCGACAGGCGCTCGCCCATCTCGACAAGCTCGGGCGCCGGTGGCCGCTTGGCTGTGCGCCGAGGCCCCGAGAGCCCATCATCCTCGTCGCGCCGGCGGTGCATCGCGACTGCCTCCTCGACCGAGCGCACGCTCATCCCCTCGGCCACGGCGCGGGTAGCCATCGTCTCCTGGTCCCCGGCCGCGTCCAGGCCCAGGATCGCGCGGGCGTGACCGGCCGACAAGACCCCGGCCGCGACCCGGCTCTGCACCGTCGGCGGTAGCTGCAGCAGACGGATCGTGTTCGTGATCTGCGGACGTGAACGGCCGATCCTCGCCGCCAGCTCCTCGTGCGTCGCCCCGAACTCGGCCAGCAGCTGCTGATACGCCGCAGCCTCTTCCAGCGGGTTCAGCTGCTGGCGGTGCAGGTTTTCCAGCAGCGCGTCGCGCAGCATGTCGTCATCGCTGGTGTCACGCACGATCGCGGGCACCAGGGCCATGCCGAGCGTGCGGCAGGCTCGCCACCGCCGCTCGCCCATGACCAGCTCGAACCGTGGCGAGCCGTCCTGCGACTCGATCGACCGCACCACGACCGGCTGCAGCAGCCCGACCTCGCGGATCGACGCGACCAGCTCGTCGGCGGCCTCGTCGTCGAAGTGGGTGCGGGGCTGCAGCGGGTTCGGCGTGATCTGGTCGACCGGGATCTCGGCGAAGCGGGCGCCGGCCACCGGCTGCTGCTCAGCAGCGCCAGGCGGTGGCGAGCCGGGCTGCTGCCCGCCGGGCTGGGGCTGGCCATCGGGAAAGCCGGCCATGAACGGTCCCGGCGTCCCGACCGGGCCTGCCGGGATGAGGGCGCCAAGACCACGCCCGAGGCCGCCACCGGGTCGTGTCACGTTGCCTCCTGCTGCTCGGGGGTCTCGAGAGTGTCATGCGCGGCGAGCGCTCCCTTGCGGGCGAGCTCACGGGCCGCCTCCACGTAGGCGCGCGCCCCCCGGGATCCCGGGTCGTACGTGACCACGCTGAGGCCGTACCCCGGAGCCTCGCTCACCCGGACGCTCCTGGGGATCGCCGCGCCGAGGACGGTGTCGCCGAAGTGCGTGCGCACCTCGTGAGCCACCTGGTCAGCAAGTCGGGTGCGGGCGTCGTACATGGTCAGCAGGATGGTGCTGACCGCGAGATCGGCGTTGAGGTGAACCTTGACCAGGTCGACCGTCTTGAGCAGCTGACCCAGACCTTCCAGCGCGTAGTACTCGCACTGGATCGGGATCAACACCTCCCGGGTCGCGACCATCGCGTTCAGGGTCAGCAGTCCCAAGCTCGGCGGGCAATCGATGAATACATAGTCCAGGTCGGCCCCCGGCCCCTGGACGTAGGCCTCGATCGCTCGCTTGAGCCGTGTTTCACGTGCAACAACGCTCACCAGCTCGATCTCGGCGCCGGCGAGGTCGATCGTCGCCGGCACGCACCAGCACCCGTCGATGCCAGGCACCGGCTGCACCACGTCCTGGATCTGGAGACCGTTGATGAGCACGTCGTAGACGTCCGGTGTCCCTGCGTGGTGGCTCACCCCCAACCCGGTGCTGGCATTGCCCTGCGGGTCGAGGTCGATCACCAGCACCTTGGCCCCGTGCTGGGCGAGCGCCACGGCCAGGTTCACCGTGCTCGTGGTCTTCCCGACGCCGCCCTTCTGGTTGGCGACCGTGATCACCCGCCGGGTCGCCGGCCGGGGGAACGGGTCCTGCCGGGGATCGACCGGCGCGACAGCTGCGGCAGCCTCGGCGCCGATCGGGGTGTCCTCGTCCTGCCCGAAGGTCGCGCTCGGGGCGTCGAGCCCGGGCGCGGGCTGGTCCGGTCTGTGCGCTGCGCCGCCGTCGACGCTCAGCCGGTGCTCGCCCTTCCCGTCACCGCCCGGTCGGTCGTCCTTCGTCCGGTCGTCGCTGGCCCGGTCGTCGCTGGCCCGGTCGTCGCTGGCCCGGTCGTCGCTGGCCCGGTCGTCGCTGGCCCGGACAAGGCCCCTGATGCGGCGAGCGGCCTCGTCGAGCGCGCCCGGGTCGACCGGCACGTCCGCGTCGTCCACCACCTCGCCCGGCAGGTCCTCGTCGTCCCGGCCCTCGCCCGGCACGAACGCGACAGCCGCGCCCGGAACGTCCTCGCTGGTCACCGTTGCCTGATCCGGCACCTGCCGCTCGTCCGTCGGACGGCTCGACTCTGCCGGCTCGACGGTCTCTGGGACCACGTCCTGATGTTGCACCGCAGGGCCGGGCGTCCGCCTCGGCCAGCCAAGCAGCTCTGGCCCGTCTGGACTGGGGTCTGCGAGGACTTCGGGCCACCCAAGACCCTGAGACGTCACGTCGTCCTCCCGGTCACGCCGGCCGGGCTCGACACCGAGCCTGGGTTCGCCAGGTCTGACGTCGATCCCGTCCGGCTCGCACTGCCGCGCGGCGTCGGCGGGCTCGCTGCTCGTCGGCTCTGCGGCCGGCGGGGCGTCGCGCTGCGGTCGACGGGCTTCGGACTGCGCTCCCCGGCCTTCGGGCTCGTGCGTGGCCGAGACGATGACGACGGGCGCCTCGACGCGGGACCGTCCGAACCAGGACCAGCGGCGCCCTGAAGGGCGCGCACGACGACCACGACCCGACCGAACGTGCACAGCTGCTCCTCCCCGACCGTCTGGACCCGCACCTCGCTGCCACCGCTGTGCGCCACCACGTCGCGAGACGCGGCGACCTCTTCCTCAGCCCGTTCGCCCTTCTGCGCCAGCAGGCAACCACCAGGTCGGACCAACGGCATCGCCCAGCCGACGAGCCGCTCCAGAGGAGCGACGGCGCGGGCGGTGACGACGTCGACCTGCAGTGTGCCCGCAACGTCTTCGGCGCGGGCGCGAACCACCCTCACCTGTGGAAGACCCAAGTTGTCCACAGCCTCCTGCAGGAAGGCCGCGCGACGCAGCAGCGGTTCGAGCAGGATGACCTCGAGGTCGGGGCGGGTCGCCGCGAGGACCAGACCGGGCAGCCCGGCGCCGGCGCCGAGGTCGAGCACCGACGCATCCTGGGGGATCAGCTCAGCCAGCCCCACGCAGTTGAGCAGGTGCCGCTCCCACAACCTGGGCGCCTCGCGCGGTCCGATCAGACCACGCTCGACCCCGGCGGTCGCGAGCAGCTCGGCGTACGCCTGGAGCACCGGCAGCCGGTCCCCGAAGACCGTGACCGCCGCCTCGGGCACCGGTCCGGTCCCCGGCGGCGACAGACGGGTCCGGTCAGGCTGCTCAGCGGGCTCCGAGCTCACGCGGTCTCGGACGTGGCCGTTGCCTCCGGGTCGGGCAGCACGACGACACGCCGGTCAGGCTGCACACCGTCGGACTCGCTGCGGACGCCCGCCACCGCAGCGACGGCGTCGTGGACGATCTTGCGCTCGAACGGGGTCATTGGTGCGAGCCGAACCGGTTCGCCGCTGGCGAGCGCACGCTCGGCCGCACTGGTCCCCGTCTTGGTGAGCTCGACCTTGCGCTGGGCGCGCCAACCGCCGACGTCGAGCATGAGCCGGCTGCGGACCCCGGTCTGCTGAACGACGGCGAGCCGGGTCAGCTCCTGAAGGGCGTCGAGCACTACGCCGTTGCTCCCGACGAGCGCGTCGAGGCCTTCCCCGACGATGGCGACCACGGCGCGGTCGTTCTCCACGTCCATGTCGATGTCACCGTCGACGTCGGCGATGTCGAGCAGTCGCTCCAGGTAGTCGCCGGCGATGTCGCCCTCGCGGACGAGCAGGTCTCCGTCATCGCGCCCAGGGTCGGTCTCACTGTCGGGGCGCCCTGTGTCGGAGCGCCCGGGGTCGGCGCCCTCAGCGGTCCCGGTCGTCGGGTCGGTCGGGTCAGCGGGGTCGGTCACGTCACGTCCTGTGGTTGGAGCGGGCAGGGTGCGGGGGCCTCGGCGCAACGGGCCGAGGCGAGAGTCGGCCGGAGACCGGGGCCGTGGAAGCAGCGGCAGGGGTCGTCAGCGACGACCGCCGGGTCTGCCCTTCTTGCGGTTGCGGTTCTTGCGGCTGCCCTGCTGGCTGCGGGCACGTGCCTGCACAGAATGCTGCTGGCCGCCCTTTCGGTCGGAGGCACCGACGGTGACGGCATCGGAATAGGCCGTGGCTTCGGACCCGTCCGACCTGCCGCTGGCTCCCGGGCTGCCGGTGTCACCCTTGCTGAGGCTCACCGGCGCGTCCTTCTTGGCGAACCGCCCGAACAGGCCCTTCGGACCCGAGCCTCCCGCTCCTGAGTTCTTGTCGTCCACGGTCACCTTGCCGTCGGCACCGAAGACCGGCGGTGGCATCCGAGCGATCACGTAGCGCTGCTGACCGAGCGACCACACGTTGGTCGTCAGCCAGTAGAGGAGCACCCCGATCGGGAAGCTGAAGCCGAAGATGGCGAACGAGAACGGCAGCACGTAGAGCATGATCTTCTGGACCTGCATCTGCGTCTTGTCGGTCGAGGTGTTGCGCGCCATCATCTGCTTCTGGGTCAAGAAGGTGGTGGCTCCCATCGTGATCAACATGATGATCGCGACGACCCGGGTCGCGGAGGGGTTGCCGCCCAGGCCGTTGATGAAGGCCACCGAGTCGTTCAGGGCCGAGGAGATCGGGGCACCGAACACCGACGCCCGCCCGCCCTCGGCCAGGTCTTGCACCGACAGGCCGAACTTCGGCACCGCACCGGGCTTGAACTCGCGCAGCACCGTGAACAAGGCGAAGAACACCGGCAGCTGCAGGACGAGTGGCAGACAACCCGCGATGGGGTTCGCGTTGTTGGCCTTGTAGAGCTGCATCATCTCTTTGTTGAGGGTCTCGCGGTCCCCCTTGTGCAGCTTCTGCAGCTCCTTGACCTTGGGCTGGATCTGCTGCATGCGCCGCTGGCTCTTGATCTGCTTGACGAAGAGCGGGAACAGCAGCAGCCGCACGAAGATGGTGAGCAGGATGATCGAGCCGGCCCACGCCAGGCCGCTGGCCGGGTCCAGGAACGTCGACAGTCCGTTGTGGATGCGGATCAGCACGAAGGCGACCGGCGTGGCCAGGAAGTCAAACACTCGGGGCTCCAGGGCGGGTCGCTCGGCGGGCCGACGGCGTTGCCGTCAGACGTACGGGATCAGTCTTGCTCATGTCGTCACCGGCTGCCGCGCTCACCGGCACGGGATCGTCTGTCGAACGACCCGGAACGGGGTCATACCCACCCGGGTTGAAGGGGTGGCAGCGCGCTAGCCGCCGGACGGCGAGCCAGCCGCCCCGGACAGCGCCCTGCTGCTCCAGCGCGTCGACCGCATAGCTGCTGCAGGTCGGGTAGAAGCGGCACCGAGGCGCGATCAGCACCGACACCCATCGCTGGTAGCGACGGACGACGGCCAGGAGCAGGCGGGTCACGTGCGCGCTCGCACGCGGGTGACGGAACGCACCGCTGACGACAGGTCGGCGGCGAGCACGTCTGAGGTGGCGTCGGCAGCAGCCGGGGCCGCCCGGACGACGAGCATCGCGCCGGCCGGAAGCGCCTGCGGTCCCACGACGTACGGGAGCAGAAGGTGACGAATCCGGCGGGAGACCCGGTGTCGAACGACCGCGTTGCCCACCGCCTTGCTCACGACGAGCCCGGCTCGGACCGGTGCGGGCCCGGATGGCTCGGGAGTGCTGAGGCGCGCATGCACCGTCAACGTCGACCGGCCCGCGCGCGTGCCGCCCTTCAGGACCGCGGCGAAATCTGCGCTGCGGTGAATCCTGTGATGCTGCGGCAGCACGCTCCCGCCGTCAGGCCGACAGCTCGGTGCGGCCCTTACGACGGCGGGCGGCGAGGATGGAGCGGCCGGCCCGGGTGCGCATGCGGAGCCGGAAACCGTGCGTCTTGGCGCGGCGACGGTTGTTCGGCTGGAAGGTGCGCTTGCTCACGGGGAGGACTCCTGAAGTTGCCTGGGGTGTGCGGCGGTGACCTGCTCGGCGTTGGCGCCGGACACAGACCGGTTGACTGTAAAGACCCGTCCTCCACGGGTCAAGCCGCCTGGCCGTGCATCGCGTCTCACCCGAGGCTCGATCCGGACAACCGGAGGCGGGACAGGGTCTTGCCGGGGCTGCTCGGGGCTGTTAGCGTTCAGCACCGCCGGACGGACCGGTCCTGCTGCTGTTGCACACTGCGCCCTGCTTGCACCCGGGTCTCCGCAGCGAGGGTCTCACGGTCACCCTGTCCTCGTGGGCTCAGGCACGTCTCCACAGGCTGTGGAAAGTTCTGTGGACGACCGCTGGGACGCTGCCCGACCTGCGTCCGCCATGGGCCCTTCCGGGCCTCACGACCCAAGGATGCGCGTGAGCGACCCCGACCCGTCCGCCCCGACCGACGCCGAGCTGCAACGGGCGTGGGAGCGCGTGGTCAGCGAGCTGACCGACGACGACGCCGTCGGCGCGCTCTCCCCCCAGCACCGAGCTTTTCTCGCCCAGACCAGGCCGCTCGGCATCATGGGCGATGCGATCGTGCTCGCCACTCAGAGCGAGTTTGCCAAGGACGTGCTGGAGCGACGGGTCGGTCCGGCGCTGGTCCAAGCGCTCTCGGCGGCGTACGGGCGGGAGATCACGATCGCCGTCACCGTCCAGCCGCTCACCGAGCCTGCCCGGACCGGTCCGACGGTCGACGAGGAAGCCCAGGCCGAGATCCTCGACCCGGGGCCGAACACACGGATCTTCCCCGGAACCGGTCGCGACCCGGCTGGTCCGGTGGGCGACGTCGAGCCTGCGCGACTCAACGCCAAGTACGTCTTCGAGACGTTCGTCATCGGCGCCAGCAACCGGTTCGCGCACGCGGCGTCCGTGGCGGTCGCCGAGTCGCCGGCCAAGGCGTACAACCCGCTGTTCGTCTATGGCGACAGCGGGCTCGGCAAGACCCACCTGCTGCACGCGATCGGGCACTACTCGCAGAACCTGTTCGCCGGCGTCCGGGTGCGCTACGTGAGCTCGGAGGAGTTCACCAACGACTTCATCAACAGCCTGCGCGACGACAAGCAGCAGGCGTTCCAGCGGCGATACCGCGACGTCGACGTGCTCCTGGTCGACGACATCCAGTTCCTGGAGAACAAAGAGCGCACGCAGGAGGAGTTCTTCCACACCTTCAACACCCTGCACAACGCCAACAAGCAGATCGTCATCACCTCCGACCGGCCGCCCAAGCAGCTGTCGACGCTTGAGGACCGGCTGCGCACCCGCTTCGAGTGGGGCCTGATCACCGACATCACGCCGCCCGACCTCGAGACCCGGATCGCGATCCTGCGCAAGAAGGCCGCCCAGGACAATCTTGAAGCCCCCGCCGACGTGCTGGAGTTCATCGCCTCCAAGATCTCCAGCAACATCCGCGAGCTCGAGGGCGCACTCATCCGGGTCACCGCGTTCGCGTCGCTCAACCGGCAGACCGTCGACCTGGGGCTTGCCGAGATCGTCCTGAAGGGCCTCATCCCCGAAGACGGCAGCAACACGATCACCGGCGCCACGATCATGGCCGCCAGCGCGGAGTACTTCGGCCTGACGATGGAGGACATCTGCGGGTCCTCTCGCTCACGGGCCCTGGTCACGGCGAGGCAGATCGCCATGTACCTGTGCCGCGAGCTGACCGACATGTCGCTGCCCAAGATCGGTCAGATGTTCGGCGGGCGCGACCACACGACGGTGATGCACGCTGTCGGAAAGATCCGTGGACAGATGCCGGAACGGCGGGCGACCTTCAACCAGGTCACCGAGATCACCAACCGGGTCAAGCAGCGGGCCCGGTCGTGAGCCGTTCTGCACAGGCTGTGCACAACTCTGTGGAAAGCCGTGGACGAAGGTGGACGACAGGTGGACAGGCGTGGACGGGCGCTTGCCCGTCCACCGAAGCCCTCGTGACCGGTGGACGACGGGGCCGCAACCGTGCACAGGTCGCCACGCCGTCCCGCCTGCAGGGATGCTTCCTGTCCACACCGTGCACAGGACCGACGACGACGACTCCTTCTCTCTCCTTCACAAACCTTGACGTTCGTACGGGGGACGCCGGACCTGGGGACGGAGCCAGACCACAGAGGAAGCACCGGGTCCAGGCCACTAAGGTCCCAGTTCCCGGGTGCACCCACCCGGCCAGGAACAGGGGAGCGGCATGGAGCTGAGGGTCGAGCGGGACGCGCTGAGCGAGGCGGTGGGCTGGACGGCACGAGCGCTGCCTGCCCGCCCCCCGATGCAGGTGCTGCTCGGGCTGCTGCTCAGCGTCAACCCGGAGAAGGGCTTGACGGTCAGCGGCTTCGACTACGAGGTCAGCTCACAGGTCGACGTCGACGTGATCTCTTCCGACAGCGGACAGGTGCTGGTTCCCGGTCGCCTGCTCGCCGACATCGTTCGTTCCCTGCCGGCAAAGCCGGTCGACCTGCGCGTGGCCGACTCCCGAGTCGAGCTGACCTGCGGGGCTGCCCGCTTCACCTTGCCGACCATGACGGTCGAGGACTATCCCGCGCTGCCGTCGATGCCGGAGGTGGCCGGGACCATCGACGGCAGCATCTTCGCCGAGGCGGTCGCTCAGGTCGCACTCGCGGCCGGGCGCGACGACACGCTTCCGGTCCTCACCGGCGTCCGCGTCGAGATCGATCGTGACCGGATCACGCTGGCCGCCACCGACCGCTACCGGCTCGCCGTCCGGTCCTTCCCGTGGCGTCCCACCGACCCGGACATCGAGAAGACCGCGCTGATCCCGGCCCGCACGCTCGCCGAGACCGCCAAGGCACTGGCCGGTGGTGAGGTCACCCTCGCCCTCTCGAGCGGCTCGGGGGCGGCCGAGGGGATGGTTGGCTTCCAGGGCGGCGGTCGCCGTACGACGTCACGTTTGCTCGAGGGCGAGTTCCCCAAGTACCGGTCGCTGCTGCCCGACCAGAGCACCGCGACCGCCGAGGTGCCGACGGCCGCGTTCGTCGAGGCCGTCAAGCGAGTGGCCCTGGTGGCCGAGCGCAACACCCCTGTCCGCCTGTCGTTCTCGGCCGACGGCGTCGAGCTGCAGGCCGGCGGCAACGACCAGGCGCAGGCCTCCGAGCAGCTCGAGGGCGACTGGCACGGCGACGAGCCGATGCAGATCGCTTTCAACCCGGGGTTCCTGCTCGACGGCCTCGGCGCGGTGGACGCATCGACGACGGTCCTGTCCTTCACGGGTCCGACCCGTCCGGCGGTGCTCACTGCCGGTGGCTCCCCCACCGGGCCTGACGCCAGCTACCGCTACCTGCTGATGCCGGTGCGGCTCTCCGGCTGACCCTGCGGTGCCGCGTGGTCGAGCGGGGTAGGGAATCATCGGCGGCGTCCGGCTGGGCCCGTTGAGGCAGGACGAAGGGATGCAGTCGTGGCACAGCTCGGGATGATCGGTCTCGGCAAGATGGGCGCCAACATGGCCGAGCGGCTCCGCCGTGACGGGCACGAGGTGATCGGCTTCGACCGTGACCCGAAGAACACCGACGTGGAGAGCCTCGACGCACTCGTCGCCGCGCTGGACGCGCCACGGGTCGTGTGGGTGATGGTCCCGGCCGGTCAGCCGACCTACGACACGATCGACGCGCTGTCGGAGCGCCTGTCCCCCGGTGACGTGGTCGTGGACGGCGGCAACTCGCGCTACACCGACGACCAGCGCCACAGCAAGGACCTTGAGGGCAAGCAGATCGGGTTCGTGGACTGCGGGGTGTCGGGAGGCGTGTGGGGCCTGACCGAGGGCTATGCGCTCATGGTCGGCGGCGGCGTCGACGAGGTCGCCAAGGTGCAGCCGTTCTTCGACACGCTCAAGCCTGAGGGCGACAGCGGTTTCGTCCACGCGGGTGAGGTCGGCGCCGGACACTTCGCGAAGATGGTGCACAACGGCATCGAGTACGGCCTGATGCAGGCCTACGCCGAAGGCTGGGAGCTGCTCGAAGCCACCGAGCTGGTCACCAACGTCCCCGCCGTCATCTCGAGCTGGCAGCAGGGCACCGTCATCCGCTCCTGGCTGCTGGACCTGATGGTCAACGCCTTGACCGAGGATGCCCACCTCGACAAGCTGCGGGGCTACGCCCAGGACTCCGGAGAGGGCCGATGGACCGTGCAGGCGGCGGTGGACCACGCCGTGCCGCTCCCGGTCATCACCGCCGCGCTCTACGCGCGCTTCGCTTCGCGACAGGACGACTCCCCGGCGATGAAGGTCGTTGCTGCGCTGCGGAACCAGTTCGGTGGCCATGCGGTCACGTCCGCGGCAGGCGCGCAGGAGAAGGGCGCGGACTCGCCCGGCGCAGACGCCGACGCCGGGACCGGCACCGACGAGCACGCTGGTGAGTCTCACGACCGCGGGACCCCGGGCACGCCTCCGGCGTGAGAGACGTGCGTCTTCCGTGCACGTGACGGCGCTGTCGCTCGTGGACTTCAGGTCCTGGGAGCGGCTCGAGCTCGCCCTGGAGCCTGGTCCCACGGCTCTCGTAGGTGCCAACGGTCAGGGAAAGACCAACGTCGTCGAGGCCCTCGTCTACCTCTCGACGCTCTCGTCGCACCGGGTGAGCGCAGACGGACCCCTGGTGCGGGCTGGTTGCGAACGGGCGGTGCTCCGTGGACGGGTGGCCCGCGGCGGGCGCGAAAACCTCTTAGAGGTCGAGGTCAACCCGGGACGCGCCAACCGGGCCCGGGTCAACCGCTCACCCGTCCCTCGCCCTCGCGAGGTCGTGGGTCTGCTGCGCACCGTGCTGTTCGCGCCCGAAGACCTGTCCCTGATCCGTGGTGACCCGTCCGAGCGCCGTCGTTTCCTCGACGACCTGCTCGCGTTGCGTGCCCCTCGGCTGGCCGGGGTCCGCAGCGACTACGAGCGGGTCCTGAAGCAGCGCAACGCCCTGCTCAAGACGGCTTTCCTGGCCCGTCGGACCGGCGGAGGTGACATGCGCACGCTGGACGTCTGGGACGCTCACCTGGCGAGAACCGGTGCGGAGCTCTTGTCCGCGAGGCTGCGGCTGGTGGAGGACCTTCAACCGCTCGTCGCGGCGGCCTACCGCGACGTGTCAGCAGGCCAGGGTGAGACGTCGCTGGTCTATCGGTCCTCGCTCGGCGAAGCCTTTCCCGGCTCTACCGACGAGGGCCTGCTCGCCGCAGCGCTGCTGGCCGAGCTCGCCCGGGTCAGGCCGTCGGAGGTCGAGCGGGGTGTCTCGTTGGTGGGCCCGCACCGCGACGAGCTGGTGCTGCGGCTCGGTGATCTCCCTGCCAAGGGCTATGCGTCGCACGGCGAGTCGTGGTCGTTCGCGCTCGCCCTCCGGCTCGCCAGCTTCGAGCTGCTCCGTGACGACAGCGCTGGCGACGACGGTGAGCCGGTGCTCGTGCTGGACGACGTCTTCGCCGAGCTCGACGCCGGTCGTCGGGACCGGCTGGGTGCACTCGTGGGCTCGGCTGAGCAGGTGCTCGTGACGGCAGCCGTCCCAGACGACGTCCCCGAGGTGCTGACCGGAGGTCGCTACGACGTGCACGGTGGCGAGGTGACCCGTGTCCGCTGACGATGATCCTGCTGTTTCACGTGAAACGGCTGAGAGCGCGAAGGAACTTTCCGGGCCCGACCTCGCGCGGGCCGCGCTGGCCCGGGCTCGCGTCCGAGCGGCTGAGCAGGGTCTGCAGCCCACACGCAGGAGAGTGTCACGCTCCGCGTCTCGGCCCCGTCGCGGAGACGACGCACGCGACCCGGTGCTGTTCGGAGAGGCCGTACGCCGGCTCGTCTCCGAGCAGGGCTGGACCGAGACGGCGTCCGCGGCCCGGGTGATCGGGGAGTGGGACCGGCTCGTCGGGCCGGAGATTGCTGATCACTGTCGTCCCACGTCGCTGGTGGACGGAGAACTGATCCTCGTCGCGGAGTCCACGGCCTGGGCCACCCAGCTGCGGCTCATGGTGGCGACCCTTCACCAGCGACTCGCCGAGCGGGTGGGCCCTGGTGTGGTGGCGCGGGTCGTCGTCCGGGGCCCGGTGCAGCCGGACTGGCGACGCGGTCCACGCCGAGTGCAGGGGCGGGGACCACGAGACACGTACGGGTGAGTTGGGCCCCGAGCACCCTCGTGGACCTGGAGCGGCACAGCCCTACGTCCGTAGGTACCCACGAAGGACGGGCCCGCGCGCGCCACCGAGCCTCTCGGGGCCCGTCCTGCGCGTCGATGCTGCCGGACGGGGCTACACTCAAGCCCTGCGCCCTGGGTGGGAGCTGCCACCGTCCGGCGGCGGCACCACCAGGCGCCCTTGCCTGCGGCCGCTGATGCGCCGCGCCGACCCGCCTCGAGCGGGAGAGCGGAGCCCGATCTTGTCCACGCCCGAGTCTTCCGCTCCGCCACGCGATCCGTCGCAGTACGACGCGAGCAACATCACCGTCCTCGAAGGGCTCGAGGCGGTTCGCAAGCGGCCCGGGATGTACATCGGCTCGACCGGTGAGCGCGGGCTTCACCACCTTGTCTACGAGGTCGTCGACAACGCCGTCGACGAGGCGCTCGCCGGTCATTGCGACACGATCGTCGTGACACTGCGGTCGGACGGCGGTGTGCGCGTCACCGACAACGGCCGTGGCATCCCGGTCGACATGCACCCGACGGAGCACCGACCGGCCGTGGAACTCGTGCTCACCACGCTGCACGCGGGCGGCAAGTTCGACGGCGACAGCTATGCGGTCTCGGGAGGCTTGCACGGCGTCGGTGTGTCGGTGGTCAACGCACTCTCGACCCAGCTCGACCTGGAGATCCGTCGCGACGGCGCCGTCTGGAACCAGACCTACCTCAGATCGGTGCCCGGTGAGCTGGTGCGGGGCGCGGCGACGCAGGACCAAGGCACGTCGCTCACCTTTTGGGCCGACCCCGAGATCTTCACCGAGACGACCAGCTATCAGTACGAGACGCTGCACCGCCGCCTGCAGGAGATGGCTTTCCTCAACAAGGGTTTGTCCATCACGCTCCAGGATGAGCGACCGGACAGCCCTGACGACGTGGTTTTTCTCTACCCAGGCGGCCTCGAGGACTTCGTGCGGTTCCTCAACGCCCGCGGCGACAAGGGTGACCCCGTCCACCAGTCGATCATCACTTTCACGGCCGAGACCCCCGGGATGAGCCTGGAGGTCGCCATGCAGTGGATGGACAAGTCCTACAGCGAATCGGTGCACACCTTCGCGAACACCATCCGCACCCAGGAAGGCGGCACGCACGAGGAGGGTTTCCGCGCCGCCCTGACCGGGACGGTCAACACGTGGGCGCGCGCCAAGGGCCACCTCAAGGAGAAGGAGCCGAACCTCGACGGCTCAGACGTCCGCGAGGGCCTCACGGCGATCATCAGCCTCAAGCTGGCGAACCCGCAGTTCGAGGGCCAGACGAAGACCAAGCTCGGAAACTCCGAGGCCAAGACGTTCGTGCAGCAGCAGCTCAACGAGCAGCTGAAGGACTGGTTCGACCGCAATCCGTCCGAGGGTCGCTCGATCGTGACCAAGGCCAGCCAGGCAGCACGAGCACGACTGGCGGCTCGGCAGGCGCGCGACCTCACCCGTCGCAAGGGCCTGCTGGAGTCGAGCTCGCTACCGGGCAAGCTGGCCGACTGCCAGTCCACGGATCCGTCGGAGTCCGAGCTGTACGTCGTCGAGGGTGACTCCGCCGGCGGCTCGGCCAAGGGTGGCCGCGACTCGAAGTTCCAGGCGATCCTGCCCATCCGCGGAAAGATCCTCAACGTGGAGAAGGCCCGCATCGACCGGGTGCTGAAGAACAACGAGGTGCAGGCAATGATCACTGCGCTCGGGACCGGCATCCACGAAGAGTTCGACGTCACCAAGCTGCGCTATCACAAGGTGGTGCTGATGGCCGACGCCGACGTGGACGGGCAGCACATCCGCACGCTGCTGCTGACCCTGCTCTTTCGCTTCATGCGCCCGCTGGTCGAGGGCGGCTACGTCTACCTCGCTCAGCCGCCGCTCTACAAGATCAAGTGGAACGGCGGCGACATCCAGTACTGCTATTCCGACCGGGAGCGCGACGGGCTCGTCGCGGCCGGCCAGGCGGCGGGCAAGAAGCTGCCCAAGAGCGGTGAGGCGATTCAGCGCTTCAAGGGTCTCGGCGAGATGAACGCCGACGAGCTGTGGTCCACGACCATGGACCCGGCGCACCGCGTGCTCCTTCAGGTGACCTTGGAGGACGTCGTCACGGCCGACGAGCTGTTCTCGGTCCTGATGGGTGAGGACGTCGAGGCCCGCCGCAACTTCATCCAGCGCAACGCGACCGACGTCAGGTTCCTCGACATCTGATGCGCGTTCCACGTGAAACATCGACTTCCCGTCGCCGACTGAGAGGTGCGTCGTGACTGACGTCCTGCCCCCGCCCCCGCCCCCCGGGGACCGCGTCGAGCCGCGCGGGCTCGAGGTGGAGATGCAGCAGTCCTACCTGGACTACGCCATGTCGGTCATCGTTGGGCGAGCCCTGCCGCGGATCGAGGACGGGCTCAAGCCGGTCCACCGTCGGGTGCTCTACGCGATGTACGACGGGGGCTACCGTCCGGATCGCGGCTACTTCAAGTGTGCCCGCGTCGTCGGCGACGTCATGGGCAACTATCACCCCCACGGTGACTCGCCCATCTACGACGCCCTGGTCCGACTGACTCAGCCGTGGTCGCTCCGCTACCCGCTGATCGACGGCAACGGCAACTTCGGTTCGCCTGGCAACGACCCGCCCGCGGCCCAGCGCTACACCGAGTGCCGGCTGCAGGCGCTCGCGATGGAGATGCTGCGCGACATCGACCAGGAGACGGTCGACTTCGTCGACAACTACGACGGTCGCTCCCAGGAGCCCACCGTCCTGCCGAGCAGGTTCCCGAACCTGCTCGTCAACGGCTCCGCAGGCATCGCCGTGGGCATGGCGACCAACATCCCGCCGCACAACCTGCGCGAGGTGGCAGCCGCCGTCCAGTGGCTGCTGGAGCACCCGGACGCGAGCCCGGACGAGCTGCTGGATGCTTGCCTGGCGCGGGTGAAGGGACCTGACTTCCCGACCGGAGCGCTCATCGTGGGCCGCGAGGGGATCGGCGATGCCTACCGGACCGGTCGTGGGTCGATCCGGATGCGCGCGGTCGTCGACGTCGACGAGGACGCCAAGGGCCGCACGATGCTGGTCGTCACGGAGCTGCCCTACCAGGTCAACCCCGACAACCTCGCCAGCTCGATCGCGGACCTGGTCCGCGACGGGCGGGTCGGTGGGATTGCTGACGTGCGTGACGAGGGCAGCGCCCGCGTCGGCCAGCGGCTGGTGATCGTCCTCAAGCGCGATGCCGTGGCGAAGGTCGTCCTCAACAACCTGTTCAAGCACACTCAGCTGCAGACCACGTTCGGCGCCAACATGCTGTCGATCGTCGACGGGGTGCCCCGGACGCTGCGCCTGGACGAGATGGTCCGCTACTACGTCGCCCACCAGGTGGAGGTCATCGTCCGTCGGACGCGCTTCCGCCTGCGCAAGGCCGAGGAGCGGGCTCACCTGCTGCGCGGCTACGCCAAGGCCCTGGAACGGCTGGACGACGTCATCGCGCTCATCCGCGCAGCCGAGAGCGCAGAGGTGGCGCTCCTGCAGCTGCAGGCCCTGCTGGACATCGACGAGGTGCAGGCGAGGGCGATCCTCGACATGCAGCTGCGTCGCCTCGCTGCACTCGAGCGGCAGCGGCTCCTGGACGAGCTCGCCGAGCGGGAGGCCGAGATCGCCGACCTGGAAGCGATCCTCGCCGATCCCGGTCGCCAGCGGCAGATCATCAGGGATGAGCTGGGCGAGATCGTTGAGCGCTACGGCGACGATCGGCGCACCCGGATCGTGGCCTTCGAGGGCGACATGAGTGCCGAAGACCTGATCGCCCAGGAGGATGTCGTCGTCTCGGTGACCCGGGGTGGCTACGCCAAGCGGACCAAGACAGAGCTCTACCGCCAGCAGCGACGTGGTGGCAAGGGGGTGCGTGGCGCCGCGCTGAAGCAGGACGACATCGTCGAGCACTTCTTCGTGACGACCACCCACCACTGGATCCTGTTCTTCACCAACCAGGGCCGCGTCTACCGGGCCCGGGCCCACGAGCTGCCCGAGACGGCGCGGGACGCGCGGGGCTCGCACGTGGCCAACGTGCTGGCCTTCCAGCCGGACGAGCACATCGCGCAGGTGCTGGCGATCCCGAACTATCTCGTCGCGCCCTATCTGGTGCTCGCCACCCGCAACGGGCTGGTCAAGAAGACCGCGCTGCTGGAGTACGACAACGGTCGGAGCAACGGGCTGATCGCGCTCAACCTTCGTGAGGGCGACGAGCTGCTCGCCGCGGCGCTGATCTCCGAGAACGACGACCTCCTGCTGGTCAGTCGTAAGGCGCTCAGCATCCGGTTCCGGGCGGACGACGAAGCGTTGCGACCGATGGGCCGTGCGACGAGCGGTGTGATGGGCATGCGTCTTCGTGAGGACGACGAGCTGCTGGCCATGGCTGTCGCCAACGAGCCCGAGGCCGCCCTGCTCGTCGTGACCGACGGTGGCTACGGCAAGCGGACCTCGCTGGCCGACTACCGGTTGCAGGGACGAGGCGGCATGGGTGTGCTCACGGCGCGGATCACCGAGGACCGTGGTCAGCTCGTCGGGGCGCTCGTCGTGCGGGACACCGACGAGGTGTTCCTCGTGACCAGCGTGGGCGTGGTCATCAGGATCACCGTCAGCGATCTGCGGCTCCTCTCCCGGGCCACGTCCGGGGTGCGTCTCATGTCCATGGACGGTGACGCGACGGTCGTCTCGGTGGCCCGCAACGGTGAGGCTGAGGACGAGCTGGGTGAGGTCATGGCCGCCGAGGGCGAGGCTGACGGGACGACCGACGACGAACCGACTGCTGAGGGGGCTCAGGGCGCGGCGACTGTCGAGGAGGCCGGCGGTGTGGGAGCGTCGCAGGACGCAGACCACGCGGACGCTCCACCTGAAGACGTGCCGGACGACAGAGAGGCCGACGAGTGAGCGACGACCGCAACGGGACTGCCGACCCAGGAAGCGTGCCGGCCGACCCGCGGTCGTCGACAGACGGGGGCCATGATGCCGACGCGGCGCAGGCAGCTACGTCTGGCTCGCCGCGGACGCACGGCGTCGGAGGCACGTTGGCCGCGGCTGCAGCCCGGTTGTTCCCCACTGCGGGAGCGGGACCGTCGGAACGTGCGGCTGGGTCCTCACCTGGCGACGAGCCCTCTCCTTCGTCCGAGGACGGAGTGGGTGGGCAGAACTCTGCGGGCTCACCGGCGTTCGACGAGGTCGGGCCGAACCCCGGGCCTGCCGGCTATGACGCCGAGGCGGCGGGAGACGACAGGTACGTCGCCGAGACCGGCGCCGACGACGTTCCCGCGCCTGCCGGCACGGGAGCGGGCCTTCGCCGTCCGGGAGTGCCCCGCACGGTCGAGTCTCCGCGGGGCGATCCTGGGACAGACGAGGCGCCCAGTTACGCCGCGGACGCAGCAGGCGTGACAGCGGTGCCCGCCCGGGATCCAAGGCCGGGTGTCGCAGACGGGGACAGCACCACCGTCCTGTCCTCCAGTCGCCAGGGCTCGCTGCCGCCCCGGGGTGCGACTGCCCGTCCCGCACCACGGCCGGAGACGCGAGGTGTGCGGCCGGAGCCCCGGGCAGCCCGGACCGGGCGCCGTACCGCGCGCCTGGCCGTGCACCGGATCAACCTGTGGTCGGTCTTCACCACCTCGCTGGCGCTTTCCATCCTGCTCGGCATCGTCCTGGTCGTGGCGGTCGTCGTCCTCTACGGGGTCCTGGACGGGATCGGCGCCGTGGCCTCGGTCAACAAGGCGTTGGCGGAGATCAACATCAGTCAGCTGCCGTCCAGGGCGGACCTGCTCACGTACTCCGTGGTGCTGGCCGCGATCGACGTCGTCCTGCTCACCGTGCTGTCCTCGGTCCTGGCCGGCCTTTACAACCTGGTCGCGTCCTTCACCGGCGGTGTCCAGGTGACGCTCGTCGACGACTGAGCCGCCACGGGCCGCGGTGGCTGCTATCGTCCATCGCGCCGTGAGGCGCACGGGCCTGTAGCTCAGCTGGTTAGAGCGCATCCCTGATAAGGATGAGGCCGGAGGTTCAAGTCCTCCCAGGCCCACCGTGCTCCCCGACCCTTCAGCCCAGCCAGGAGACCTCGTGCGTGCACGCATTGCGGCGATCGTGTCGGCCGGTCTGATCGTGGGTCTCGTCGCCGCCCGTCGTAGTGCCGGACGGCGCTCGGAGAGCGAGTTGTGGACGCGCGCGGGAGCGTCGCCCGACCTGCGCTAGCCGCACCACCGGGGGCCATAGCTCAACTGGCAGAGCACCGCCTTTGCAAGGCGGGGGTTCGGGGTTCGAGTCCCCGTGGCTCCACATACAGAGCGTTGGTCTGTTCGGGGCGTCCCGGCGACTCGGTGGCAAGCGGGTCCGTCCGCCACCTCGACCGCAGTCAGTCGCGACGAGGCGTTCCGTGGCTGGGCCTCGCCGCCATCAGATCGAACGCTAGGTCGCTCTGGGGTCCACAACGGCGACAAGCTCGCCCGGCTCCTGAGCGTCTTCGGCGTCCTCGCCGAGCCACCGACGAAGAACGACGACAAGCCCCGCGCCGACGATTGCCCCGACGAGCGCGGCACCGAGCGCCCAAGGCCAGCGTTGCGGACGAGGACTGAGTTGCAGGGGGCTGACGAGCCGCACGGGACCTCCATGATCGTCACGGGCGAGCGCCCACTCAGCGAGTCTGCCCCACGCGGTCGGGTAGAGCCCCGTTTCACGTGGAACACTGACCAGGATGATTGACCGTGCACCTGTAGATGCTCTGGAGAGTGCCCTCGTGGCCCTGTACGCAACGATCCACACCAACCGCGGTGACATCCGCGTCGAGCTGTTCCCCAACCACGCCCCGAAGACCGTCGAGAACTTCACCGGGCTGGCGGACGGCAGCAAGACCTGGAGCGACCCCCGCACCAACAAGCCGGGTGAGGGTCCGCTGTACGACGGAACAGTCTTCCACCGGGTGATCTCCGGCTTCATGATCCAGGGTGGCGATCCGCAAGGAGATGGTCGCGGCGGGCCCGGCTACCAGTTCAAGGACGAGTTTCACCCTGAGCTCGGCTTCACCAAGCCTTACCTGCTGGCGATGGCCAACGCGGGACCGGGCACGAACGGTTCGCAGTTCTTCGTGACCGTCGGCAAGACGCCGCACCTGACCAACAAGCACACCATCTTCGGGGAGGTGGCCGACCAGGCCTCCCGCGACGTGGTCGACGCGATCGCTGCGACCCCGGTGGGGCGCGGCGACCGGCCGAAGGACGACGTCGTGATCGACAACATCGCCGTCGAGCGCACCGACAGCTGACCGTGGCCGGGTCGCCGGGGCAGGCCACCCAGACCGAACCCACCTGCTACCGGCACCCGGACCGGGTCACCTACGTGCGGTGCACCCGCTGCGACCGGCCGATCTGCGGCGAGGACCAGATCTCGGCCTCCGTGGGGTTCCAGTGCCCTGACGACGTGCGTGCGGGCAACCGAGGCGTACGCGGGGCTCGTACGGCGTTCGGAGGGCTGGTAAGAGACCGTCCGCTGGTGACGCAGACGCTCGTCGGGTTGAACGTGGCGGTGTTCCTGGCCACGCTTGCCGGTGGTGCGACGCTGGCGCTCGGCAGCGGAGCCAGCCCGTTGTACGACTACCTCGCGCAGCAGCCGATCAGGCTGGACGACGGGTCTGGACCGACCGACGGGATCGCCGACGGCCAGGTCTGGCGACTGCTGACCTCGATGTTCCTGCACTACGGGGGCCTGCATCTGCTCTTCAACATGGTGGCGCTGCTCCAGATCGGCCCGATGCTGGAGTCAGCGCTCGGACGGGTCCGCTTCCTCACCCTCTACCTGATGGCGGGCCTGGCGGGGAGCGCCCTGTCCTACACGCTGGGCCCGGAGACGGCTCGCGCTGCCGGCGCGAGCGGCGCGGTCTACGGGTTGGCTGCGGGGCTGCTGCTGCTGGCGCGTCGTCGGCGTCAGGGGACCGGGCCGATCGTGGCGTTCCTGTTCCTGGGTCTGCTCATCAGCCAGGTACCAGGCATCGACCTCTGGGGTCACGTCGGCGGATTTCTCGGGGGCGCCGCTGTGGCCAGCGTCTTTTTCGCGGTCCCGCCCGGTCGCCGCCGCACTCTCGTCCAGGCGGTGGGCGTGGTGGCGGTGCTGCTCGTGGTGGCCGGCCTCGTCACGGCCCGCACCGTGTCGTTGCGGGGCACCATCTGATCGACATGAGACCCTGGTGGGTGGAGTAGCGCCAATTCGCGCTGTGTCATGATCTGCCGGTGACCGTTCCCAGGATCCCCAACGGTGACCAGCCCTGGTGGCGCCGACGTCGTGGAGCCATCGACACGGTGATCGCGCTCCTGGTCGTGCCGGCCGTGATCGCCATCGCCTTGTTTGCGGGCGGCGCGTTCAGCGGCAAGGGTGATGCTGACGTGGCCGTGGGTTCCACCGTCAGCGCGCCCGAGGTCCAGGGGCCGATCGTGCCCACGGTCAACAGGTTGGCAAGCGCTCCGTCCACGGCCGGACCGTCGCAGACGACTGGGGCAGCAACGACGGCACCGCCTGCTCCACCGACGGCTCCGACGACGACCACCGCTCCGCCTGTGACGACGGCACCGACGACGTCCGCCCCGACGGTGACACTCCCGCCGTCGGCCAGCACCTCCCCGACCAAGCCGCCTTCCGCCAGCCCGCCGCCGTCGGCCGGGCCGTCCACGGTGCCGGCGCCGACGCTGGGCACGGACTACGTCGCGGAGCGCGGTGTGTCAGGCCAGGACGTGCAGAC
>JBBSTR010000036.1:0-23390 GCA_038235705.1 Mycobacteriales bacterium
GTCGGCGTCGACCTGCCTCTGCGCGACGCGTCGTCCGCCGTGGTGGGCCACCTGGCCCTGCAGTCGCTGCGACTCTCGCCGCAGGGCGTGCAGGTGGACCTCAGGTGCGGCCCGTTCGTCGTCGCTGCCGGAGCGGTGACCCTGCGTCCGGTCGTCGTGGTGCGGGCGGGCGTGGCGTCCGGCGGGTTCAGCAGGCTGCTCTCCGTCGGCCTCGCCCTCGACGACGCCGGGGACCGGTCCGTCGAGGTCCGCTGGGCGGTGGACGGCACCGCTCCAGAGGTCTGCGCCGTCGACCGGGCGGCCGGCGCGGAGACGAGGCAGGACCGTACCCCTGCCGAGCTCGCGACCCGGGTGCTCGCCGTGGCGCTCGACCTTGCTGCGAGCGTCCTGACCGAGCAGCTGGGCACCGTCGTCACCGACCGGGCGACCGGGATGCTCCAGGGGGTGCTGTTCACCGGGGGGCTGCGCCGGGTGGACCCGACCCTGTTCGCCGACCTGACCCGCCCCGAGGCGCTCCTGCACCGCCTCGAGGTGCTGCTGTGGAACTGCGCGACCGACCCGGCGCACGGTGCCGCCCCGGTCCGGCCGGTCGGCGTCACCATCGACGGCGCGGTCACCATCGCGCTCGCCTCCGAGGACCTGTCCGGTGGGCGCAAGCAGGTGGGCCTCAACCTCAGCATGGTGCCCGGCACGACGTTCTCCTTTCCCACCTCGGACGTCACGGTCGCGCTCGAGGTCGACGCCTCGTGGATCAGCCACACCCCGCAGCCGGGGCTGTCGATCTTCGTGCTGGCCGGCCCCGACAGCGACCACCTCGACATCTCCCCGGCCTTCCTGGTCGCCGGCCTCGGGGTGCGTTTCACCAAGGCCGCCGGCCCGCTGCTCGAGCTCGGCTCGATCGCCCTCGACGGCATCGCCATCCACGCCTACGCCGAGGCCAACCCGGTCGGGGTCGGTGGCGGCGCCAACCTCGAGCTGGTCGGGCTGGCCGTCGCCCCCGGGGGTGGTCAGGGCACTGGTGTCGCGAACAACATCATGAACGACGTCGGGTCCGCCAGCGCCAACAACCGCCCGACCTTCAGCCCGTCGCTCGCCGTCCAGAAGCACCCTGGGCCCAGCGAGTCCGTCGAGGTCGGACTGCGGGCCGGTGAGCCACCGGGACCGTGGTGGCTGGTCGTCCAGCGCCAGCTCGGGCCGCTCTACGTCGACCGGATCGGGCTCGGCACGGTCGAGTCGGGCGGACGCGTCACCGAGATCTCGCTGCTGTTCACCGGCCAGCTGTCGATCTTCGGGCTCACCGCGGCCGTCGACCAGCTGTCGATCACCTGGCACGGCGGCGACGTGCTGTCGATCTCCAGCTGGAGCGTCGACCTCATGGGGCTGGCGATCGCGGCGAGCTTCTCCGGGCTGTCCCTGTCCGGCGGGCTGGTCAAGACCGTCGACGGCGGGACGACGTCCTACGTCGGGATGCTCATGGGGCGGTTCGCGGCGTACGGGCTGTCGGTGTTCGGCGGTTACACCAGCGACCACGGCAACGCCAGCTTCTTCCTCTTCGGCGCCATCAACGGCCCCATCGGCGGGCCGCCCGCGTTCTTCCTCACCGGGCTCGGCGGTGGTCTGGGCATCAACCGGGCCCTGGTGATCCCGACCGACATCTCGCGGTTCGGCGAGTTCCCGTTCATCCGGGCGCTCGACCCGGCGTCCACGCCGCCGGCCAACCCGATGGACGAGCTGCACGCCCTCGCCGCCTACTTCCCGCACCGGATGGGCAGCTTCTGGTTCGCCGCCGGGGTGTCGTTCACCTGCTTCGGCCTCATCGACGGTGTCGCGGTGGTCGCCGTCTCGTTCGGCAACGGTCTGGACATCGATCTTCTCGGGCTGGCGCGCATGGCGCTGCCCCGCCCCGAGGCAGCCCTCGTCTCGATCGAGCTGGCGCTGCTGGTCCACTTCTCGACCGAGGAGGGCGTCTTCCTCATGAAGGCGCAGCTCACCGACAACTCGTGGCTGCTTTACCCCGAGGTGCGCCTGACCGGCGGCTTCGCGATGGCGCTGTGGTGGAAGGGCCCCCTGTCGGGTCAGTTCGTCCTCACCATGGGCGGCTACCACCCGAGCTTCCACCGTGACGGCTACCCCGTCGTCCCGCGGCTCGGCATCCTCTGGCGGATCAGCGACGACCTCGTCATCAAGGGCGAGTCGTACTTCGCGCTCACGTCCGAGGCGCTCATGGCCGGGGTCAAGGTCCAGGCGTCGCTCGACCTCGGGTGGGTGTGGGCGCGGGTCGAGTTCGGCGCGGACGGCATCGTCTACTTCGACCCGTTCTGGTTCGAGGTCTCGGCGTACGCACACATCTCCGCCGGCATCCACATCGACCTCGGCTGGTTCGGGACGATCAGCTTCAGCGTCACGCTCGGTGCGAGCGTCACCGTCTGGGGACCGAGGTTCGCGGGGCGCGTCGAGTTCGAGATCGGTCCCGCCACCGTGCCGATCAGCTTCGGCAACCCGGACAAGGTGCTGCCGCCGCCGGTGCCCTGGTCGGCCTTCGTCGCCAAGTACCTCGAGGTCGCGGGCGACGCGGCCCGCACCCTGTCCGGCATCACCGGGAAGGGGGCGCTGCCGACCGCGACCACGAGCGAGACCGGGGCCCCGTCGGCCGACGGGTCACCGACCCTGCCCTACCAGGTGTTCGCGGAGTTCGAGCTGCTCCTCACCACGACCGCCCCGGCCACCCACGTCGACGTCGCAGGCGAGCACGCCCTCCCGGTGACCCTCAACGGGCAGGCGTTCGGGCTCGGCCTGTCGCCGATGCAGGCCCACGACCTCAGCTCGAAGATCGTCGTGTCGCTCCAGCTGCGCAACCCGAGCACCGGCGTCTACGCGGCCGACGCCCGCCTCGCCAGGCTCGCCACCGGCATCGGGCCGCACGCCGACGGTCCGCGCTGGAGCCTGGACTACTTCCCGGTGGGGGTGTGGGGCCCGCCCGGCGCCGACCTGCCGCAGAAGGCGGTGCCCCACGGCGACGTCGTGCGGGCCGGCAAGCAGCTCGTGCTCGTGGCCGGCATCCAGGGCAGCACCGTGGGCCCGCAGATCGACTACCACCAGGTCGTCGCCCGGCCGTCGGACCGCCGCCCGCTGCCGCTGCTCGCCACCGGCACCGACCGCAAGAAGTTCCTCAACGTCGCCCTCGGGCTCGCCGACCAGCCGGTCCTGGACGTGGTGACCCCGACGGACGCCCTCGCCCTCGCCGCGGCCCGGATCTTCGCCGACCGTGAGCTGACCGGGACCCGCGGGGGGCACAGTGCGGTGGCCCGGGCCGCCTACCGTCAGGACCGCAGCGCGCCGCCGCTGTTCGGGACCCTCACCGACGGCCTGGCGCCGGCCAACGCGGGCAACGGCGACCGGACCGTCCTGGACGTCGCTGCTCCGGTGGCGCAACGGGTCCTGCGGGCGCCGTTCGTCGCCGGCTATCTCACCGGTGGGGTGGGCGCGGCAACCCGGCCGACCGCGACCACGGTGGCAGACGGACGCCTCAAGCGCCGTCCCGCCCCGACGGTCGCCTCCGTGCAGGGACGCCTCGCGCTGCACCTTCCGGTGACGCTCACCCGCGGTGCGCCGCCTTCGGTCTCGGTGTCCGGCACCCTGCTGGCCACCGGCGCGGTCCCGCGCACCGACGCCGTCGGAACGGCCCGCTCCTACGCCGGCGGCCGGCAGTCGACCCCGGGCCTCCAGTCGCTGGTCGCGGGACTCGGCGGTGCGGCTCCGCGGGCCGCGGCCAGGGGCGGCCGGCGCGCTCAGCCCCAGGCCGACCCGATCGCGTCGACGATCCGCTCGGGTGACGTCGTGGCGCTGCAGCTGCCGGACGCCGCCTACGACGTGGCGGAGCATCGGCGCCCGGTCCTCACCGTCACGGGAAAGGCTCGGGTCACCGCGATCCGCGGCCGCAGCGTGCTCTTCGACGACGACGTCGTGGACGGCCCGGTCGCCATCCCGCGCGGCGCCACCCACGTCGGGGTGCACGCCGATGGTGACGCCGACCCGACCGGTGGCCTCGCCGGGTGGCACGACCGCACCCGCGTCGCCCGGCTCGGTGGCCAGACGGCCCTCGCCGCGGGCTGCGTGGTGTCGACGGCGGCTACCGGGGGAGGCGGGGTGCTGTCCTGGGACGCCGCAGGAGCGCTCGCCCACGAGGCCGCCGAGGTGACCACCAGGTTCGCCCGACCGGTGGCCACCGTCGCCGTCGCCCTGACCGGGTCGGCCCCGTCGAGCCTCGACCCGACGCAGCTGTCTCTGGTCGGTGCCCGGGTGGCGACCGACCGTGCGGGGGTCGACCGCCTGCCTGTCGTCGTCGTGCTCGGCGCGACCAGTGTCCTGGTCTACGCCGTCGTGCCCGACGAGGGCGCCACCTCCCTCTCGGTCGAGGTCGTCGCGGGTTCGGCGTGGGTGGTGTCCGGGGTGATCGGCGGCGACGTCGCCCCGGCCGACCTCGCCCGCAGCATCGCTGCGCACGGCCTGTCGGCCGTGACCGCGAAGGTCCTCGCGGTCGCCGGTCCGGGGTGCGCCGTCGCATGGAGCGCCCCGTCGTCGGCCACCGCACCCCGCGCTGCCAAGAAGGCGCGGAAGCCGGCACGTGGACCGAGGAGGACGTCATGACGATGGCCCCGGGCCACTTCCAGCTCTACACACACTTCGAGCCGGCCCTGACCGCCGGGGACTACCTGTTCCGGACGACGCAGAACCTGGGCGCCGTCGACAAGGACGGCACCCTGGACGCGACCGACCTGCCGGTCGCCGCGTTGGACACCCACGTGCGAGTCACCTCCCCGCGGTTCGTCCTGCCGCCCGACCAGGCCCTGGCGACCTACCCGCCGGCAGGCACCGAGGGTTCGTACGGGGCACGGCTGCCCCAGGTCGTCATCAAGCGACGCACCCTGCCGTGGGAGCGAAGCGTCGCCGGCGCGCCGGCGGGCACCCCCTGGCTCGCGCTCGTCGTGTTCGCCGAAGGCGAGGCGCAGGTGCTGACCAACGTGGCCGTGGCCGACTGCGTCACCCCGGGGGTCAGGCTCGCGGGCGACCCGGACGTCGCCAAGGGCTCCTGCCTGTCGATCCGGCAGTCGATGGTGAACACGATCATGCCGACCCAGCGCGACGTCCCCCTTCTCGTGCACGGCCGCGAGGTCGACCTGGGCGACACCGAGCTCATGATGGGTGACGACGACGGGTTCCTCGCGGTCGTCATCGCCAACCGCCTGCCGGTGCCCGTGCGCGCTGCCGACGGGAGCGAGGTCCCCGTCAAGTACCACGCCGCCCTGGTCAACCTCCAGGGGCAGTGGTCGGCGTTGCTGCCGACGGCGCCCCCGCACGTGGCGTTCACCGACCACCTCGTCCTCGAGTCGGTCGGGGTCGCCTACCCCCAGGCTGCCTACGACCAGGTGGCGATGGGGATGACCGACACCCACCGTGCCCCGGTGCTCGGGGGCGTCCTCGGGCCGCACGCCGACGCGGTCGGTCCCGACCCCCTTGCCGCCGCCGCGGTGAGCGGCTACACGGTCAAGGTGAGCCCGGAGACGGTCGCCTCGGCCTACGGGGGCACCCAGTCGTGGGTGACCGCCGAGCAGGCTGCCAAAAGGACCTCCGGGCAGTACGCCAGCTACCTCAGCGACGGCATCGTCCTTGCGCTCGACCCGACGCTGAGGTTCCCGGTCCTGCTCACCTGGTCGTTCACCTCGATCGGCGACGTCACCTTCGAGAAGCTCATGAAGAGCGTCGACTCGGGGCTGCTCGGCACCCGCGGCACCACGCCCGTCGACCCGGTCGGGCGCAACCCCCTCGAGGTCACCGAGACCGGCCACGTCGGGCTCGACCAGCGCACGAGGAGGGGCGACCTCGTGCGCGCCTGGTACCGCGGGCCGCTGCTGCCGCACCCTGCCGACCTCACCGCGCCGCGGCTGCCGCTGGCCCACACCGGTGACCAGCTGCGGGCGGTCATCCCCGACGGCCGCGAGGACCTGTCGCTCGCCGCGGCGTTCGAGATCGGGCGGCTGCTCGCGCTCGGGCAACCCTCGCTCGTGGCGGCCCTGATGCAGTGGCGCCAGACCGGATACCAGGCCGCGCGAGGGCACGTGATCTGGGACGTCGTCCTGGCCGGGCTCGCGCTCGGAGGGGTCACCGCGCAACCCGGGCCTGCGCTCGGCGGCCTGCTCGCCCGCGGGCTGGCCACCGCGATCGCGAAGGACCCCGGTCGCACCGTCGGTCCTCCCCGGAGGACGGCGACGCCGGGTGCCCCGATGGAGCTGCCGCGGTCCGGCCTCGCGGCGGTCGTCAAGGGGTTCGGCCTCGACGTGTCGGTCGACCAGAGCCTGCCCGGGCTGCTCGCCTCGCTGCAGGCTGCCCAGGTGCCGCGGATGCCGCTGGCCGACCTGACCCGTCCCGCGGCGGCCACCGCGCTGGCCGCCGCCCTCGAGGCGACCCGGGAGCCACTGGTCGACCAGCTCGTCGCCGGTGCCTTGTCGACCCGGATCTTCACAGGCCCCGGTCGGGTCGCCGAGCCGCCCGGTGGACCGGCCGCACCAGGCCTCGGCGGCATCCTCGGCGGCGTACCCGTCGTGCCGCACGCCGACTCCGGCGACGACGGGCCGGACGCCCTCGACGAAGCCCTGCGCGGAGGAGGACGCCCATGAGGATCGACGTGCCGGCGATGCTCAAAGAGCTGCCGATCCAGATGGCCGCGACGGTGCGGGCGCCCGTCGTCGTCGCCGAGGACGACGTGGACTCGGCCGTCCCGGCGCACCTACGTTCCTGGCTGGTCCGGCTCCGGCTGCTCGAGGGGGTGCCGTTCGCCAACCTCGTCGCGGACACCGAGCTGTTGCCGCCGGAATCGATCCGCTGGTTCTACCTCGACCGTCGGTGGACCGACGCGCTCGTGCAAGGAGCGCTGTCCGTGGGCACCGTCAACAGCGACGACCGCACCCACCTCGCCGCGACCTACGACGCCGTGTGCGCCGAGCTCGACCAGGAGGAGCGCAACCACCGCCGCCAGGCCGGCACCCCCCGGTTCGGCGGCTCGGTCGGCGCGGTGAGCGGGTTCATCCTGCGTTCGCAGGCGGTCTCGGGGTGGCCGGGGCTCCACGTGCGGGCCATGACCACCGACCCCGCCGGCACGCCGGACGACGCGTTCGTCGCCGACGACGACGCGAACCGTATGCGTCTGCTGCGTCTGGAACGCCTGGCCCCCGCCGTCCTGTTCTGCATGTTCGACGGGATCCCCTCGGTCGTCCACGTCGAAGAGCCCCGGCAGGGCGTCCAGTTCGGCTTCGACGACGGTGCGGGCGAGGGCACCTTCACCTTCCACCCGCGCAACGTCCAGACCTTCGCCGAGCTGCCCGGCCCCCCCGTCAAGGTGTCCTTCCGGGGCTTGCCCGGGGCGACCGGTGTCGTCGACGTCCAGCAGCTGCAGAAGGACCTGCTGGACGTCGGAGCGGCCACCCACCTCGGTGGCGACCTCGACGCCGCCGAGTACGCGCTCCAGCTGCTCCGCTTCCCCTACCGCCAGGTCTTCGGCGACCCGAGGGGACTGACCATCGGCACCGTGTTCACGGCGTCGGTCGCCTACCAGACCCAGGTCACGGCGACTTTCACCTTCCAGAAGGCAGGGGCCTGATGGCCGGACGGGACCTGACGAACGCCCAGCTGGCGACGGCGGCCTACTCCGACCGGTTCGCCGCCCTCGCCCGCGCGGACGTCGACCTCGCGACGTGGAAGACGTGGGACCCCCGCCTCGTCCGCGACAAGCGGGTCCTCGTGCCGGTGGACGTGCAGGCCTTCGTCGTGCCTGCCGCGGACCCGGAGGTGACGGTCGACGTCGGCGGCATCGACGGTGACCCCGCCCCCTTCGACCCCGGCGCCGCCCGTCCGGTGGGCGTGCACCTGCACTGGGCCCTGCCCGACGCGCTCCTCGTGGCCGAGCACGACGAGGCGACCAGGCAGGTCGTCATGCCCGCGTTGCCGGACCGCTGGGTCGTCGTACGCACGCTGCTGCCCGAGGGGTCCACCACCGCCTACGCCTCAGGTTGGGTCCTCGACGCGGTGCACGGCGTGGTCGTGCCGCTCGCGAGCTTCGCCGGGACCGTGGACCCCGGCGCGGCCGAGGCCCTTCCCCACCTGGACGGGGCGGCGCGCGGCAGCCTGCTGTGGACGTCGACCTACTCCGCCGCCGAGAACCGGTTCGCGCTCCACGACCCGCTCACCGACCTGCCCGGCCCCGAGGTGGCCCCCGACGGCTTCCACGGCGGTCGGGCCAGCTACACCGTCGCCGGCTGGTGGACGTCCTCGGACGACGACCCGCTGGCCGGTGCCCGTGCCCGGACCTCCCTCGCTGCGCGGCTCGCCGAGCTCCGGTGGTGGGTGAGCCCGGACGGCGAGGACGCGGTCGAGTATCCCGACGACCCGCGGCTGTCGAAGCTGGCGACGTACGCCGGGCTGACGTCCCCGGCGCGGACGGTGCCGGTGACCAGCGTGACCCCGTACGCGAGGTCGACGACGACGTACAGCGCCGTCGCCCAGCAGGCCGCGCTGCCCGTGGCCGAGGTCTCCGAGGTGGTGGTCGGGGTCGCGGTGACGAGCTATCACAGCCTCGTGCACGGCAGCATCATCGGCGTACCCGTCGACGGCAGCGCGGGCGGTGCCGACGACCGCCCCACGGCGGCCGAGGTGGGGGTGAGCCTCGGGACCGACCTCGACGACATCGTGTCGGCGTTCGCCGCCCCGGCCCTCGGGCTGGACGCGAGCCACCGGCTCGCCGCCGAACGACTCTGCGCCGCCTTCACCGGTGACCTGCTGGCCAGGCTCGGGACCCCGGACGGCCTCTCGGACCTCGAGGACCAGGAGCACGGCAACGGTTTCTGGGGCCTGCCGGGCAAGCCCGTGCCGGGGGCGAAGCCGGATCGCCTGCGGGTCGAGGACACCACGCCGCTCGGCCCGCAGGCGGTGGGACGCAAGGGCCGTGCGGCGATGGCGGCACCGACCCAGGGCGAGACCGGCACGCTGCGCACCACGCTCTCGTGGCGCGGCGTCGTCCCGATGCGGGCCAAGCAGCGCGGCCGCGCCGTGCCTGCCGACGTCCATCGGGTGTCCTCACCAGGCGCCGGGCCGACCAGCCGCGACGTCGTCCGGCCGGCGCCGCGGATGTTTCGTCCCGCCCCGGTCATGGTCGGGCTGCGCGGCGCCCGCCCGTCGTCGCGCCACCACGGCGACGGCATGTTCGACGACAGGGGGCTGCTGCGCTGCCGCTTCCCCGGCGAGGTCAAGCCGTCGATCGACGGGACCCTCGACGGCCGGTCCGTGCTGCCCACGCTCGGCAACGGGGCCGTCCCCGAGGAGGTCACCCGCCTGGTCCGCGAGGCGATCCTGTTCGACGGGTACTCGGTCGGGTGGCTCGCCGAGTCGACCCGGCGTCCGGGGGTCGACGTCGAGGCGGTGCGCACCCGGCTGTCGGCGGAGATGCTGCGCCTCTACGGCACGACGGCGTCGTACGACGGTTCGGGCGTCGGCCTGATCGCCGAGCTCGGCGCGCGGGGTCCGAGGGCGGCGGCGGCGGGCGGCTGGTCGGGGGTGTCGGCCGAGGCGACCCAGGTGCAGTACCAGGTGGCAGCAGAGCTGGCGCGCTCCTCGCTCGTCGCCTGGACCCCGCCGAGCCCGGTCGCCCTGACGACCTGGCGCCAGCCGTGGGTGCCGCTGTTCCTGGAGTGGCAGGTCCGGGTCGTGGGCACCGCGGACCTCGACGGGTGGGCCCTCGTCGACGGCGACCTGCGGCGCGACACCGCGCAGGCAGGACCGACCCGCACCCTCACCGGCCGCAGCCCGCTCACGACCGACACCGGCAGGGCTCTGACGACCGCGATGTCGGCGTGGCTGGCGACCGAGCAGCAGCGCGACGCCGACCCGACGAGCTCGGTCCTCTCCGACCCCGACGCGTCGGTCCTCGCGGACGTCGCCAACCTGGTCCGCCCCCTCGACCTGGTGTCGGCGTCCTTCGACGGCCTGCGGGAGCAGCTGCTCGGGATCGCCTACCAGGGCGCGGTCCAGCGCGAGCGCGACGCAGACGGGGTCAGCCGTCCACGCGCGGCGGGTCTGCCCGTACCCCTGTTCGGGGGTGCGGTGAGCGTGCTCCGGATGCGCCTCGTCGACGCTTTCGGCCGGACCCTGGAGGTCCCCGTCGAGGCCCTCGCCCGCACCAGCACGATGGAGGTGCCGGACGACCCGGCGGGCATCCTGCTGCCGCCACGCATCCAGGGCAGCGCCCGTTGGCTGCTGCGCCTGGTCGACCCCGGCTACGCGCTCGACCAGGACCCGGCCCTCGCGCCGGAGGCGTACGTCGACCAGCTCCGCGCCACCCTGGCCGTGTCACCGGTGTCGGGGTTCCTGCTGCCGGACCACATCGACGAGGCGCTGGAGGTCTTCGACCGGGACGGGAACCCGCTAGGCCAGGTCGAGCACGACTCGTTCGCGGTCGGTGACGGGGCCGCCGCTGTGCTCTGGGAGCCCGCCCCTGGGCGGCCGGTCCCACCCGACGCCGGTCCGCTGACCGACATCCCCACCCACGCCCAGCACGCGGCCCTGTTCGCCGCCGGGGTGATCCAGGCAGACGTGGACGCGAGGCACGGCGCCGACCCGCCGACCTCGAGCGCTCTCTCGGCGCTGCTGCGGGCGATCGACAGCACGCTGTGGAGCATCGACACGTTCTCGGCCATCGGGTCGCCCACGATCGCCGGGCTGGTCGGACGCCCGGTCGCTGTGGTCCGGGCAACCCTGCGCCTCGACGCCCCGGACGATCTCGACGAGGTCCACGTCACGGAGGCCGGCGGGCCGCAGGCGCGCGCCGCCGCCTTCGCCACGCTGGCAGCCCATGACTTCCCGTACCGGGTGGGGGAGCTCGGTCGCAGCGACGACGGGGTGCTCGGCTTCTTCGTCGACGACGACTACACCCGCTTCCACGTCGTCGACCAGGTCGTCGCGTCCGCTGCCCTGGCGAGCGGGCCGCGCACCGGCTACCTCGGCCTGCTGGGTCAGACGCCGGACCCGGACCCGATCAGCCACCCCTACCTCGTGCTCGAGGACACCCTGACGATCCGGGTCGGTCAGACCGTGCGGCTGACGGTGCTCATGCTCCCCGCCGGCAAGATGCACCTGACCTCGGGCATCCTGCCGCGCAAGGCCCTCGAGCTGGCGGACACCTGGGTGACCCCGGGCCTGGTCAAGGTGGTCCCCTCGGTGCGGGTGGGCGCCCTGCTCGTCGACCCCGCCGAGATCCGGCTGCCGAGCGTGGCCTCGCTCGGCGGCACGCAGCAGTTCACCCGGCGCACCGGGCCGATCACCTGGCGGGACGACCCGATCCTCGCGTCGACGACGAACGCCTACCTGCCCAAGAGAGCGCACGAGGTCCAGGAGGGCTGGATCCGCGTGGCCCCTGCCGAGGACGCGTCGTCATGACGACTGATCGCCGGGACCCCCCTGCGCCGAAGGTCGGCCCCGCGCGCGCATCGGCGCGGGCGGCCAAGCGAGGCGCAGCCGCCGACCGGGTCGCGTGGAACGCGGGGCTCGGGGCCGGGGTGGACCGGGTGTCGCTCACCCAGGCCATGGCGTCGGTCCTCACGGCACGCGACAGCGCGGCACCGAGCGCACCGAGCGCACCGAGCGCACCGGGTGGACCGCACGCCGACCCGCTCGCCTTCCCCGACGTGGCCGACCCGGCGGGGCGCTGGGTGCCCATCGGTCCCTCGGTCGTCCGCCGAGGGCAGGCCGTCGACCGTCCGCGCGTGGCCGGCCGGGTCCGCGACGTCGCCGTCGACCCCACCGGGACCAGGGCGTACGCAGCGACCGCCCAGGGCGGTGTCTGGTTCACCGGTGACGCAGGGTCCACATGGGCACCGGTGGGCGGCTGGTCCGTGCGCCGTCGGGTCCGGGGCGGTGCCGTCAACGCGCAGGCCTGCGGCTGCCTGCTCGTCGACTTCGGGCCCATCGCCCTGCTCGACCTCGTCCTCGTCGGCACGGGGGAGCCGGCCTTCCTGCCGGCGAACGTCCCGTTCCCCACCGGGGAGGGCACGATCGACGGCGTCGGGGTCCTCGCCGCCCTCGGGCCGACGTCCCCGGCGGACCAGGCCGAGCCGTGGGAGCCCGACACCGGCCTCGCCCCGCTCGAGGGGCTAGGCATCTTCCGGCTCCTGCGCAGCCCGGCCAGCACTGCCGGTGAGCCCGCCGCCGGCGCCACGCAGGACGTCGTCGTCGCCTGCACGACCAACGGTGCCTACCTCGGACGACGCCAGTCCCTCCCGGCCGACGGTGGCAACCCGGTCCGGGACGGCTACCTCTGGACCCGGGTCGACGCGATCTCCGCCGCAGCCCCCGGCGCAGCCGTCTCGGACGCCGTCTGGCTGCCCGGCGGCCGGCTCGTGCTCGCCGTCGTCGGGACGGGGCTGATCTGGACCGACGACCTCGGCTCGACGATCCACGACATCCCGACCGGCCAGCCCCCCGCGCTCACGACCACCGGCTCGATGACGCTCGCGGCGACGGGCAGCACGGTCTATCTGCTCGCGGAGTCCGGCGGCGTCCCGGGGCTCTGGCGCATCACCGACGCGACAGCCGCGGCCCCGCTCGTCGAGACGGTCGCCGCGGTCCCCGGCTTCCTCGGGGTCCCCGCAACGCTCTGGGGGACCCAGCGTGACTACGACCAGTGCCTCGTCGTCGACACCGTCGCCGGCGTCGACCGGGTCTACCTCGGCGGCAGCTCGTTGTCCTACGGCCCTGCCGACGGCGACTGGGGTGCCTCGCTCTACTGCTTCGAGGTCGTCGCTTCCGGCCTGGCGCTCCCGGACCCGCCGTGGACCCTTCGCGCGACGGTAGGGGTGTCCTCGCCGGCGGCGCTGCCCGCGGGTGACGGCGCCGTCGCGGCCGGCGCGATCGGCAACAACGTGCACGGCGACGTGCACGCTCTCCACCTCGCAGGAACGGCTCCACGCCGTCAGGTCTGGGCCGCGACCGACGGCGGGGTCTTCGTTTCCGACCACGCAGGCCGGGTCGGCACGTTCGCCGCCGCCAACACCGGCCTGGCCTCGCTGCAGCCGGTCTTCGTCCGCGGCCACCCGGTCAACGGCCACCTCGTCGGGTCGGGCTGCCAGGACAACGGCAGCCAGCTGCGGGTGGGTGACACCGTCTGGGACGAGCCCTACACCGGGGACGGCGGTGGGGTGGCGTTCCACCCGACGGCGACCCACCTGTTCGTGCGTCAGTTCAACAGCTCCGGGTGGTACTGCACCTCCAGCCCCGCCTTCGTGGACCCGATGACCCGCAACCCCGGTGAGCCGAGCCGCCTCGTCGGGCCCGGCGGCGAGGGGGACGCGCCGTTCGTCGCGTTCTACTCCGGCGCGGCCACCGTGCGCGTCCCTGCCTCAGGCGCGAACCCGGCCTTCGGCCGGCTGGCCGTGGGCACCTACCGGGTCTGGCTGACCGACGACCTCGGCGTCGGCGCGGGCCCCAACACGTGGCGGACGATCCCCTACCCGGCCGGGGTGGCTACCGACGGCCGGCCGGGCGTGAACGGCGCGGCGACCCCGGCGCAGATGGCGATCGGGCTGACGGCGCCCTTCCTCGGGTCGATCATCGCCCTGCAGTGGGCCGGTCCGACCCAGCTGCTCGTGGTCTACGTGCGCGGCGTCGTCCGCTTCACGGAGAACCCGCCCGGCACCTGGGCGAGCCGCACGTGGTCGATCCGCAACCGGGCCGTCGCGATCCCACGGACCACGACGCTCACCGACGTCTCCTGCATCCCCGGCACCCAGGACTTCTACGTCGCGACGACCGGGGTCGTGGGCGGCCCGGACGAGACGCTGTGGCACTACACCAACGCCGACGGCCGCTTCCACCGGACCGGCCTGCGCAACCAGCTCGACGGCTCCGGTGCCACCGGCGGCGGCCCCCGCGACCCGGCCTTCTCCGTGCTCGTCGACCCCGGCGACGCCACCGGCGACACGGTGTACGTCGGCACCGTCACCGGCGTCTGGAAGGGGACGCGCACGACGCCGACCGGCCCGCTCGAGTGGCTGCCCTACGTCAACGGCCTCCCGCAGGCCACGGTCCAGGACCTCGACATCTGGTCGGACCCGGCGGGTGGGCCCGCGGGCCCCCGGCTGCTCCGCGCGGGTGTCCAGTCGCGCGGGGTGTGGGAGGTCGACCTGGCCCACGATGCGGTACGACAGACCTGGATCCGCTCGCACCGGTGGGACGACCGCCGCAACCCGCTCACGATCCACACCGACCCGTTCCAGGCGCCGCCGGCGCTGCCCCTGTCGCTGTCTGCGAGCCCCGACATCGTCGTGCGGCCGCGGTGGACCACGACGACCCCGCCGGCTTTCCTCGCCGGGCCCTCGATCACCGCCCTGAACGCCCCGGCCTACGACGTGTGGACCTTCCAGACGGCTTTCCGCTGGCTCTACCCGAGCGTCGCGGCCACGGGGCAGTTCTCTGACGCGCTCGGTCGCCTGGTCGCCCTGCACCGCACCGGGATGACGCCGGCCAAGACCCCGGTCCCGGAGATCGACGCGCTGGTCTGGGCCGACGTCGTCGCCGGGGTGCGCGTCAAGGCAGACGGCACGGTGACGGCCGACACTGTCGACCCGCTCGCCGTCTACCGGGCGCCGTGGCAGACCTCGCGGGCCCCGACCGTCGGTGCCACCGAGGCCGACCTGCTCGACCTCGTCGTCCCGCGCGGCGTGGTCGACGAGCTGTGGACGGTCTTTCGCGAGCCGTCGACCGTGGACATCCTCGTGCACCACCGCGACTCCCTCGGGCTGAGCGCCGATCAGGGCTTCGCGGTCCTGCTGTGGCGGTCGGGGCGGACCCCCGCCGGGCTGATGTCGGAGTCGGTGACGACGCTGCTGTCCTTCCTGACGGCAGCCGCCGCCGGGACGGCCCAGGCGGCACCGGCCGGGTGGAACCTCGCGACGGCAGGCGGTGGCCTGTCGTGGACCACGGTCCCGACGGGGGTCGACGCGCGGATGCCGCGCGCCGTGTCCGTCGACGTCGACCTCACGCCGGTCACCGCCGGCCAGCAGGTCCTTTTCCTGGCGTTCGTCGGTTCGCTGGGTGCGGGTGAGGTGTTCGTCCCACCGACGACGACGTCCGGGGTGGTGACCCCGCCGACGACGGTCAACGAGCTGGTGCGGTTCTGCCCGTACGCCGCGGCGCGGGTCGTGCACGTCGTGGACCGGCCCACCTGACCGGTTGCCCGAGCCGCCCTGTGCGTGGCCGCCGCCGCGCCGCGCCTGACGGCGGTCAGGCACGAAAGACGACCACGCGGGGCTCGATGTTGCGCCGGCCCGTACCGCCCTGGAGGGTGAAGCCGCTCGCCATCCACGACGACTTCCGGGTCGGGTGCGGCCGGCACACGAGGTAGTCGCCCCACTTGCCGGCACCCGGTGGGTGCGTCGAGGTAGCGCTGAGCTTCGTCGTCCAGAGGTTGGCCTCGGCGTCCAGCACCCCGACCGCGTGGGCCGGGTGGGTCGGACCGCCGAAGAACGCGCTCAGCCCGACCCGACCCTTCGTGCTCGGTGCGGCTGCGGGGTAGGCCCAGGCGCCGTTCTGGCTCCACAGGTCGGGTTCGGCCACGACCGCGAGGGACTGCTCGTCGAGGGTGACCGCCCGGATGAAGGGGTGCGGCCGCCCCGGGACGCGACCGGAGGACCAGAGGAACCCCAGCCTGCCGCCGGACCGCCAGGCTCCGGTGACCCGGTCGTCGCAGCGGCTCAGCCAGGGGGCGCCCTCGGGGCCGAGGGAGGTGTAGTCGGTGTCGGCCCACGGGCTGACCGGGATCGTCCAGGCGGTGACCCCGGTCGCGTCGTCGGGCCACCGGAACACCCTGACCGACCGGCGGGCCTGGTCCGTCGCACCGAACCACATCGACGTACCAGCACCGCTGACGAGGCGTAGCGAACCGGCATCGGTGGTGACCCAGTGCCGGCGGGTGAGGGGCGCCGCACCGGCGAGCTCGGCCAGCGGGTAACGGATCACCGTGGCGCGCTTCCACGCGTTGCCGGTGTCGTACTGGTTGCAGGAGATCCAGAGGTTGGCCTCGCTGGCGGCGAGGTCCGGGAAGTCGAACCAGACGTCGGTCCAGGCAGGGTCGAGGTCAGCCGGTGCGACGTCCCACCAGTGCCAGGTGCCCGGCGCCGCGTTCCGGCTCACGGCAAGCCGGTAGATGTTGCTCGACCCGGACCGGGAGTACTGCAGGAGCCAGACCCACAGCCGCACACTCTTGACGTACAGGATCTGCTGGTCGCAGCAGAAGGTGCCCCGGTCGGTGGGGAACTCGGTGAACGGGTCCAGGAGCGTCCACGTCGCACCGCGGTCCCCGGAACGGCTGGCATACCAGTTTCCGGTGACGAACAGGGTGGTCGAGGACGCGGCGACGGTCGGCTCACCGACCGTGCCGGTCTGGGTCCCGGTCGCCGCGTCGTCGAGGGCGATGTTGCCGGTGATGGTGAGCAACGGGTCAGCTCGGGTCGGTGGGTGGTGGCGAGCCCGGGGGCGGGGCCGTCGGGACGGCGGCCGGGGTCGGGCGCCGGGTCGGCCCGGAGGCCTTGCGCTCGGCCGTCTGCCTCCGCTCGCGTTCGTCGAGCACGCGGGCGTCGACACCCGGCGGGGGCGTCGGCCGCGCCTGCGGCCCCGTCTCGGCATCGCCCGCTCTGCCGAGACCCTCCTCGAGGGGCTTGGTTCGGGGGGGTCGCCGGGCCCCGTGGGCACCGGCCGGTTCGTCGACCCCGGAGGTGGACCCGGTGGTGCGGCCCGGCGACCGGCCGGGACTCATGCTGTCGCGACCGTGGGCCGTCGCCACTCGATCCGGGCCAGCACCGCCGCCGTCAGGGCCAGCGTCATGACGACGCCTGCCACGAGGCGCTCGGTGGAGCCGCTGCCCGCGTCGCCGCTCCCGCCGCCGAGCCGTTCGATCCAGTCCGGGACGGCCAGGGTCACCACCCCCGTCACGAGGCAGACGACCGCGAGCACGGCCTCGACCCAGAACCTGCGACGCACCGAGCGTCCGACCATGGTGTCCTCCTTCTGGCGGTGATGGATCCGGCACGTCCCGCGCACCGGGTCGGTCCGAGGGGCTCGGCTCAGGTCGACGAGAGCAACCCGACCGCCCTGGCCTTGTTGACTGCGCTCAAGCGGTCGTTGGTGTCGAGCTTGCGGTAGATGTGGGCCAGGTGGACGTGCACCGTCCGCGCCGAGACCCCCAGGGTCGAGGCGATGGAGCTGGCGAGGAGCCCCGTGGCGAGCAGCTCGAGCACCTCACGCTCCCGGCAGGTGAGCGCCGTCCCCGAGGCTTGACCGCCGGGGTCGACAACGACGGCGAGCGCCGCAGACCGGTATCGCAGACGGCGGTGCTGGAGGTGGCGGTCGAGGGCCGCGAGCAGGGGGAGCGCGGCGCCGAGATAGCTGAGCTGGGCGTCGCTGAAGCCGTCCGGGCGCACCACGACGAGAAGCCGCCGGGGCGACTCGCCTGCAGTCAAGGGGACGGCCAGCGTCTCCGCGGCAAGAGGCCGGTCGCGCGTCGCGCCCGGCTCGCCCCGGCCCTGACGTCCCAGCTCGCGCCGCCCGGACAGGACGGACAGGACGCCACCCGCCAGCCGTGTCAGGACGCAGTCCCGGGTGAGCAGGCCAGAGACGTCGGCGCCCGGTGGCCAGGACGCGACCTCCGGTCGGGGGGTCGTGAGGTCGACGTGGGCGGCCAGCTTCACCTGGAGCAGCTTGGCCAAGCACTCGCACAGGACCTCTTCGGGGCGACGCGTGTCCGCGCAGGCCGCGAGCGTCTCGACGACCACGTCGAACAGCGGCTCCTCGCGCAGGTCCGCAAGAATGACCACCGGTGGCCCTTCTGCCACGAAGTGAGTCGTTGTCGTCCACGCAAAAACAACGCATCCGACCCGACCAAAGGTTACTGGTGCGAGCCTCCCACAGAAAGGCCGCAAAGCCTACGGCGCCCCTTCTCAGGATGCGGAAAAAGGTATAGGAAGAACGTGGACCACCCGGCCCCTTTGGACGGTGACGACATGTACGACCTTTTCCGGTTCCTCGTCCTGCGCACCGCCGAGCCTGCGTCGGACCTGCCCGTGGTGCCGCTCGACGCCGCCACCCGCCTGCGCGAGCAGCTGAGGGGCGCGCTCGCCGGCGACCGCCCCAGGGAAGCCGTGCGCGAGGCCGCTGCCGGCTACGCCGCCTCGCAGCACGTCGTCCGGAGCACGTCCGAGCTCGCGCTGCAGCCTGCACTCGGTCGCTTCGTCGCGATGCTGGGGGGCGCGGACCTCAACGCCGCGACCGTGGTCCGGCAGATCTTCGACCGGTCGGCTGAGGCGGTCGTCGCCACCGACGACTACGCCTCGGACTGGCGCCGGGTCGTCGACACGCTCGTCGCCGCCAAGCTGGCGCCGGCGCAGGTCGCCGACGGCCTGGCCGACGTCGCGCGAGCCCTCTACCTGCTGCGCAGGCTCGCTGACGGCCAGGACCCGGGGCCCGGGCTCGGGACAGCGCTGCTCGTCCTGCCGGCCGACGTCGTCCCGCTGCCGCCCGCACCGGCCCGGGCGCCCGACCCGACGCCTGCGGACCCGGTGGACGACTCCAGGCTGGCCGACGATGCCCTGCAGCTGCGCTCGGCGGTCCTGTTGCTGCGCGACGTGAGCACCCCGGCGCCACCACCGGCCGAGGTCCCAGAGATCCGGCGCACCAGCGACGCCCAGCAGGCCCGTCTCGAGGCCTCCGTGCGCACCGACCTGGCCGCGCCGCGGCCCAGCGCCGTCCGGCCCGACCCAGCGCCAGGTTGGCTCACCGACGCTGCGCTGGCCCCGCTGCCTCCCCGTGCGCTGCACGTGCTCACCCCGCACGCCGACCTGACCGTCGACGGCGCCCAGACCCTGCTCAAGCAGGAGTTCGTCCGGGTGGTCAGCCAGATCGACCCGCGCTACATCGCACGGCTGCTGCCGGACCTGCACTTCGAGCCGGTCGTGGTGCCCGGACCTCACGACGAGGCCACGGACCCGCCGCCCGCGACGATGACCGCGGTCCCGGCGACCCACGGCAGCATCTCGCCGGCCGGCGTCGCGGACCTGCTCGTCACGCGGCACCACACGCTGCGCTATGAGCCCGGCGAGGTGGCGCACGTCGAGAACGTCGCCCGCGGGGAGGCGCTCACCCGGGAGACCCGTCGGCTCGACAGCTCCGAGACGACGACCGTCGTCACCACGGACATCACCGTCGAGGACGAGCGCGACCAGCAGAGCACCGGCCGGTTCGAGCTGACCCGCGAAGCCGGGGACGTGGTGAAGAGCGACCAGGCGCGGGTCCCCGGCCAGCCGAGCTCGGAGTCGTACGGCTCCCTGGTCGAGACCGGTCGCTCCCGGGAAGCGTCGACGAAGGAGGCGGAGACGTACGGGCGGGGGGTCACCAGCCGTGCGGCGAGCCGGATCACGTCGCGGACCACGTCCTCGGTCACCCAGCAGGTCCTGCGGCAGCTCGAGGAGAAGGCGACGCACGGCTTCGCCGCTTCCGATGATGCGGCGTCGCACGTCTACCAGTGGCTGGACCGGGTCGTCCAGGCGCAGGTGTTCAGCTATGGCAAACGCCTGATGTACGACGTGGTGGTGCCGGAGCCGGCCGCCTTCCTCGCCCACGCGTTGCAGGCGCAGCCCGACGCGCCGCTGCCGCCGCGGCCGGCGCCGTTCACGCTCCAGCCGACCTGGCTCAACGACTGGAACTGGCCCTACTACGTCGCCGGCTACGGCGCGACGGGCGTCACGCCGCCGCCGCCAGAGACCGTGACCGTGGTGCGGACCTTCGCCAGCCTGGCGCAGAACGTCTGGAGCAGCTCGGTCGAGCTGCGCTCGACGCTGCTGGCCCAGGGCACGACGATCGAGGTGCCGGACGGCTACCGCGCGACGTCCGCCACCGCTGTGCTCACCTGGGGCGGCTGGGAGGGCGCCGAGCAGCACCTCGACCTGACCATCGGCCGACGCTGGCTGGGCTTCGACTGGGGCGGCCAGCAGAGGCAGACGACCAAGCTCGACGGCGAGACGGGCCAGCTCGCCCTGGCCGCCCGGCTCGACGGCGGGATCTACTCGGTCACCGTCGCGATCCAGATCACCTGCGCGCTGACCGACGAACGGCTCTCGCGCTGGCAGGTCAGCGCGCACGCAGCCCTGCTGGCGGCCGCCCAGCAGCGGCTGGAGGACTACGAGGGACGGCTCGCTCGGGTCAAGGCCGGTGTCCGGCTGCTGTCCGCCGGTCAGACGCCCGAGCGCAAGCGGGAGCGGGAGCGCGACGAGCTGCACAAGGCCTGCCTCGCCGTCATCTCCAACCAGCAGTTCGACGGGCTGTCGGCTGTCGAGCACAGCCCGCAGGGCTATCCGCAGCCCTATCTGCCCAACGTCGAGACCTACGGCACGTACCTCCGCTTCCTCGAGAACGCCTTCGAGTGGGAGCAGATGACGTGGCGCTACTCGCCGTACTTCTGGGGCCGCAAGCCGCTCTGGGTCGACGTGGTCCTGCGCGACGACGCCGACCCGGCCTTCGCCGACTTCCTGCGCGCAGGGGCCGCGCGCGTGCTCGTGCCGGTGCGTCCCGGTGACGAGGCCGCGGTCACCGACTTCATGCAGACCGGCGTGGTGCCCGCGGGCACCGACCTCCAGGACGTCACGAGCCCGCTGTACGTCCCCCTGCTGCAGGAGCTGCGCGAGCCGGACACGGCGCTGGACGGCGGAACGGCTTACAGCCGGCCCTGGGAGTTGCGCCTGCCGACGACGCTGGTCGCGCTGCGCAGCACGCCGACCCTGCCCCGCTGGACGCCGCAGACGGCGGCCGACGGCACGACGACCTGGGATCCCGCGGCGGGCGACGCCCTGCCGTGACGCGCCGGCCGTGATGCGCGGGGCCAGGCCGGACCCGGTGCTCGACCGGGAGCGGGCGCTGTACCAGGAGCGGATGTTGCGCAGGCTGTACGTACGCCGCCCCGGCTGGGACGCCCACCTGTCCAAGCAGCAGCTCGCAGAGCTGTCCGACGCCCACGACGACTCGGTGTGCCGGGTGCTCGGCTACCAGCCGCCGGAGGTGGTGCCCGACACCGACGTGCTCCGGCATCCCGTGGTCCCGACCGCGCAGGACGACACCCTCATGCACGGGCTGGCCCGCCTGCAGGTCGCGCGCCGCGACCCGGCCCGACAGGCCGAGGTGTTCGGCTGGCGGTCTCCCGCGCCGGGCGACAGCCGCGGGCTCCGCGCCTTCGAGCAGGCCAAGGACGACTACTGGTTCCGCCTCCTCGGGGAGCCCATCGAGCAGATGCACCTGCTGAAGGACACGGCGGACTTCAAGGCCAACTACGCGCTGCGCCTGCTCTACCTGCACGGCGAGACCCCGCCTGTGCTGCGGTCGGTGCTTGCGACCTGGCGAGACCCCGCGGACCTCGGCCGCGACCCGAACCTGTCGGCCCGGCTCGAGGAGGTGCTGCACGAGCGCTACCTGCACTTCAAGTACTGGCTCGACGAGCCGTTCGCCGCGGACGACGACGCCCGGCCGGGTGACTCCCAGCGGATCCAGGCGGCCCGGCAGGCCGTCGTCGACGTCGACCACAACCGCTACGACCCCGACGAGGTCAAGGCGGAGATGACCTTCTGGTCGGAGAACCACACCGTGCTGTTCGCCACCGCCGAGCTGCTCGCCGGCCAGCGCTGGCCCGAGGACGTCTTCCGGGCGGGCGCCGCCTTCCGTGCGGAGGGCGCAGAGGCGGTCCGGGACGGCGATCTCACGGGCGCGCAGCACGTCGAGCGAGCCACCGCCCGGCTGCGCTCCTGGCTCGACGACCGGCTGCGGTTCGGCTTCAGCGAGTGGAACGCCCCGGGCTACTACGAGGAGGACCTCGGGGCGCTGTTCAACCTGGCGGACTTCGCGCTGGACGAGGACCTGCGTACGCGAGCGTGCATGGTGCTCGACCTCATGCTGTTCGACATCGCCCGGCTCTCGCACGACGGCAGCTTCGCGACCTCCGCCGGCCGGGCCTACTTCGAGCAGAAGAGCTGCGGCTACGACCAGTCGACGGGCGACCTGGCCCAGCTGCTGTTCGGCCGCCGGGGCACCTACGTCAACGGGAACTCGGAGTCGGCCGGCTGCTACGCCTCCTCCAGCGGCTACGAGGTGCCGCCGGTCCTGCTCAGGATCGGCAAGGACGTGCCGGCGTACGCGCTGGACCGCCGACGGGTGTCCCTCGACGTCGACGAGGGGCCGGTCCACGGCATCGGCCGGAGCGCCGAGGACGACGTCCTGCGCTGGTGGAGCCGGGGGGCGTACTTCGTCAAGCAGGTCGTGGACAGCAGCGACGTCGTGGCGAGCCGCCGGCACCTGCGGCAGAGCAACCCGTTCCGCGCGCTGCTGCCGGTGCTGGAGTGGCTCGGGCTCGCGCACGGGGCGGTGGTCGGCGAGCCGGGGCCCGACAGCCCCGCCAAGGCCGGCGACGACCTCTCGGTCTTCACGGAGGGCTCGGCGCTGACGCAGGCCAGGCTCACGACCTACCGCACGCCGCACGTGATGCTCTCCAGCGTCCGTCGGTGGCACCCGCAGCAGCTCAACTTCCAGGCGCAGTACGCCCAGGCGACCCTCGGCCTGGGCGCGACGGTCTGGACGACCCACCCGTCGGCCGGGTCCACCATCTCCCCTGAGCTGGCCGCGGGCGGGGGAGCGGCGGCCGGCGCAGGCGTCGGCGCCCTGGTCGGCAGCGTGCTCGGGCCGGTCGGGACACTCGTGGGTGCGGCCGTGGGTGGGATCGCCGGCGGCATCAGCGCCGGCGTCGTCGCCGGGGACGAGGGCATCAACGTCTTCCCGGCGGGGCACGACGGCCCGAACTGGTGGACCGGCTCGGTCACCGTCCCGTTCACCGCGCAGCACGACGGTGCGGTGATCCAGGCCTACTCCCCGCGCGACATCCAGCGGGTGATGTTCGGCAGCCGCACGCACGCGTGGTTCCCGAAGGCGGCGTTCGACGAGGGCTCGGTGCGTCAGCACCTCGCGACCGAGACCAACATGCCCGGCAGCACCTGGACGGTCGGTCGGCGCGGTGACGCCTACGTCGCGCTCTGGTCGGCGCGGACGGTGGTGTGGACGACCGACGGCACCTGGGCCGACCGGGAGCTCGTGGCCGAGGGGGACGGCAACGTCTTCGTGCTGCAGGTGGGGGACCGGGGCACGTTCGGCAGCTTCGCGGCCTTCGTCGTCGGCGTCCGCGGGGCGCGGATCCACGTCTCGGACCTCGGCGACGACGACGTGGAGTGCAGCTATGACGTCCCTGGCGGCGCCAGGCTCGAGCTGCA
>JBBSTR010000037.1:0-22792 GCA_038235705.1 Mycobacteriales bacterium
GGCCTACGTCCGGCTGCTCGGCTCGACGGGGGAGTTCACCGCCGAGGTGCAGACCTCAGCGACCGGCTACTTCCGCTTCTACGCCGCGGCCGGCGACTGGACCCTGCGGGTCCTGTCCCGCGGGGCACGGTCCGTCGACGCCTCGGTCACCGCGGTCCAGGGCGAGGCTGTCGAGGCGACGGTGGACGTCCCCGCCTGATCGTCCTGGCCCGTACTGGCCACGGGTAGGCCCCCGTGAAGGCCTGGATGGGCTGCTCTTGATAGGCCGTACGGGCCCCGGGTCTTGCGCCGAAAGGCGGAAGGAGCCAGGCTGTATCCACCGATCGTGTGGAACCCTGGGCTTCAGCACGGCCCACCACGAGGACGATACACAGGCAACGACCGCACGGCGGCCAGGGCAGGGAGAAAAGATGCTGCGAGCAGCAACTCTCCTGACCCTGCCCCCCGCGTTCCCCGTGACCCTGTCCCTCCTCGATCGGAGCAACGACCATGGCCCTCATCTCTGCACGCTCGCTGTCCACCCGCACCGTGACCGCCGCCCTCGGCGCGGCGCTCGCCCTGGCCGCCGTCGCGGCGACCGGCTCGCACGCCTCGACCGAGGGCTTCCGGGTCAGCGGGCACGGGGTCTCGCTCAACGGTTCGACGAACGGGGTCTCGCTCAACGGCGTCAGCCTGAACGGCGTCTCGCTCAACGGGGTCTCGCTCAATGGCGTCAGCCTGAACGGCGTCTCGCTCAACGGCGTCTCGCTCAACGGCGTCAGCCTCAACTAGCTCCGCGATCTTCCCCCGGCGGGCGGCCATGACCACCGCCCGCCGGCTGATGCCGTTTTCAGCCGCGGCCTGGGCCGTGACGGCCGGTCTGTGGTGGTGGCTGATCGCGTCCGGCGCCGATCTCGGCGGGGGCTCGTGGCTGCTCCTGTCGGCGCTCGTGCTCGCCTTCCTGCTTGCCGAGAGCGCCCAGGTGCACGTCGAGGTCCGGGCGCAGACCCTGTCGCTGTCGATGTCGGAGCTGCCCCTGGTGCTCGGGCTCTTCCTCGTAGGACCGATCGCCCTGCTGCTGTCGCGACTGTCGGCTGCGGCCGCGGTCTCAGCCCACCGACGGACGTCTGTCTTCAAGAGCGCCTTCAACCTCTCGCTGTTCGCGGCCGAGACGACCGCGCTCATCGCCTTGTGGGAGCGCTTCGGGCTCACCGGGCGCAGCGGTCTGGACATCCCCTGGCTCACCTCGGCCGCCCTCGTCGTCGGCGTGACGCTGCTCGGCCTTTTGTACATCGTCCTGGCGATGTGGCGGCTTCAGGGACGCGTCGACCGGCGGCAGGCAGGGCTGATGATGCTGACGACCGGGATCAGCGCGACACTCAACGCCTCGGCCGCCCTGTGCATCCTGCTCGTCGCACGGTCCGACGCGACCGCCCTGCCTCTGGTGATCGTCCTTATGGTCGTGGCGGTCCTCGCCTACTACGGCTACTCCCGGCTGATGCGCCGCCACCGCACGCTCGGCGAGATGGCGGCCTTCTCCCGCGACCTGTCGGCGGCGCTCGGCAGCACGAACCTGCGGCAGGAGATCCTCGCGGCCACACGACGCCTGCTGAACTCCGGCACCGCGGTGCTCGTGGAGGTGGCCTCGACGAGCGCCGGCCGCGCGCGAACCTCGGACGTCGGCTCCGCCAGCGACCGCGAGGAGGGCGAGCTGTCGCTGCTCCTGCTCGCCGGCGACGGCCCGGCGAGGCCCGCACCCGAGCTGGGGGACGGACCGGTGGCACAGGTCCTCGCGACCGGCGAGCCACAGCTGATCGAGGCCGGCGGCCGGGACGCATGGCTGGACCGGCACGGCCTGCGGGACGCGGCCCTTGTGCCGCTGCGCGCTGGCGAGGACGTCGTCGGGGTGCTGGCGGTCGGTGGTCGGCTCGGCGAGACCAGCTCGTTCACCCGTGACGACGTCGCCCTGCTCCAGCTGGCCGGTGCGCAGATCAGCACCGCTCTGCGGCACGGTCGCCTGGTCGACCGGTTGCGTCACGAGGCGCGTCACGACGGCCTGACCGGGCTGCCGAACCGGTTCTTCTTCCACGAGCGACTGGCTGAGATGCTGGCCGTGGCCGGCACGTCGTGCGCGGTGCTCATGCTCGACCTCGACGGGTTCAAGGAGATCAACGACACCCTGGGGCACGCCAGCGGGGACGGGCTGCTGCGGGAGGTGGGTGACCGGCTTCGCTCTGCCGCGCCGTCCGGCGCCATGGTGGCCCGGCTCGGCGGCGACGAGTTCGCTGTCCTGCTCCCCCGCGACGCAGGCTTCGACGCCGAGCGCGCGGCGACCGGCATGCAGGCGGCGCTGTCCCGGGCGATGGTCGTGGACGGCTTGGACCTGCAGGTGCGGGCCTCGCTCGGGCTGTCGCTCAGCCCCGAGCACGGTCGGGACGCCGACCTGCTGCTGCAGCACGCCGACCTGGCTATGTACCGCGCGAAGGACCGTCGGCTCGGCTGGCAGCTGTTCGACGAGCAGCTCGACCAGACCGACCCGCAGCGCCTCAGCCTGCTCGCCCACCTCGACACCGCGCTGGAGCGCGAGGAGCTCATCTGTCACTACCAGCCGCAGGTCGACACGGTCAGTGGTGAGCTGGTCGGCTTCGAGGCTCTGGTGCGCTGGGACCACCCGCTCCGCGGTCTGGTGCCGCCGGACGAGTTCATCGGCCTGGCGGAGCGCACCGGGCTGATCGTGCCGCTGACCCGGTGCGTCCTGGACCTGGCGCTCGCCCGGTGCGCCGTCTGGCGGGCGAGCGTGCCGGACCTGGTCATGGCCGTGAACCTCTCGCCTCGTGCGCTGCTGGAGCCCGGGCTGGTCCAGGACGTACGAGCGGGGCTCGCGAGCCACGGCCTCCCGAGCGCGGCGCTGTGCCTGGAGGTGACGGAGAGCAGCGTCATGGCCGACCCGGAGCGGGCGATCGTCGTCCTCCGGGAGCTGCGTTCGCTCGGCGTACGACTGTCGGTGGACGACTTCGGCACCGGCTACAGCTCGCTCGCCTACCTGCAGCAGCTGCCGGTCCATGAGGTCAAGGTCGACAAGAGCTTCGTGCTGAGGCTCGGCCACCAGGCCGGGAGCAGCGCGATCGTGCAGGCGGTGATCGACCTCGGGCACGCGCTGGAGCTGACGGTCGTGGCCGAAGGCGTCGAAGACGTCGACGCGCTGGACGCCCTTCGCGGCCTCGGGTGCGACGTGGTCCAGGGCTATCTGGTGAGTCGACCAGGTCCGCCGGAGGCCTTCACCTCGCTGGTCGCCCACGGGCAGTTCCCGCTGCCCCGGACCGCCGAGTCGTGGCGAGGCCCGCTGCGCGTCATCCGCTAGCCCCGGCAGCGCGGACCCGACTACCCGGCCCGGGCGCGTCTCGACGAAGCTGGCCGCTCAACCGCCCGCGAACGGCGGCAGCACGTCGACCAGGTCGGCCGTCGACACGTCGATCGAGGCGTGCGGACGCGCTCCCACCGGGTCGCCGTCGACGACCAACGAGCAGACCGACAGCACCCTGGCGAGCCCCAGCCCGTGGTCGGCGACGGCCTCGGCGAGCAGCTGCTCCAAAGTCGTCGCTCCGCGGTGCTCCTCGGCAACCCCGGCGGCAGCCCGAGCCCCCGCCCAGTAACGCAGCACGGTCACAGGTCTGCTCCTGACGCGTAGGCGGCGATGCGGTCGAGCAGCTCGAGGCCGACCGCCACCTCAGCATGCCCGAGCCCCGGCTCCAGCCACACGGCCGCCCCGGCCGCAGCGAGCGCACGCGGGTGCTCGAGCCCGAAGTAGTCGTCGCGGTCGCCGTGCACCACCAGCACCGGCATGACGGCCCACCCGAGCGCCTCGGCCGGCGCCACCGGCCGCACCCGCCAGGTCGACGGGTCGACCCGGGCGTTCAGGACCCGACGCGCCACGGTCCGCCCCGGCCCGGTCTCGACGAGCAGGTGCAGCCGACGCAGCGGGCCCCGGGCGGTCGAACGCTCTGACCACGCCCCGGTGCTGCTGACCGCGACCACCGCGTCCGGCGCCTGCGTCAACCCGTAACCGGGTACGCCCGAAGCGTGCCGCAGCACAGCCGCGCCGCCCATCGAGAAGCCGACCGTCACGACCCGCTCAGCACCGCTCGCCCGGGCGTACGCCACGGCCGCGTCGACATCGAGCACCTCCCGGTCGCCGAGCGTCGACAGTCCGCCGGAGCGGCCGTGACCGCGGGCGTCGTACGCGAGGACCGTCGTCCTGGTGCTGAGACGGTCCACCACGCGTCGCACGGCGGCCCCGTCGACCGATCCTGAGAAGCCGTGCGCGACAACGATCCAGACGTGCGAGCGGGGGCCCCTGCGCACCGCGCGGAGCCGTACGCCGTCCGCCGTGCGCAAGACGAAGGAGGCGTCTTCGGGGACAGCGTCGTGCATCACAAGATGCATCGTCGGTGAACCTGCTTGTAACGTCAGCACCTGAACCCTCCTGTCGCGTGCCTCATCCGCAGGCGACAATGATCGTGGGCAACGGCGCCTGTGGTCGGCACCAACGTCTCTCTGCACGACCGGGGGAACGCCACCGACACCGAGGACCCGTCATGGCACGTCTTCTGCTCCTGACCAACGCGCTCGTGCCCTCCTGCGAGGTGCTGCCCGCGCTCGGGCTGCTTGCCCACGACGTTCGCGTGGCACCGCTGGAGGCCAGCGCACTGCTCGACCAGCCGGCGGTCGGCGCCGTCCTCGTCGATGCCCGTCGCGACCTGATCCAGGCCCGGTCCTTGTGTCGGCTGCTGCAGACCACCGGAGTGCCGGGTCCGCTGTTCGCGATCCTCACCGAGGGCGGGCTCGCCGCGCTGTCGGCCGAGTGGGGCGTCGACGACGTGCTGCTCGAGAGCGCCGGGCCGGCCGAGGTGGACGCTCGGTTGCGGCTCGCCATCGGTCGGGTTGCCGCGGCGACGAACGTCGTCGCCGACCCCGGGGTCGTCCGTGCCGGAGAGCTGACGATCGACGAGGGCACCTACACCTGCAAGCTGCGCGGCCGTCCGCTGGACCTGACGTTCAAGGAGTTCGAGCTGCTCAAGTATCTCGCTCAGCACCCGGGCAGGGTCTTCACGCGGGCGCAGCTGCTGCAGGAGGTGTGGGGCTATGACTACTACGGGGGCACGCGCACGGTCGACGTCCACGTGCGTCGGCTGCGCGCCAAGCTCGGCGTCGAGCACGAGCAGCTGATCGGCACCGTGCGCCACGTGGGCTACAAGTTCGTCACCCCGCCGATCGCGGCCCTCGCCGACGAGCCCGCACCGGCGGAAGGCGCACGAGTCTGAGCCCGCCCCGATCCTTGAGCACCGCGGAGGTCGAGGCTGTCCGCGATCTGGCGGCCAGGGCCAGCGCTGCCGACGGCGTGGCTCCGCTCAACGAGGAGACGCTGTTCCACCTGACCGACCCCGGGCAGCACCTGCTGCTGCTCGGCGAGGGCGACGGGAAAGCCCTGCTCGGCTACGGGCACGTGGAGGGCGGTTCGGCCGAGCTCGTCGTCGACCCGGGGTCACGCCGGCGGGGGCACGGCCTGACATTGGCACAGGCCTTGTCCAGTGCCGGCACGGCCTTCTGGGCGCACGGCAGCCTGCCCGGCACCGCCGAGCTGGGAGCCCGGCTCGGCCTGGTCGCGGTGCGCGAGCTGCTGCTCATGGGTCGAGAGCTGACCGACCTCCCGGAGCGCCCGCTGACCGGTGACGTCACGGTGCGGAAGTTCGAGGTCGGGCGGGACGAGGCCGCCTGGCTGGCGCTGAACGCCGCGGCCTTCGCGAGCCACCCCGAGCAGGGTTCCTGGACGGCTGAGGACCTCGCCCTGCGTCAGGACGAGCCTTGGTTCGACCCGGCTGACCTGCTGCTCGCCGAGCGAGACGGCGTGCTCGTCGCCTCGCACTGGACCAAGATCGTCGGTCCCGACGAGCCCGGCGAGGTGTATGTCGTCGCGGTCGACCCGGCCGCACAGGGCGGTGGGCTCGGCACCGCGGTCCTGCTTGCCGGACTGGCTCACCTGCAGCAGCGCGGCTGCCGTCGAGTGGTGCTCTACGTCGACGCGGACAACGCCGCCGCGGTGCACGTCTACCGTCGCTGGGGCTTCACGACCCTGTCGACCGACACCTCGTGGGCGACCCCGGACCCGTCGGCGTAGCTCCCGAAGGTGATCTTTCGTCCGCGGTTCGCAAACGGCTGACCCGGGCGCCCCGGCACTGCATGCTGACGAGGTGGACGACCGACTGCGCCTGCTGGCCCGCTGGCATGCGCGACGCCGTGACCTCGACACGCTGCTCGCGCCGCTGCTCGCGCACGGGCCCGCGGCCGTCGAACGGGTGACCGCCAGGCTGTCGGTGCTGCGTCAGGCCCGCGAGGCCGAGCGGCTCGCCTTCGAGGCCTTCGCCGCCGTCACCGAGCTGGCCCAGGCCGAGAGCCGGGCCGGCGACACGCTCCCGATCGACGAGCTGGCCCGGGCCCGGCGCCGCGCCGCCACCGCACGCGCAGCCAGCCTCGACGCGGTGCACCCCGAGCTGGCGGCCGTGCTCACGCTGCGGCGGACGGGCGGCATGCCGGGCACGCCCTCCGAGCAGCAACGACGCGGCCCCGACCGACGCAGCGCGGTTCGGCGCGACGAGGACTCTCCCGCGCCGGATCAGGGAGCCTCGGACCGGGAAGACGGCAGCTAGCGGGCGCCCTTCGGGGCGAAGAACCGAGCGACCAGCCGGGCCACCAGGTTGAGCACCAGGACAATGATCATCAGGACGAGTGCGGCGGACCAGGCCCGGTCGATGCCGGCGCCCGTCGAGCCGGGCTGGGTGAAGTTCTCGAAGGCGTAGACGGGCAGCGTCGTCATGCGCCCGTCGAACGGGTTCCAGTTGACCCCTCGCTGCGTGCCCGTGATGAGCAGCAGCGGTGCGGTCTCACCGATGATGCGGGCGATCGAGATGGTGATGCCGGTGGCGATGCCGGCGGCGGCCGCGGGCAGCACCACCTTCAGGATCGTCCGGTACTTCGGGACCCCCAGCGCATACGACGCCTCGCGCAGCTCTGCCGGCACCAGCTTGAGCATCTCCTCGCTGGAACGCACCACGACCGGCGTCATGAGCACCGACAGCGCGATCGCGCCGCCGACGCCGAGGCGCACGCTGGCGCCGAAGAAGATCACGAACAGGGCGTACGCGAACAGCCCCGCCACGATCGACGGGATCCCGGTCATGACGTCGACCATCAACGTCACGCTGCGGGCCAGCCGGCCGCGGCCGTACTCCACGAGGTAGATCGCCGTCAGCAAACCCACGGGCACCGAGATGGCGGTGGCGAGACCAGTGATGATGACCGTGCCGACGATGGCAGCCTTGCCGCCTCCGCCCGCCCCGACGACGCCCCGCATGTCCATGGTGAAGAAGTCGAGGTCGAACCGGGCGGCGCCCTTGGTGACGACGGTGTACATCAGCGACACCAACGGCAGCATCGCGAGCAGGAACGCCGAGGTCACCAGGCTCGTGACGAACCGGTCGACGGCGCGGCGGCGGCCCTCCTGGTTGCGCGAGACGGCGTACAGCACGAGGGTGAACAGCACCGCGGTGATCAGCAGGAAGCGGACGATCCCGGTCCCGACGATCACCTGCAGCAGTGCGGCTGCGACGCCTGCCCCGACCAGGGTGGCGGCCGGGAACCAGCCCGGCAGCGGGCGGAACAGGGCCGGCAGCTCGCTGTCGACGGTCGCACGGAGAGAGGTGGTGGTCATCCGGCTGCCCCGTCGAACTCGGCGCGCCGGGCGATGACGGCGCGTGCGGCGAAGTTGACCGCGAAGGTGATGACGAAGAGCACGAGGCCGCTCGCGATCAACGTGTTGAGGGCGACCCCGGTGGACTCGCTGAACTTCGCGGCGATGTTGGCCGCGATGGTCGAGGAGTTCTCCCGGCCGTTGAGCACGAACGACACGATCCGGGGATCGGCGCTGACCACGGTGAGGATGGCGATCGTCTCACCGAGCGCCCGGCCGAGCCCGAGCATGGCGCCGCTGACGATGCCCGACCGGCCGTACGGGATCACGGCCATCCTGATCATCTCCCACCGGGTGGCGCCGAGCGCCAGGGCCGCCTCCTCGTGCAGGGCCGGGGTCTGCAGGAACACCTCGCGGTTCACCGCCGTCATGATCGGCAGGATCATGACGGCCAGCACGATCCCGCCCGACAGCAGCGTGCGGCCGGTGACCGACGACGGTTGGCTGAAGAACGGCAACCAGCTGAGGTTGCGCCCGAGCCAGGCGTACTGCGGCACCAGATAGGGCGCGAGCACGCCCGCCCCCCACAGGCCGTAGACCAGGCTGGGGATCGCCGCGAGCAGGTCGACGACGTAGCCCAGGCTGCGGGCGACGCGCCGCGGCGCGTAGTGCGAGATGTAGAGCGCGATCGCCACCGACATCGGGAAGGCGAACAGCAGCGCGATCGCTGCGGCGAGCAGCGTGCCGAAGACCACCGGCCCGACGTAGGGCAGGAAGCTGATGCCGTACGGCAGGTCGGCCTTGTTGGCGACCAGCGCCGGGAAACCCTCGGTGATCAGGAACAGGGCCACGGCCGCGAGGGTCAGCAGGATGAGGATGCCGGCGCTGAGGGACAGGCGGGCGAAGATCCGGTCTCCCCGACGCATCGGGGTCCTGCCGTCGGCCCGGGGCGGGGGCGGCTGCGGGGTGAGTCCTGCGGTGGTGGGTGCGCTCACGTGGGCTGTCCCTGGGTCTGGGCGGGGTGGGCGGGAACCGACCGAGGGCGACCACCGGTCTGCGGGGCAGAGCGGTGGCCGCCCGACGGCGGAGGTCCTAGGTCTAGCTGATGGACGCGACGGCCTTCTCTGCGTCGGCGCGCAGCTTGTCACCGATCGGGGCGCTGCCGGCGTTCTTCGCGGCAGCCTCCTGCCCGTCCTTGCTGATCACATAGCTCAGGAAGCCCTTGACCAGGGCCGACTGGCCGGTGTCGCCGTACTTGCCGCAGGCGATCAGGTAGGACACCAGCGAGACCGGGTAGGCGCTGCTGTCCGTCGTCGCGCGGTCCAGCTTGACGACGATGTCGCCCGCCGGCAGGCCCTCGACGCGAGGGGAGAGGTCGACGAGCGCGGCAGCGCCCTCGGCCGACGGGCCGACGAAGGAGTCACCGACCTTGATCTTGGCAACGCCGAGCGGGTCCCGGACCTGGCTCGCGTCCGCGTAGCCGATAGCACCCTTGCCCGCCGTGATCGCCGCGACGACGCCAGAGGTCTTGTCGGCCGCCTCGCCGCCCGACACCGGCCAGACCTGGCTCTCCGGGTAGGGCCAGGCGTCCTTGGCCGCGTCGGCGAGGTAGGTGGTGAAGTTCTCGGTCGTCCCGGACTTGTCCGCGCGGTTGACCGGCGTGATCTTGAGGTCGGGCAGCGAGGCGTCCGGGTTGTCGGCCTTGATCTCCGGCGCGTTCCAGTTGGTGATCTTCTGGTTGAAGATGCCGGCCAGGACCGCGGGCGTCAGGTTGAGGTTCTTGACGCCGTCGAGGTTGTAGGCGATGGCGATCGGGCTGATGTAGGCCGGGATCTCGATCGCGTCGGACCCGTTGCACCGGGTCTTGGCCGTCGCCGCCTCGTCCTTCTTCAGCGGGGCGTCCGAGCCGGCGAACAGGATGTTGCCCCCGGCGAGGAACTGCTCACGGCCCGAGCCCGAGCCGACCGCGTCGTAGTTGAACGTCGCGTCGGGGTTGCTGTCGGTGAAGCCTGCGTTCCAGGCCTCCATCGCAGCGGTCTGGGTGCTGGCGCCGGCGCCGTTCAGGGTGCCCTTGAGGTCCTTGGCGGCGGGTGCGGTCGACCCGCTGCCGCCCTCGCTGGGGCTGGTGCCCGGGGTCGTGACCGCGGCGCTGGACCCGCAGGCCGTCAGCGCGATCGAGCCAGCGGCCACCACGGCCAAGACGCGGGCGGAAGACTTCAAGTTCACAGCAGGGTGCCTCTCAGAGCGTCGGAAGTGACGCTGCGGACGCTAGGGACGCGAGGTGACCGCGCGACCCGCTGGAGATGAACAGCGGCTGAACGGATCGCCGGCCGGGCAACGACACGCCGAGCGTCCATCCGTACGTCATCCGCTGTTCATCTTTCCGGCACGACGCCGTGGGTATGCCGCTCTAATCTCGGCACTGCGCCGTCCGGCGTGCCCGACGACAGCAACGAGGACCTGTGGCCAAGCAGATCACGCTCGACAAGGTCAGCGCCTTCTACGGCGACTTCCGGGCGATCGCTGACGTCAGCATGCACATCGAGCCGAAGTCGGTGACCGCCTTCATCGGGCCGTCCGGCTGCGGCAAGTCGACCGCGCTGCGCACGATCAACCGGATGCACGAGGTGATCCCCGGGACAAGGGTCGAGGGCACGATCTCGCTCGACGACCGCGACATCTACGCGGCCGGGGTCGACCCGGTCGAGGTCCGTCGCAACGTCGGGATGGTCTTCCAGCGGCCCAACCCGTTCCCCACCATGTCGATCACCGAGAACGTGGTGGCCGGCAAGCGTCTCAACGGACGCACGAGCAAGAAGGAGACCGACGAGATCGTCGAGTCCTCCCTGCGCAGCGCGAACCTCTGGGAGGAGGTCAAGGACCGCCTCGACCGGCCGGGCGCCGGGCTGTCCGGTGGTCAGCAGCAGCGGCTGTGCATCGCGCGCGCCATCGCGGTCAAGCCCGAGGTGCTGCTGATGGACGAGCCGTGCTCGGCGCTCGACCCCATCTCGACGCTGGCGATCGAGGACCTGATGCAGGAGCTGAAGGACCAGTTCACGATCGTGATCGTCACGCACAACATGCAGCAGGCCGCCCGGGTGTCCGACCAGACCGCGTTCTTCCACATCGCCGGCACCGGTGAGCCGGGACGGCTCGTCGAGATCGACGAGACCGACAAGATCTTCTCCAACCCGACCGAGAAGCGCACCGAGGACTACATCACCGGTCGCTTCGGCTGATCAGCGCGTCGCCGAGCCTGCGCCACCGGTCTCGCAGGGCGTCGACGGCCTCGGCCGGCTCCGACGCCCGCCACGCGTCTGCCTGTCGACGCGCCAGCCCCAGGCTCTCGAGCGTACGAAGCCCGTCCGCCACGTCGAAGTCGACCGGCAACGGGCACAGCGGTCGCAGCCACCCCTCGACCCGGTCGTCCAGGGAATCGGCGGTGAGCGGCTGGTCGATGAGCCCTCGGTAGGCGAGCAGCGACTCCTTCACGTCCTCCTGCTCGGCCGCCTCCAGCACGGTGAACAAGACGCCCGGCCCGTCCCCGAGCGTCTTTCCGTACAGGTTCTGCGACAGCTTCTGCATGAACTGGATCCGCCGGTTCTTGTACTTCGACCACTGGCGCCACAGATAGCCGAAGAACGCGGCGAGCCCGGCCAGCAGGGTGAACAAGGTGGCCCGATCGATCTCCGGGGCCTGGTCCCGGAACCCGACCGTTGAAGCTCCCAGCAGGAACAGCAGCCCGAGCGCCGTCGCCAGCTTGGTCACCGCGATGATGACGCCGCTGATCGCCGCCGGCACCCCGATCACCACCTTGTCGAAGGTGCGCATCCGCACCTCGGTGTTGGGCAGCAGCATCTCGAGGTCGGCCTCGGGGACGTCCTGGTACAGCTTCAGCAACGCGCTGCCGGGTGTGAAGGGGAGGTCGGCGCGCTGTTGTCCTACGAAGAACGCCTCGTCCTGGTAGCGCGCCCAGATCACCACCCGGTCGTACTGCAGGTAGTCGACGTCGTCCTTCTTCAGCCCGAACCAGCGCGAGACGGTGTCGTGCCGGGGGGCGGCCGAGCGGCGCCAGAGCCGCAGCTCGGTGAAGTCGTCCAGCGGCGCGTGCAGCCTCACCTTGAAGACCGCGGACTCGCCGAGCGCCCGGTCCAGCACCTCGCGCGGGACCTCGTCGTAGTTGGCCGACTCGAGCAGCGGCACCAGCTCGGCGAGCATCCCCTGCGCCTGCTCGTCGGTCGCAGGGGTCTTGGCATCGGGGCCGAAGGGGGCGTACGCCGACTGCGCCTGCTCCCACCGCTCGCGGTAACGGGCGTGGAGCAGCGAGCGGAGCAGCCGGGCGACGTCGCTCAGCTCGGGGTGGTCCTCGGTGACCATCCGGACCACCTCGTCGGTGGACAGCGGCAGGTAGCGCTGCCCCACCTCCGGTCCGCTCACGCCGGTCACGCTAGTCAGCCGGGCCGGGCTCCCCGAGCAGCTCGTCGACGTCCAGGGTGGTGCCGGTGTGGCGCACGGGGCCCCTCGTCGGACACCTCAACCACGAGCAGGACGTCGTCAGCTCGGTCTCGTCAGCGCCCCAGGCAGGTGCAGACACAGGCCCTGTTGCCCTCAGGATCGGCGAGCACCGTGAAGGCGGGTGCCTCGGCGTCGTCGACCAGCGTCCCTCCCGCGGCGACCGCAGCCGCGATCCGGGCGGGTGCCACGTCGTGCGGCACCCACAGGTCGACGTGGAACCGCTGCCGAGGCGTCTCGTGGGCGTCGGTGGTCTGGAACCAGACCGACGGCAGCCCCGGGGTGACGACGTCGTGCCCGTCCAGGGTGCCGCCGAGCAGCGCCGCCCAGAACGGCCCGGCGGCCGTCAGGTCGGCGGTGTCGAGCCCCAGCTCCAGCTCGGCCACGGCCGACAGCTCACTGTCGACCCCCTGCTCGGCGGCGATCTGGCTGACCGTCGCCGCCAGGTCCAGGTCGCGCTGCGTCACCCGGCCGGCGTCGTGGCTGGTCAGCTTCAGCTGCACGTACGGATAGGTGAGCGTGACGTCGGGGTGGTGGTCGACCCGCTCGGCCGCCTCGCCGACCGCGGCGACCAGGGCGAGCCCCTTGCGGAAGCCGCCGGTGCGGAACCGGGCGTGCAGCGCTCCCCGCAGCAGGCGCCAGTCCGGCAGGTCGGCCTCGAGGATCTGCGACACGGTGAGCGTCACGACGCCTGCTCGATGCTGCGCGACAGCAGGCAGAACTCGTTGCCCTCCGGGTCGGCGAGCACGACCCAGGAGACGTCCGGTCCCTGACCGACGTCGGTCCGCACGGCGCCGAGCTCCAACAGCCGCAGCAGCTCCTGCTCGGTCGTGCTGCCTTCGGCACGCAGGTCGAGGTGCAGCCGGTTCTTGACGGTCTTCGGGTCGTGCGTCAGAAGCAGGTCCATGCTCAGACCGTCTCCTCCGATGCTCACCCCGGTCTCGTCCCGCTCGAGCTCCTGCCAGCCGAGCACGGCGGACCAGAACCGGGCGAGAGCGTCCGGGTCGGCGGCGTCGAGGGACAGGGCGGCAAGTCGGCTGGTCTGCCGTGGAGGCTGAGTCATGGTCCTGGCCCTACCCCGGCACGCCGGTCAGTCGACCCACCAGGGTCGATCCGGGTCCGTGGTCGACTCCGCGCCGACGACGGTCTGCGGCTCGGCCGCCTGGTCGGCGGCGGCCGCGCCGGGACGACGAGGCTGCGGCCGAGGACGGCGACGTCCCGGGACGAGGCTCAGCCCGCGGCGCGCGCGGGTCCCGACCAGCACCCCGAGCAGCGGCAGCGCCGCGGCGACGCCAAAACCCAGGGCTGACCGTGAGGGCAGTGCCACCCCGAGCGCACCACCGAACGCGAACGCCAGCTGCATCCCGGTCTCGGAGCGGCTGAACGCGCCGGACGTGCTGACCGTCGGGACGTGTGTCTGGAGTGCCGCGTCGAGGGCGAACTTGCTCAGCGCGTACGACACCCCGGTGAGCCCGGCCGCCAGCGCCGCCCACATCGAGCCGCCGAGCAGGGCGGCGACGGCGCAGCCGGCGGCGGGCAGCCCGAGCGCGAGCACCGTGAGCCGGCGGGTGAGGCGGGCCGGCAGCCGGCTCGCGAGCGCCGTGCCCAGCAGCTGGCCGGCAACCACGGCCCCGACGACGACGCCGATGACCCGGGTCGACGCGTCCTGCTCGCGCAGCAGGAAGGCCAGGAAGATGGTGAGGAACCCGGCCAGGCCCCGGAGCGCGACGGCCGCCACCAGCGGGGACACGATCGTCGAGCCGGCTGACAGCAGCCGGAACGTCGGCGCCCGGCTGCGGTCCCTGACCCGGTCCTCGTCGATCTGGGCGGGCAGCCGGAAGGCGAAGACCCCGGCGGCGATCAGCACCGGGGCGGCCAGACGCAGCACCCAGGCGGGCCCGAGGGTCGCGGACACGGCACCGCCGATCCCGGCGGCCACCCCGGTCGCGAGCACGGACGCGACGTTGATCCTTGCGTTGGCGGCGACCAGGGTCAGCCCCGGGGGGCGCACGCGGGGCAGAGCCGCGCTCCTGGCTACCCCGTACGCCCGGGAGAGCACGAGCACACCGAGCGCCTGCGGGAACAGCCCGAGCCCGGTCAGGGTCGTCGCGAGCGACCACGCGACCAGCCCGCGGGCCAGCGCCGTCGTGGCCAGGACGGTCCGGCGTCCGTGCCGGAACCGGTCGAGCAACGGGCCGGCCACCGGTACGAGCAGGGCGAACGGCATGAGGGTCAGGACCAGGTAGAGCGCCACCCGGCCGCGAGCCTCCCCGAGAGGCACGTCGAAGAACACCGTGCTTGCGAGCGCGACGATGATGAGCGCGTCGCCCGCCGAGCTGAGGGCCTGGGCCCCGAGCAGCGCCGACATGCCGCTCTCTCCGGCGCCGTCAGCATCGGCAACCCGCTTCACCCGGTCGGCAACCTTGCGCCCGGCCGTCGCCGAGGCGCGACCGGCAGAGGTCGAGGCCCGGATCGAGGCGTGCGTGACCCGCGACGGACCGGTCCGCTGGGCGGTGTCGCCCGGCGCACGGTGGCCGTCGTCAGGGCCGCTGGTCGTCACCGGACGATCGTGCCTCACCCCACCGACACAGGTCCCGCACCCTGCTCGCGACACCCCGGACGGACCGGCCCGACGCCTTCTCCGCGCGCCTCCCGCACCGCCGCTGCCCGCGGTGGGACCGTCCGGCCATGGCGATCAGCGACGGGGTGCAGGTCGAGCAACGCACGGACGCCAAGGGCGGCAAGGACGTGGTCGCCCGGTCGATCGTCGTCGCGGCCCCACCGGAAGCGGTCTTCGAGGTGCTGGTGCAGCCGGCCCGGCACGCCGACTTCGACGGCTCCGGCTCGGTGAAGGGTCGTCTGCGGGGCGCGGAACGCTTGGCGCCCGGGGCGTCTTTCGGGATGCGGATGCGGATCGGGCTCCCCTACACGATCAAGAACACGGTCGTCGCGTACGAGGAGAACCGCACCCTCGCCTGGCGTCACCTGGGCCACCACGTCTGGCGCTACGACCTCGAGCCGGTGCATCTGCCCGACGGGCGGCCTGGCACCAAGGTCGTCGAGTCGTTCGACTGGTCGACGTCCCGCATCAAGAAGGGCCTGGAGGTCGCCGGGATGACCCGCGGCAACACCGACAGCATCGAGAAGACCCTCCCCAAGCTCAAGGCTCTGGTGGAGCGTGAGACGCACGCGTCCTGACGGTCCGGTGCTGATGGGCTCAGGACGACTCGGGTGCCAGGATGCGGCTCGGCCGGGTCCAGGTCGTAGGCCGGGGCCTAAAATCGCGGTATGACTACGGGCGGGCCCTCCGGTGACCGGCCTGTGGTCCGGATCGACCGACCGGGCGGATCTGCTGGAGACCTGCACGGACGTCCAGGTCCTGGTCCAGGAGGTGGCCCCGGCGGCGGCCGTCCGGTTCAGGAGGTCGGCGGCGCACCCCGACGGCCGCTGCAGCTCAGCCGGCTCGTGCTGTCCCTGCTGCTCGTCGTCGCGTTCGGTGCCGGCATCGGGCTGTCCGAGCTGCGTCGCCAGCAGAGCGACCGGGACGCCGCCGACCGCCGCGGCAGCGAGCTCGCCCTGGGCGCGATCCTTTTGGAGCGACACGCGGACGCCGACCGGGTCGTCCTGCGGGTGCAGGTGCAGAACCGCGGCCCGGAGCCGGTGCGCCTGGTCGAGGTGTCCGCTGCGGGCACGACCATTCGGTCCAACCCTGGCGAGCCGGATCGACGCCTGCTCCCGGCGGGCGAGGACCGGAGCGTGGTGATGGACGCGTCCCTCGGCTGCACGGACGGCGGTGCGTCGCTCACCGTGCCGGGGCGGCTGACGCTCACGGTCATCGCCGAGACCAGCCGGGGCGGGCGACGCACGACTGACGTGGGCCTGACCACCCCGCCGTCCCTGGACGCCTTCAGCGACCTGAGCCGCGACAGTCTCGACCGGCTGTGCGGCGTCCTGCCGCCCGAACAGGCTCTCCAGGCCTACACGCTCGGCGGCCCCGGCGACGGCGGCGACGGGACCCGCGGCAACGCCCTCCGGGTCGAGCTGTTGAACCAGTCCCGGCTCCCGCAGCGGCTGCTCGGCGTCGCCAGCCCGCTGGGCGACGCCGCCATCCTGCGTGACGGCGTGCCCCTGACGCTGCCGCTCACGATCCCGGCCGGCGGATCGACCACGGGCACGTTCCCGCTCGGGGGGACGACCCCGCCGCAGACGTTCAGCCTGCCGGTCACGATCGTCATCGCCTGCGGGTCCCCGAGGGTCACGGGGGTAGACCCCGACGTCTACCTCAGCTTCGACGCCGGAGCGGGCACGGCTCGCCAGCAGACCAACGTGCAGGGGAGCTTCGGTCACTGCTAGCCCTGCGTGCCACCACGCCCACACGTCTATGCCGGCGGACACACACCAAGATCGACGGAGACTCTGACCGGCCGAGAGCCGTCGTGGAGCACCCGCAGGCAGGCAGACGCTCCGTTGATCGTGCACGCACAGGCGGTGCCCCGTGGTTGCGCGAGGATGGAGCATGTGACGCAGAACGCGGACCGAGGCGCCAAGCGCTACGCCGCAGGCAGGGCTCGCGCGCTCGGGCTCGCGACCCGGGGCACGACCGCTCCACAACGGTTGCGCCGCGTCGATCGCTGGCTGCTCGCCACCCACCCGCCGCAAGGTCTGGTCGTCGACCTCGGTTTCGGCGCGAGCCCGGTGACCACGGTCGAGCTGCACCGCCGGCTGGGGCCGGGGTCGGAGGTGGTGGGCCTGGAGATCGACCCGGAGCGCGTGGCGGCAGCCCAGCCCGCGGCGCGGGAGGGGCTGACGTTCCGCCGGGGCGGCTTCGAGCTGGCCGGGCTCAGACCGTCCTTCGTACGGGCGATGAACGTGCTCCGTCAGTACGACGAGCCGGCTGCGCTCGAGGCCTGGCGCACGGTGGCTGACGGGCTCGCACCCGGCGGCGTCCTGGTCGAGGGCACCTGCGACGAGCCGGGACGACTGGCCGCCTGGGTGCTGCTGGATCAGCGTGGCCCGCAGACACTGACGCTGGCGGCGCACCTCGCGACGCTGCCGAGGCCGTCGGTGCTGGCCGAACGGCTCCCAAAGGCCTTGATCCACCACAACGTCCCCGGGCAGCCGGTGCACGCGCTGTTCGCGGCGCTGGACGCCTGCTGGGACCGCGCGGTGACGCCGTACGGTCCACGCCAGCGGTGGACGGCGACCTGCGAGGCGCTCGCCTGGCCGGGCGCACAGACCCGGCGGGCCCGGTTCGGGGAGCTCACCGTGCCCTGGGCGACCGTGGCCCCGACCTGACCGGCCGTCAGTCCGTCAGCAGCAGCGACATCTCGTGGTCGAGGTCGACGACCAGCGGCTCGGCGCCGGTCGGGACGGCCCCGTAGGTCGCCTGCAGGAAATCGACGACCTCGGCGCGGCCGATCTCGAACGTGGCGGAGCCGGACGGCGACGCCATGGCGATGACGACCAGCGGCTCGCCGTCGTCGGTCGTCGGCCAGACCCGTACGTCGCCCTCGCCCACCGGGGTGGTGATCCCCTCGGTGAGCAGCTGGCGGGCGAACATCCACTCGACGACCCCGTCACCCTCTCCGCCGGTGCGGAACGCGACGCGCACGGCCCAGGGGTCGTCCGCCCGGTAGGTCACCAGGGCGCTCACCGGCAGGCTCGGCCCGCCGGGGACCACGAGGTGCAGCTGAAGCGCAGCGGTGACGGTGGAGGCAGTCTGGGTCACGGCGGTGGCCTTTCTGGCGGCGCGGGGCAGGGGCGATGAGGGGCAGGGATCCGAGGACCGGGGAGGCCTGCACGGAGAAGAACGACTCGTCACCGCCCCGGATACGGGGGGCCAGCATGTTCACCCGCCGGGAGGACGTCGTAAGCGCCTGCTATCCGGGCAGGTCAGGACGCTTCGCCGCGGTCACGGGTGGGGCTGCCACGGCGGGGGTAGGCCCCGCAGCATGGCTGAGGACACGGTGGTGCTGCGCGGCGGGGTCCGCGACGGCGACTCGACGATGGTCGATCACGCGGTGCGACGACTCATCACACCTAGCGACGCGCCCGGGCTGGTCGAGGTGTACGAAGCGGACGGGACGCTCACCGAGCTGCGGGGCAGCGGTGAGGCCAGGGTTTTCGTGCACGTCGGCCAGGAGGCGTCCGACCTGCCTCCGGAGGCGCAGCACGCCCCCTCGTCCTGAGCGGACGTCTCGATCGCAGGAAGCAGCCGCAGGCTCAGCCGTACGGGCCGCCGGGCCGCATCTCCCGCACCGCCGGACGCACGTCGGTCAGGTAGACGATCGACGCCACGGCCGCGACGATGCCGAACAGCCCGAGCGCCCCGGTGAACAGCGCGATCAGCAGGGAGAGCCCCGTGATGCCGAGCCAGGCGGGCTTGGTCAGCTTGCCCGCGGCCGGGTAGGCGGCGGCCGGCCGCACAGCCGCGTCGACGAGAGCCCATCCGGTGAGCACGATCAGCACGAGCTGCAGCAGCAGGAAGATCCCGGACTCGAACATGCTCCCAGTATGCGGGAAGGGCCCGGAAAAGCGTGCGACCCCCGGGCGGCGGGCTCCGGGGGTCGCACGTGAACAGGGGCGCCGGGTGGCGCCGGGGTGGGTCAAGCAGTGCTGGAGACCTCGTCCGCGGGCAGCGTCACAGGGTGACGCTCTGCGGACGGGGTCGGGGCGGGCTCCGGTGCAAGGACCTCGTTCTCCTTGTGGAAAGAGTCGTAGATCTCGAGCAGCACATGCTTCTGCCGATCGGTCAGCCCCTCGTCAGCGGCGATGGCGTCGCGCACGGCGCCGCCGTTCTCCCGCTGCAGGATGCCGGCCTGCACGTACAGCGCCTCGGCGGAGACCCGCAGGCCCTTGGCGATCTGCTGCAGGATCTCGGCGCTGGGCTTGCGAAGACCTCGCTCGATCTGGCTGAGGTAAGGGTTGCTCACCCCCGCGAGGGCGGCAAGCTGTCGCAGGCTGATCTGGTTGTGCTTGCGCTGGTCCTTGATGTAGTCCCCGAGGCGGTGTCCTGCCCCGGTCACGGAGTCCAACGGTTCCTTCATCACCTGGCCGACGCTACGGCCTGGCGCTTGCCTCTGCAAGCACAAGTGCGGACGATCACGCGGGTGCTGACGAGGCCAGCTCCCAGGTTGTGATCAGACCAGCTTGTAGCCGGCCTCCTCCACGGCGCCGCGGACCGCGTCCCCGGTCGCCTCGCCGGTGACGGTCAGCGTGCCGGTGGCGAGGTCCACCACCACGTCGGTGACCCCGCGTAGCGCCTTCACCTCCTCGGTCACGGACGCGACGCAGTGCTCGCAGGTCATACCGCTCACGGTGTAGGTGCTCATCGGGGTCTCCTCCTCGGGTGTGCTGCTCACGACCGTACGAGCCTGGCGATGGCCGCGCTCGCCTCGGCCAGCTTGGCGTCGGCTTCGTCGCCCCCGGCCGCCACGGCCCTGGCGACGCAGTGCGCGAGATGCTCGTCCAGCAGCTTGAGCGACACCGCCTGCAGTGCGCGGGTGGCCGCGGCGACCTGGGTGAGGACGTCGATGCAGTACACGTCCTGCTCCACCATCCGCCCGATCCCCCGCACCTGCCCCTCGACCCGCCGGATCCGGGCGAGGTGCTGAGACCGCGTGTCGGCGTACCCCGGCGTCACAGAATTCTCGTCCACACCCGACATGCTGCCCCCAGGGGGTATCAGGAACCGCTCCTTCGTCGCGTGTCGCACACGAGCGGGAGGAAGCACAGGCAACACCCGTCTGGCAGGACGCCCAGCCCGGTGGTTCAGACGGTCAGGGCGCCGTCGATCATCCGCACCGATCCCACCGGCCGGCCGCCGCCGAGCACCGGGAGCGTCGCCAGGTCGGCCACGGCGGACACGTCGACCCCGAGAGCCGCCAGGGCAGCGACGAGCACCGGCGTGCGGGCCCGCTCGGCACCGTCCGCGATCTTCAGTGCGACGGCGGAGCCGTCCGACAGCCCCAGCGCGTACGCCCCGTCGGCGCCGTCCTTCGCCACTGCCCCGGGCAGGCGCTGCATCAGCGTCGTGACGTCCCGGCCGGTGCCGCCGACCAGCTCGGGGTGGGCGGTCATCGCGGCCGCCACCGGGCCGTTCTCGGCGATCGCGCCGAACGCCCGAGCCAAGCCGATCAGGGTCAGGGCGTGCTGCGGGGCGCCGCAGCCGTCCGTGACGACGTGGGCGACCGGCTCGCCGGCCAGCCGTCCGACCGTCCCGGTCAGGGCCAGCTGCAGCGGGTGGTCAGGCGCCAGGTAGCCGTGGAGGGACCAGCCCTGGGCGGCGCAGGTGAGCAGCATCGCGGCGTGCTTGCCCGAGCAGTTCATCGTGAGCCGGGCCGGACCGCTGGCCGAGCGAGCGGCGTCTCGCGACAGGGGGAGGTCCGGCGGGCAGCCGAGGACCGTCTCGGGGTCGGGCGAGCCGGGGAGCAGGGCGAGCATCTCCCGTACGACCTGGGTGTGCTGCTCCTCGCCCGAATGAGAGGCGCAGCCGAGCGCGAGGTGGCGGTCATCGGCCGGCTCCCAGCCCAGCTCCAACAGCCCGACCGCCTGGAGCGGCTTGTTGGACGACCGTGGCAGCACAGGGCCGGACGTGCCGAGCTCAAGGGCGACGGTCCCGTCGGCCCGCAGCGCGACGACCGAGCCGCGGTGGACGCACTCGACCAGCGGCCCGCGGGTGACCTCGACGAGCGGGACCGGCCCGGGCCGGGACGCGGCGGTCAGCTCTCGGCCAGCAGCGTCGCGACGTCGGCCTCACCGTCGCGGTAACGGCGGGTGATCTCGGCCGAGCAGGCGTCCATCACGGTCTGCACCTCACGACGCGTGCCCGAGAGCAGCTGCTCCTGCTCGTCGAGGTCCTGCAGTGCCTGCTGCAGGTCCTGCTCCGAGCGGGCCGAGACGTCGGACAGGTCGACGTCGGCGATCAGCAGCTCGACGTGCCGGCGGTGGCTGTCGACCCGCGAGGGCTCGACGGCGGTGTAGCGGCCGCTGCCCCGCGCTGGGCTCCGCTGCTCCTCGGAAAGGATCTTGGCCAGGTCGGCGACCAGGTCGCCGGTGGCCCCCGTGCGCCGGGCCAGCTCCGCCCGCAGGATGTCGACGCGGCCCTGCACGAGCCGACGTACGTAGGACAGGTCGACCTCCTCCTGCTCGGCCTCGGTGCGCATCCGGCGCACCTCCGCCAGGCTCGCGCTGGCGAGCCCGTCGAGGTAGTCCCCGGACAGCACGCGGTCGATGCGACGGTTGCCCGGTGGGCCCGCGGCGTCGGGAGCGGTCGTGCTGTTGTCGGAGGGGGTGGGCGGCTGGGCCTCGGCAGTCACCGGAGCTCCGATCGTGTGAGTAGGTCGACCTGGGTGAGCGGTGTCCGCGTCAGGCCGTAGGCCCCATGGTGACAGATCTGCACCTGCGTACCAGAGAAGTGCCCGGAAGGGGGGCGCCGCGCCCTCAACGTCGGCCCCGCTCCTGCCGAAGCCACGAACACGTATCCGACCGGGCCACGTCCAGCGGCGTCGTCCCGGTCGGCTGCGGAAGGCGGTGCGAGGCCGTCCAGCGCGGAAGACATCGAAGACGGGGTGCAGGCGTGGTGCTGAAGGGCGTTCTCAGCGGGGCCGGGTTGCCGGCCGTGCTTGCCCAGCTGGCCGACGGCGGGTCGAGCGGCTGCCTCCACGTCAAGGACCCGGTCGGCGAGCAGGCCAAGGTCTACCTCCGCGGCGGCCGGGTGTACTCCGCCACCTACCCCGGGCGTGCCCCGCAGCTGGGCGCGCGGCTGGTCAGCAGCGGGGACCTCGCGCCCGAGTCGCTGGCCGACGCGCTCGAGGCTCAGCGCACCGAGCTGCAGGGCTGGCGGCTCAGCGAGCTGCTCGTGCACCTCGGCTACGTCGAGCAGCCCGTCGTCGAGGCGTTCGTCCAGGAGCAGCTGCGCGCCGCGGCTGCCGACCTGCTGCTGTGGGACGAGGGCACCTGGCGGTTCCGGGTCAACGAGCGCACCCGCGAGGACGTCGCCACGCCGGTCGAGGTCGCCGACCTGCTCGCCGAGGTCGAGCGTCGTCGTGAGGCCTGGGAGGCCATCCGCGCGCAGGTCCCGGGCGGCGGGTCCGTGCCGGTCCTGGCGTCAGCCGGCAGCACCGAGGACGAGCTAGCGATCGACCCGGACGCGTGGTCGCTGCTGTGCAAGGTCGACGGTCTGCGTACGGTTGCCGAGCTCGCTCGCGACGGGGGTTTCACCCTGTACGAAGCAGCCGGTGTCGTGTCCACGCTCGTCACCGCCGGCCTGGTGGAGGTGCTCCCGCCGGAACCCGAGACCCCTGCGGTCGACGGTCTGATCGACAGCCTGGCCGTGGAGACCCAGGTCGGAGACGTCCCGCCGGCCGACGAGCTGCCCGCCCAGGTCGCACCTGCGGTGACGTCCGCCCTGCTGGCTGCGTTCGCCCCGGCCGCCGACCTGCCCACCGACGCGGCTCGCTCAGACGCCGACCTCCTCGAGGAGGACCTCGAAGGCTCGCTGCACCGCGTGTCGAGCGAGCTGGCCGCCATGCTCGGACCGGGCCGCGTCGACGAGGA
>JBBSTR010000038.1:0-22659 GCA_038235705.1 Mycobacteriales bacterium
CGGAAGGTGCTCACGGGCCAGCCGTTCTGCTCCGCAGCCTTGCGGAGCGCACGGTCGGGATTGACGGCCGTCGGGTGGCCCACCGCCTCGAGCATCGGCAGGTCGGTGATGCTGTCGCTATAGGCGTAGCAGTCCGCGAGGTCCCAGCCGTTCTCCGCGGCGATCGCGCGCATCGCGTCGGCCTTGCCCTCGGCGTAGGCGTAGAAGGCGATCTCCCCGGTGTAGCGACCGTCCTCGACGGTCATCCGCGTCGCGACGACCCGGTCGACGCCCAGCAACCGCCCGATCGGGGCGACGACCTCCTCACCGCTGCTCGACACGATGACCACCTCGCGGCCGGCCGCCTGGTGCTCGTCGAACAGGGCGACGGCCTCGGCGTAGACCAGCGGGCTGATCAGCTCGTCGAGGGTCTCGGCGACGATCTGGTTGACCTGCTCGACCGGCCAGCCGGTGCAGAGCACCTTGAGGTAGTCGCGCATCCGGTCCAGCTGGTCGGCGTCGGCGCCCTGGCTCACGTAGACGAACTGCGCGAACGTGCTCTTGAGCACGGCCCGACGGTTGACGAGACCCCCGCGGTAGAACTCGCGACTGAACGCCAGCGTGCTCGACTTGGCGATCACCGTCTTGTCCAGGTCGAAGAATGCTGCGGCGCCCACGCCCGAAGCGTAAGCGGTTTGCTCCCCCACCCCAGGGGAATCACGCGCACACGAGCGTTGGCACCACCCCCCGGAGCCGGCCTCGCTGACGACCCCCGCCACCCCCCCCGGCGGGGGTCGTCCTGGTCTGCGTTCGTTCACCCGCTCCTGTGGATCTCGCTGTGGATCGCGCACCGACGGGTGCGCCGCGGCACCGTCCGGTCTCCCCGACCCGTGGAGACCGCCATGCTCGAGAACGTTCCTGTGCCGCCAAGCCGCACCCTCGTGGTCACCGAGGACTCCGCCCTGCTGGAGGACCTGCTGCGGCTGGCTGCGACGGCCGGCTGCGAGCTGGACGTGGCCGTCGGTCCGTCGGTCCGACGGGCCTGGTCGACCGCGCCTCTCGTGCTGGTCGGGGCCCACGCCGCCGTCGCCCACGCCCGGCTGCGGCTGCCCCGTCGCTCCGGCGTCCTGCTCGTCGTGGACGACCTGGACGACGCCGGCGTCTGGCAGCGGGCCGTCGAGGTCGGCGCGGAGCAGGTGGTGTTCCTGCCCGACGGCGAGCAGTGGCTGGTGTCCCGCCTCGCTGACAGCGCCGAGGGCGGTGCGGTCGACTGCCCGCTGCTGGTGGTGCTCGGCGGGCGCGGCGGCGCCGGGGCCACCGTGCTGGCCACCGCGCTGGCGATCACCGCGTCCCGGGGCGGCCGTCGGACGCTGCTGGTCGACGGCGACCCGCTCGGCGGTGGGATCGACCTGGTCCTCGGTGCGGAGGACGTGCCGGGCGTGCGCTGGCCCGAGCTCACGCAGACTCGCGGCCGGGTGCCGGCGGCAGCGCTGGCCGAGGCGCTGCCCCAGGCGTCTGGGCTCACCGTGCTGTCCTTCGACCGGGACAGCGAGGTCACGCCGGTCCCGGCCGAGGCGATGCGGGCGGTGCTCTCGGCCGGTCGTCGGGCCCACGACCTCGTCGTCGTCGACCTGCCGCGGTCGCTGGGCGAGGCCGCCGAGGTGGCGCTGGACGCGGCATCGCTGACCCTGTTGGTGGTACCCGCCGAGGTTCGCGCGACCGCCGCCGCCTCCCGGGTCGCCGGGTCGGTGGCCGCACGCTGCCGCGACCTGCGCGTCGTCGCCCGGCTGCCCGGGCCCTCAGGCCTCGACGGCGTCGCCGTCGCCGCCGCGCTGGGGCTGCCGCTCGCCGGAACGCTGCGTCCAGAACCGGGGCTCGACCTCGCGCTCGACCGGGGCGAACCGCCGGCCGGTCGCGCAGGGGGCCCGCTCGCCACCCTCGCCGCCGAGGTGCTGCGCGAGCTGTTGCCCGTGCTGGGGCGGGCCGCGTGACGCACACCGCCGGACGGCCTGACCCGTCGTTGTTGTCCCCGGCACTGCTGTCGCGGGTGCGGGCGCGGGTCGCCGAGACCGGCGAGCGGCCGACCGTCGCCTCGGTCGCGACCGCTCTGCGCGCCGAGGGCGGGGCCCTGTCGGGCGAGGCCCAGCTGCGGGCGGTGCTCGTGGCGCTGCAGTCCGAGATCGTCGGGGCTGGTCCGCTCGAGCCGCTGCTGCGCGACCTGTCGGTCACGGACGTGCTCGTCAACGCCTTTGACGAGGTCTGGGTCGACCGGGGAGCGGGCCTGGAACGCACGTCCGTCCGCTTCGCCGACGACGCCGCGGTGCGACGGCTCGCGCAGCGGCTCGCGGCCCCGACCGGCCGACGGCTGGACGACGCGCAGCCGTGGGTCGACGCTCGGCTCGAGTCCGGCGTACGTCTGCACGCCGTGCTCCCGCCGATCGCCCCGGCCGGCACCTGTCTGTCGCTGCGGGTCCCGCGCGCCCGCGCGATGACGCTCGCCGACCTGCGTGCGGCCGGCTCGGTCCCGGCCGACGGCGCGCGGCTCCTGGACCGGCTGGTTCAGGCCCGGCTGGCGTTCCTGGTCACCGGTGGCACCGGGTCCGGCAAGACGACGCTGCTCACGGCGCTGCTCAGCCTGGTCGACCCGGCCGACCGTCTGCTGCTGGTCGAGGACGCCGGGGAGCTGGCGCCGGCCCATCCGCACGTCGTACGGCTGGAGGCACGGCCCGCCAACCTCGAGGGTGCGGGCGCCGTGACGTTGCGCGACCTGGTCCGCCAGGCCTTGCGCATGCGTCCTGACCGGCTCGTGGTCGGGGAGGTCCGAGGGCCCGAGGTGGTCGACCTGCTGGCGGCCCTCAACACCGGGCACGAGGGCGGCACAGGCACCCTGCACGCCAACTCTGCCGCGGACGTGCCGGCACGGCTCGAGGCGCTCGCGGCGGTGGCCGGGCTCGGCCGGGACGCGTTGCACAGCCAGCTGGCCTCCGGGCTGCGGGTCGTCGTGCACCTGGGTCGGGCGCCGGGTGGGCCGCGACGGGTGGCGGAGGTCTGCCTGCTCGTGCGGGGGGCGGACGGCTGGGTGACGGCGATCCCGGCCTGGACCTGGGACGGTCGGGCCGACGAAGGTCACCTCGGGCCCGGTGCTGCGGCGCTGGACGCCCTCCTGGGACCGGTGCGCCCGTGACCCCGGGCGTGCTGCCCGCGGTGCTGGTCGGCCTCGCCGTGCTGGTGCTGGGTGGCCTGCCCTCGTCGGGTCTGCAGCGGCTCGACCGCGGGAGCTCGGCGAGGTCGGGGTGGACCAGACGCGCGCCGGAGGCGGTCGGGGTGCTGGTGGGCCTGCTGCTGGGTGGGCCACCGGTCGCGGTGCTCGTCCCGCTGGTCGTGCTCGGCGGCCGTCGGCTGGCGGCACGCCGCCTCGACGCGGCGGCTCGGGCCGCAGAACGGACCCGGGCGGTTGCGGCACTGCTGACGCTGACGGTCGAGCTGCGGGCCGGCCGGGCACCGGAGCCGGCGCTGGCCGCAGCTGCCGCCGTCGCGACCGGGCCGTTCGCCGGGGTCCTGTCCGCCGGGCGCGCCGCCTCAGCGGTCGGGCTCGACGTGCCCGACGCGCTGCTCGGCTGCCCCGGTGCGGGCCGCACGGCGGTGCCCGAGGCCGTGCGGGGGCTGGCCGCCTGCTGGCAGGTCTGCAGCCGATCGGGGAGCAGCCTCGCGCCCGCCGTCGAACGCCTCGCGGTCGGGCTGCGTGACCGGCTGGCGCAGCAGCAGGCCGTCTCCGCCGAGCTGGCCGGGCCGCAGGCGACCGCAGCCGTGCTGGCGGTGCTGCCGCTCGGCGGCGTGGCGCTGGCTGCCTCGCTCGGCGCTGACCCGCTGCATGTGCTGCTGCGCACGCCGGTCGGGCTCGGCTGCCTGGTGCTGGGGCTGACGCTGGACGCGCTCGGTCTCTGGTGGACGGGCCGGCTGGTCGCGAGTGCGGCGGCGGCGTGAGCGCCCGTGCGGGCCGGCGCGCACCGTCCGGGCGCTGTCGGTGACCGGGCTGTCGGCTGCGCTCCTTGCCGGGCTCGCTGTCGCAGTGCTGGTCGGGCCGTTGGCACCGGACCGGCTGTCCGCCGTCCTGCCGAGGCCCGCCTCGCCGGCGGTCTCGCCGCGTCGCTCGCTGGGACCGACCGGTGCCTGCCTCGTCGGTGGTGCCGGCCTGGCCGTCCTGCTGGGCGGCACGGTCGGGGTGCTGGGCGGCCTGGCCGTCGTGATCCTGGGTCCGCGGGGCGTGGCCAGGCTCGAGGGCCGTACTGCCCGCGCGGACCGCGAACAGGTCGAGGCCGAGCTGCCCGGGGCGCTGGACCTGCTGGCTGCGTGCCTGCTCGGGGGCGCCCCGCTGCCCGGGGCGGTGCGGGCGGTCGCCGGTGCGCTGCCCGGGCCCACCGGGCGCCGGCTCTCCGCCGTCGCGTCCTCGCTCGCGGTAGGCAGCCCCCCGGAGCACGCCTGGACCCAGCTGCGTGACCCGGGGCGCGGCTACCGGGACCCGACGCTGGTGGAGGCCGTCGTGCGGGTGATGGTGGGAGCCGACCAGGGCGGCGCCCCGGTGGCCGCCCAGGTCGCCCGGCTGGCCGACGAGGCGCGGGCCGCCGCGCTCGTGCGGGGACGGCGGGCGGCCGCCCGGGCCGGGGTGCTCGCGGTGGGTCCGCTCGGGCTGTGCTTCCTGCCGGCGTTCGTGCTGATCGGCATCGTGCCCGTCGTGGCCGGTCTGATCGGTCCCGCACTGTCCGGGCTGTGAACGGGGAGCACGTCTGTTCGCCTCCCGACGGACCCCCGTCCACAGGCGTCCCCACCCGCTCGCGACGCCGCCCAGCAGGCCCGGTCGACCGGCAGCGTCGGCGCTGCCGGTCAGCCGACCGGTACGTCGCCGGTCGCCCGACCGGCAAGACCAGGAGGTCCGATGTCCCCGTCCACGCTCAGCCCCGCACGACCCGCCGCTCAGCCCGCCGCCACCCAGCCCGACGAGGCCGACCAGCGCAGCGACGTGAGCTGGCTGCTGTCGTTGAGGTCGCTCCCCGTCCGGGTCGCGAGCCGCGTCCACGGGAACGGGGACGCCGGTCCGGGCGAGGAAGGGATGTCCACCGCCGAGTACGCCGTCGGCACCGTCGCCGCCGCAGGCTTCGCAGGAGTGCTCTACAAGATCATCACGAGCAGCGCCGTGCTCGAGCTGCTGCGCGGTGTCATCTCCAGGGCGCTCAGGGTCACGTTCTGAACGAGCCCCGCGTCCCGGTCAGGGCATCCGGCCCGGCCCGGGGCGACCGGGGCAGCACCACGGCCGAGACTGCCGTCGTGCTCCCCGTCCTGCTGATCGTGCTCGCGTTCGGGGTGTGGGCCCTGACCGCGGTCGGTGCCCAGCTGCGCTGCACCGACGCCGCGGGCCTTGCCGCCAGAGCCGCCGCCCGAGGAGACAGCGCGGCGGCGGTCGAGTCCGCCGCCCGGGCGGTGGCACCTCCCGGTGCCCGGGTCGAGGTCGCGCGGTCCGGCGGGCAGGTTCTGGTCGTCGTGCGCGCCGAGGTGAAGGCGCTCGGCGGCGTGCTCGCGACGCTGCCCGGCGTCGACGTCGCCGGACGGGCGGCAGCGCTGGAGGAGCAGCCGTGACCGGCGCCGAGGACCGGCAGTGCGGGTCCGCCACGATCCTGGTCCTCGGGCTGGCGTCGGTCCTCACCACGCTCGCGGTGCTGCTCACCGCGCTGGGCACGGTCGCGGTGGCGCGGCACCGGGCGGCGGTCGCGGCCGACCTGGCTGCCCTCGCCGCCGCGAGCCGCTCGTCGGAGGGAGAACCGGCCGCCTGCGCGTACGCGGGGCAGGTGGCCGCCGCCCAGGGCGCGGAGCTGGCCGGCTGCCGGTTCGTGGGCGGGGCCGACGGCCTCGGAGACACCGTCGACGTGCAGGTCCTCGTACGCCCGGATGGTCGGGTCGGCGCGCTCGGGACGGTGCGCACACGTGCCCGCGCCGGACCCGCACAGGGTGCTGCGGCTGCGCGGTGACCTGCGGGCCTGGCAGGCCGGGCTCGTCGGGGGAACCCCTGATGAGCCCGGCCAGGCGAGCCGCGGGTCAGGCGGGGACGGTCAGCGCGGTCAGGACCACGTCGAGCAGCCGGACGGCCCCGGCCTTCGACAGCGGCGCGTTGCCGTTGCCGCACTTGGGCGACTGCACGCAGGAGGGGCAGCCGGACGCGCATTCGCAGGACGCGATGGCGTCCCGGGTGGCCTGCAGCCACGCCGGCGCCCGGGCGTACCCGCGCTCGGCGAAGCCGGCCCCGCCCGGGTGCCCGTCGTACACGAAGACCGTCGCTTCCCCGGTTCCCTCGTGAAGGGCCGTCGAGACCCCTCCGATGTCCCAGCGGTCGCAGGTCGCGAACAACGGCAGGAGCCCGATCGCAGCGTGCTCGGCCGCGTGCAGCGCGCCCGGGACGTCGGCCTCGGCGAGCCCGGCGCGCTCCAGGAGGTCCTGCGACACCGTGTACATCACCGCTTTGGTGCGCAGCTCCCGGACCGGCAGGTCCAGCGGCTCCTCGCCGAGGACCTCGCCGGACCCGCGACGCTTCCGCAGGAACGACACGACCTGGTGGCTGACGTCGACGATGACGAACGCCAGCTGCACGCCGTCGCACACCCGTGAGCGCAGCGTGTCCACCAGGCGGAGGTCGGTCACCTCGCGAGCCGACGTCGAGTGGTCCGGCTCCGCCCGGTGCACCAGCGCGACCGCGTCGTCGAGGTCGAGCGACTCGACGAGATAGCTCTCGCCCTGGTGCAGGTAGACCGCGCCGGCGTGCGCCTGGCTGTGCGAGGCCGCGTTGTCGACCGTCCCGAGAAGACGTCCGGTGCCGCTCTCGACCAGACGTACGGGCGGACCGCCGCCTCCCCGCAGGTCGGCCGACGGCCGGTCGCGCGAGGTCCAGAACCAGCCCTTGGGACGATGTCTCAGCACGCCTGTGCGCACCAGGTCACCGAGCAGCAGGCGTACCTGCTCGGGGTCGCCGAACAGCGGCAGGTCCTCCTCGGTGAGGGGCAGCTCGGCGGCGGCGCAGCAGAGGTGCGGACCCAGCACGTACGGGTTCGTCGGGTCGAGAACGGTCGCCTCGACCGGCCGTCCGAACAGGGCCTCCGGGTGGTGCACCAGGTAGGTGTCCAGCGGGTCGTCGCGAGCGACGAACACGGCGAGCGCGCCCTGCCCGGCCCGTCCCGCACGACCGGCCTGCTGCCAGACCGAGGCCACCGTCCCCGGCCAGCCGGTGAGCACGACCGCGTCGAGCCCGGCCACGTCGACCCCGAGCTCCAGGGCGTTGGTCGCGGCCACGCCCAGCAGCTCGCCGGACTGCAGCCGGCGTTCCAGCTCGCGGCGCTCCTCGGGCAGGTAGCCCGCGCGGTAGGCCGCCACCCGTGAGCCGTACGAGGGGACGGCCTCCTCGACCGCACGTCGCGCCGACAGCGCCACAGTCTCCGCGCCTCTGCGCGAACGGACGAACGCGAGCGTGCGCGCCCCCTCCACGACCAGGTCGGCGAGCAGGTCACCGGTCTCGGCCGTGGCGGACCGGCGTACGGGAGCCCCGTTCTCGCCGCGCCCCGAGTCGACCAGCGGCGGTTCCCACAGCGCGAACTCGGTGTGCCCGCGCGGGCTCGCGTCCTCGTCGACCGCGTCGACCGGCACCCCGGTCAACAGGGTCGCCGAGCCGGCCGGGTCGGCGGAGGTGGCGGAGGCGAGCACGAAGGTGGGCTCGGAGCCGTAGCGCGCGCAGACCCGCCGCAGGCGGCGCAGCACCTGCGCGACGTGGGAGCCGAACACCCCGCGGTAGGTGTGGCACTCGTCCACGACGACGAACCGCAGCCCGCGGAAGAACGTCGCGAGGTCGGCGTGCCGCGGCAGCATCGAGGCGTTGAGCATGTCGGGGTTGGTGAGGATCAGCCGTGCGTGCCGCCGGACCCAGTCACGCTCCTCCCTGGCGGTGTCGCCGTCGTAGGTCGCCGCGCGCACCGCCATGAGGTTCAGCGCGCGTACGGCCCGCAGCTGATCGGTCGCGAGCGCCTTGGTGGGGGAGAGGTAGAGCGCGGTCGGCCGTTCGTGCTCCAGCTGGGAGGCGAGCACCGGCAGCAGGTACGCCAGCGACTTGCCGCTCGCGGTCCCGGTGCTGACCACGACCGACCGCCCGCCCCAGGCGAGGTCCGCGGCGCGGGCCTGGTGCTCATACGGCTTCGTCACGCCCCGCAGCGCCAGCCGCTCGCGCAGGAGCGGCGGGACCCAGTCGGGCCAGTCGGTCGTACGACCCTCGCGGGCCGGCACGTGCTCGACGTGCGTGATCCGCTCGGCGCGGGAGGGGTCGAGCGCGAGGCGGGCCAGCAGGCTGGCGGAGCGGGCGGGAGCAGACGTCACGGTCCCTCCATCATCGGGCCTGGGTTGATCGTGGGCTTGCCGGGTAGGCGACCGGGGACCTTCCGCATCGGCCTGCCCCCGCGCCGGCCTTTCCCGCACCACAGCACCGGAGGAACATCCGTGGACCTGTCCCTGTCGACCCGCACCGAGTCCAGCCCGGCCGGGGACCGCACGGTCGTCGTCGTCGGCGGCGAGATCGACGTCTACACGGCGCCCAAGCTGCGGGAGCAGCTGATCGACCTGGTCAGCAGCGGCCAGTACCACCTTGTCGTCGACATGGAAGGCGTGGAGTTCCTCGACTCGACCGGGCTCGGCGTGCTGGTGGGCGGGCTCAAGAGGGTGCGCGCCCACGAGGGCTCGCTGCGTCTGGTGTGCACCCAGGAGCGCATCCTGAAGATCTTCCGGATCACCGGTCTGACCAAGGTCTTCCCGATCCACTCCTCGGTCGACGAGGCCGTCGCGGCGACGGACTAGAGCCGTGGCAGTCGTCGAGCTGCGTCTGCCGGCCCTGCCGGAGCACGTGCGCACCGCCCGCCTCGTCGTGCTCGCCGCAGCGCGCCGGGCGGGGCTGGAGGACCGCTACGTCGACGAGCTGCGCCTCGCGCTCGGCGAGGCCTGCTCCCGGGCCGTGGGTCAGCACCGACGTCACGCGCCAGACACGCCGGTCGTGGTGGCCGTCTCCGACGATGCCACCGGGCTGTCGGTCGCGGTCACCGACGAAGGGCCCCCGGCGGGTCCGCATGGCGGTGCCGAGTCGTTGGGGGACGACCTGCTCGACGACCACAACGAGGCCGGTGACCTCGACGTGAGCCCGGACCTGCTGCTCGCGCTGCTGGGAGGGCTCGTCGACGACGTCGCCGTCGAGCCTGGACCGGGCGGGCGGGGCACCACGGTCACGATGCGCTGGCCGCTCCCGGTCACGCTGGTCCCGGGCACGCCGAGCACCTCGTTGTCGCCCGCCTGACCTGAGCGGTGGTCGGCGCGCCGGTGTGACCTGCGGCTATTGCGAGTGTCTCGTTGTGACATGCTCCGACGCACGTGTCCGACCGGACGGTCGGCCTCGGCCCCAGGAGGAACATGTCCGCCGCACCGCTCGCCCTGCTCGGCCAAGCCCCTGACCTCGCGTCCGTGGCCAGCGGCGACAAGATCATCGTGTATGTCGTGCTGGCGGTCTCCCTGGTGGCTCTGGGCTTCGCAGGCCTGTTCGCCCGCGAGGTGTTGTCCCACGGCCAGGGCACCCCGAAGATGCAGGAGATCAGCAAGGCCGTGCAGGAGGGCGCCGCGGCCTACCTGAGCCGTCAGTTCAGGACGCTCGCGGTCTTCGCCGTCCTGGTGTTCGCCCTGCTGTTCCTGCTCCCGGCCGATGACGGCAGCGTCCGGGTCGGCCGATCGATCTTCTTCGCGGTCGGCGCGATCTTCTCCGCCTCGGTCGGCTTCATCGGCATGACGCTCGCGACCCGGACCAACCTGCGGGTCGCGGCGGCGGCCAACGACCACGGCACCAAGCAGGCGCTGCGGATCGCCTTCCGGGCCGGCGGCGTCGTCGGCATGTTCACCGTCGGGCTCGGTCTGCTGGGTGCCTCCCTCGTCCTCATCCTCTACAACGATCAGGCGCCCCGGGTGCTCGAGGGCTTCGCCTTCGGCGGCGCGCTGCTCGCGATGTTCATGAGGGTCGGCGGCGGCATCTTCACCAAGGCCGCCGACGTCGGCGCGGACCTGGTCGGCAAGGTCGAGCAGGGCATCCCCGAGGACGACCCGCGCAACGCCGCGACCATCGCCGACAACGTCGGCGACAACGTGGGGGACTGCGCCGGCATGGCCGCGGACCTGTTCGAGTCCTACGCCGTCACGCTGGTCGCCGCGCTCATCCTCGGCCAGGTCGCCTTCGGCTCGCAGGGCCTGGTCTTCCCGTTGATCGTCCCGGCGATCGGCGTGCTCACCGCACTCGTCGGCATCTACGGCACCTCACCCCGCGACGCCGACCGCACGGGCATGAGCGCCATCAACCGCGGCTTCTTCGCGTCCGCGATCGTCTCGGCGGTGCTGGTCGCGATCGCCTCCTTCCTCTACCTCCCCGCGACGTTCGGCGAGCTGTCCGGCGGCACGACCAGCGACGCGAACCCCCGGATCGTCGCGATCGGCGCGGTCATCATCGGCATCGTGCTCGCGAGCCTCATCCAGGTGCTCACCGGCTACTTCACCGAGACCAGTCGTAAGCCCGTGCGCGAGATCGGCAAGAGCTCGCTCACCGGCGCGGCGACCGTCATCCTCGCCGGCATCTCGGTGGGCCTGGAGAGCGCCGTCTACTCCGCGCTGCTCATCGGCGGCGCCGTCTACGCCGCGTTCCTGCTCGGCGGCGGGTCCACCGTCGTCGCCCTGTTCGCTGTCGCCCTCGCCGGCACCGGCCTGCTCACCACGGTCGGCGTCATCGTCGCGATGGACACCTTCGGCCCGATCAGCGACAACGCCCAGGGCATCGCCGAGATGTCCGGCGAGGTCACCGAGGAGGGCGCCAAGGTGCTCACCAGCCTCGACGCCGTCGGTAACACCACGAAGGCGATCACCAAGGGCATCGCGATCGCGACCGCCGTGCTGGCCGCCACGGCGCTGTTCGGTTCCTTCCGGACGGAGGTCGAGCGCGCCCTGGTCGAGGCGGGCCGCAACGCGAGCGACTTCTCGCTGTCGATCGAGAAGCCGAACCTGCTGTTCGGGCTGATCATCGGCGCCTCGGTGGTGTTCCTGTTCTCCGGCCTCGCGATCCAGGCCGTCGCCCGGGCCGCCGGCCGGGTGGTCTACGAGGTGCGCGAGCAGTTCCGCACCAAGCCCGGGATCATGGACTACACCGAGAAGCCCGACTACGCCCGCGTCGTCGACATCTGCACGAAGGACTCGCTGCGCGAGCTGGCCACCCCGGGCCTGCTCGCGGTGCTGTCGCCGATCGCGGTCGGCTTCGCGCTCGGCTATCAGCCGCTCGGCGCGTTCCTCGCCGGCTCGATCGGCGCCGGCGTGCTGATGGCGGTGTTCCTGTCCAACTCCGGTGGCGCGTGGGACAACGCCAAGAAGCTGGTCGAGGACGGCAACCACGGCGGGAAGGGCTCCCCGGCCCACGAGGCGACGATCATCGGCGACACGGTCGGTGACCCGTTCAAGGACACCGCCGGGCCGGCGCTCAACCCGCTGCTGAAGGTGATGAACCTGGTGGCGCTGCTGATCTCGCCGAGCGTGGTGACGTACGCGATCGGCAACAACACCAACGACGGGATCCGCTACACGATCGCCGCCCTGGCCGCGATCGGCATCATCGTGGCGGTGACGATCTCCAACAGGCGCGGCAACGCCGGCCTCGAGCCTGCCGGTCAGCCGGTCGAGGAGAGCGCCCCGGTCTAGCCTCGGCCGGGTGCTGACCGACCCCGACCTGCTGCTGCCCGACGCACCCCGGGTGCGGGCCCTGCTGGACGACGCCGGCTGGTCCGCGCTCGCCCTGGGGGCGCTCCTGGGCGCCGGCTACCGCGAGCACCTCGACCGCGGCGAGCGCGAGCCGGTCCTTCGCCGGTTGGGGGACGGCGCGATCGACGACCTCGCCCGCCTGTTCGTCGTCGGCGTCCCGCCGCGCGGCGCGACCGGGGTGCCGGCAGGCTGGCTGCTGCCCGACGGGACCGCTCGGGTCAGGTTGCAGGCGGTGCTGCACGACGGCGCCGAGGTGCTCGTCCCGCACGACCCTCCCGGCTTCGACCGCGACACCGTGATCGGGGTCGGCGCCGCCAGCCTGACGCTCGCCGCCGCCACCCCTCGTCGGCACGTCGGTCGGACGCTGGACGTCGGTGCCGGCTGCGGGGTGCAGGCGCTGCTCGCCGCCCGGCACAGCGGAGCGGTCACGGCCACCGACGCGAGCCCTCGCGCGTCTGCGTACGCCCGACTGGCGGCGGCGCTGAACGGGTTGGACCTCGACGTACGCACCGGCAACCTGCTCGAGCCCGCGGCCGGCGAGCGCTTCGACCTGCTGGTCAGCAACCCGCCGTTCGTGATCGGGCCACAGGCGCGGTTCACCTACCGGGACGCGGGGCTCGACGGGGACGAGGTCTGTCGACGCCTGGTCGCGGGAGTCGGCGAGCACCTGCTGCCCGGGGGCAGCGCGGTGATGCTCGCCAGCTGGTTGCACCTCGCCGGCGAGGACGGAGACGACCGCGTGCGCGGGTGGTTCGTCGGGACCGGCTGCGACGCGCTCGTCGTGCAGCGTGAGCTGGCCGCACCGCAGGACTACGTGACGGCCTGGCTGCGGGACGGCGATCAGAGCTTCGCCCAGGCGTACGAGCCGTGGATGGAGGCGCTGTCCGACGTCGAGGCGGTGGCGTTCGGGGTGATCGCGATGCGGCCAGGCCGAGAGCGGGTGGTGCTGCAGACACCGTCGCAGCCGCTCGCAGAGACCTGGGGCGACCAGGTGCTGCAGCACTTCGACGCGTTGGAGACGCTCGACGGCGACCTGCTCGCGGCTCGGCTGGTGCTGCGCGAGGACGTCCGGCTCGTGCAGACCGCGGTCGCCGAGCCGGACGGCTGGGGCGTGGTCGACCAGCAGCTGGTGCAGCAGGCCGGGCTGCGCTGGACCGGTGAGGTGGACGCCTACGGCTCCGCGCTGCTGGCCGGCTGTGACGGTGAGCGACCGCTCGGGGCGCTGCTGTCCGTGCTGGCGGCCGGCGCCGGGCTCACCGACGCCGAGGCCGCTGCCCAGGTGCTGCCCGTCGTGCGTGACCTGGTGCTGCAGGGGTTCCTGACAGTCTAAAAGTCAGGGAGTCGCCTCTGCGGTCCGGCCGACCCATCAGGGGATCCCCCGATGCCAGAACCCCCGTCGGGCGGACGCAAGGGCGGTAGGCGCAGCTGGACGAGGGCGAGCAGGAGAAGGACACCTGACGCGACCGTGAAGCTCGGCAGGGCTCCGAACGCGGAGTAGATGCGCGGTTGGACCTGGGTGGCGATCACGGCGCCCAGCTGCACGGCCAGCGAGCTCACGGAGAGCATGGTGGTGCGCTGACCGGCAGCAACACGGTTGTGCAGCAGCGACCCCCGCAGCGGGGAGCCAGCCCCGTTGAACAGGTAGAACAGCACCGCGCCGATGCCGAGCAGCAAGACCGACCCGGCGGAACCGAGCACGAGCAGGGCGCCCGCGCCAAGGACGGTCAGCACGGCGCAGGACCGGGCGATCGACCCCTGGGCCAGGCGTCGTGCCGCCAGGGCGAGCCCGGAGCCGATGCCCGCCCCGAGGAAGCCGAGGCCGAGCACCAGGCCCCACGCGACACCGCCGGCCGAATCGCCACCAGCCAGGTCGGCGGCCTCGAGCGGCCCGAGCAGCTCGATCGTCCCCAACACCCATCCGGTCCCCAGCGAGACGGTCAGCAGCAGCCGCAGCGTCGCGTCTCGTCGGGCGAGCCCGGCGGCCTCGCCAACGGTCCGCGGCACGTCACGGACGCCCTCGACGAGAGATTGCACCGGGCCTCGCCGACCTGCGGTCGTGCCTACCGGGATCATGAGCGCCAGCACTGAGACCATGCTCACGGCCGTCAGCCCGGCCGCGACCAGGAACGGCAGAACCAGGAGGTCGCCGAACAGCACGGGCAGCAGGCCGCCGAGCAGCGCTCCGAGGGCCAGAGAAAGCCCGTCGGCGACGCCACCTCGGGACAGCCCCCGCGTCGTGCCCGAGCCCGGCACGGCCGCTTGCGTCGCGTCGACGAACCACGCCTCGAGCGGCCCGGAGTCCAGCGCCCGCGAGAGGCCGAGGATCGCCCCGCCGACGGTGAACGACAACAGGCCCCGGGACGCGGCCAGCACCAGCAGGCCGACCAGGCTCAGCCCGCTGGACATCAGCAGGACGGGGCGGCGTCCGACGGTGTCGGCGAGCCCGCCGGTCGGCAGTTCGGCGCCGACCGTCACCAGACCCATCACCGTGAAGACCGTGCCGATGTCGATCGCGGACAGGCCACGTGAACGAGCGAGCAGCACCAGCACCGGCGCCACGAACCCGATCGGGAGCCACCTCAGCGCAGTGAGCCCGACGAATCGGCGCTCGGCCTGCCGGAGCGTCAGCGGCCCCCGTAGCCCCGACGATCTTCCCCCCGCGTCGTCCCGCGCCGGCGTGTCGTCGACGCGAGGCGAAGATCGCCGAACAGACCCGCGGCGGAGGGGAGATCGCGGAGCAGCGGGGCCTGTCACAGGCGCAGCTCGGTGATCGGGAAGGCGTCTGCGAAGACCAGCACCGGCGCCGTGCCGCTCGCTCCCGGCTCGGCGGACTCCTCGTCGTACCAGCGCGCGAGGACCGCGGCGAGCTCGGCGCCGAGCCCGCGGGTCTGGTCCGGGGTGAGGTGCAGCAGCCGGTCGCTGAACTGGGCGGTGTCCGGGACGACCCCGAGGTCCTGGAGCCAGCCGGTGTAGGCCAGCGCGCGCGACTCGACGACCCGCCGCTGCACCGCACCCACCAGCTCGGGGTCGAAGGCGTCGTCGTCCCACGAGCTGATCTCGTGCAGCGCCCGCCACCACCGCTCCCGGCCGGTTCCTAGCCCGGGCGCGTCCTCGACGAAGCCGTACCGGGCCAGTTCGCGCAGGTGGTAGGAGGTCGCGCCCGAGCTCTCGCCGACCCGTTCGCCGAGCCGGCTGGCCGTCGAGGGACCCTCGGCGCGCAGCAGACCGAGCAGGCGGATCCGCAGGGGATGGGCCAGTGCCCTCAAGGTCTCGGGATCGGTGATCCGGACGGTGCGCGGTTCGCTCATGGCGCTCAGGCTAGACCGCAAAGATTTCTTTGCAAAGAGAGTCTTGCAAGCACCGTACGGATACCCGGAGGAGAGAGGCCGTACGGTGCCCAGCGTCAGGACCCACCGAGACCAGCCGTGACAGACCGGAGCAGCGTGACCGAGACCGACACCCCCGTCGCCCCACCCAAGGGTGGAAAGCGCGCCAGCACGGCTGCGCCCAACGGCACCCGGCTGGTCATCGTCGAGTCGCCCGCCAAGGCGAAGACGATCGCCGGTTACCTCGGGGCGGGCTACGTCGTGGAGTCGAGCATCGGCCACATCCGGGACCTGCCGAAGAACGCCGCCGACGTCCCGGCGAGCCACAAGGGCCAGGCCTGGGCGCGGCTCGGGGTGGACGTCGACAACGGCTTCGAGACGCTGTACGTCGTCAGCCAGGACAAGAAGCAGCAGGTCGCGAAGCTCAAAGCCCTGCTCAAGGACGCCTCCGAGCTGTACCTCGCGACGGACGAGGACCGCGAGGGCGAGGCCATCGCCTGGCACCTGCTCGAGACCTTGAAGCCGAAGGTCCCGGTGCGCCGGATGGTCTTCCACGAGATCACCAAGGCAGCGATCCAGGCCGCCGTCGACAACCCACGCGAGCTGGACACCCACCTGGTGGACGCGCAGGAGACCCGGCGGGTGCTCGACCGGCTCTACGGCTACGAGGTCAGCCCGGTCCTGTGGAAGAAGGTGATGCCGCGGCTGTCGGCGGGTCGCGTGCAGTCGGTCGCGACCCGGATCGTCGTCGAGCGCGAGCGCGCCAGGATGGCGTTCCGCGAAGGCTCCTACTGGGATGTCGAAGGCGTTTTCAGCAAGGATGCGGAAAACCTGACGGCAACCCTGATCCAGGTCGACGGCACCCGGCTCGCCACCGGCAAGGACTTCGACGCCGCGACCGGCGGGCTCAAGGCTGGAGCAGAGGTGACGCTGCTCGACGAGGCCAGCGTGACCTCCCTCGTCCAACGGCTCGAGGGCGCCGAGTTCGCGGTGCGATCGGTCGAGTCGCGCCCCTACACCCGCAAGCCCAGCCCGCCGTTCATGACCAGCACCCTGCAGCAGGAGGCCGGCCGCAAGCTGCGGTTCAGCGCGCAGCGCACGATGCAGACCGCGCAGCGGCTGTACGAGAACGGCCACATCACCTACATGCGCACCGACAGCACGAACCTGTCGGAGACGGCGCTCAAGGCCGCCCGCCAGCAGGCCCGCGAGCTGTACGGGCCGGAGTACGTGCCGGACGCACCCCGCTCGTACGCCAAGAAGGTGAAGAACGCCCAGGAGGCCCACGAGGCGATCCGGCCCTCCGGGGACAGCTTCCGCACCCCCGGCCAGGTGGCGCGCGAGGTCAGCGCCGACGAGCTGCGCCTCTACGAGCTGATCTGGCAGCGCACCGTCGCCAGCCAGATGGCCGACGCGCGCGGCACCAGCTCGACCGTGCGGCTCGGTGCGCAGACCGCCGACGGCACCGACGCGGAGTTCTCCGCGAGCGGCACGATCATCGAGTTCCAGGGCTTCATGCGGGCGTACGTGGAGAGCTCCGACGAAGACACGGCCGAGGCCGCCACGACCGACAAGCGGCTTCCGCAGGTGAAGCAGGGAGACGCGCTCAGCGTCACTCGTCTGACGGCGGAGGGCCACACCACCAGCCCGCCGGCGCGCTACACCGAGGCGAGCCTGGTCAAGCGGCTCGAGGAGCTGGGGATCGGCCGGCCGTCGACGTACGCCTCGATCATCTCGACCGTGCAGGACCGCGGCTACGTGTGGAAGAAGGGCAGCGCGCTCGTCCCGACCTGGCTCGCGTTCGCGGTCATGAACCTGCTCGAGCGGCACTTCGCACGCCTGGTCGACTACGGCTTCACCGCGAGCCTGGAGGACGACCTCGACGTCATCGCCGGCGGTCAGGGCGACTCCGAGAGCTGGCTGACACGCTTCTACTTCGGGTCCGAGGAGGGCCACGAGGGTGGGGTCAACCGCCAGGGCGGCCTGAAGAAGATGGTCAACGAGCGGCTCGAGGACATCGACGCCCGCGACATCAACTCGATCGTGATCGGCCGGGTGCCCGAGGGGCAGGACCAGGCCGGCACCGAGGTCATCGTGCGGGTCGGCCGTTACGGCCCGTACGTGACGATCGGTCGTGAGGACGGCGCCGCCCGCGCGTCGCTGCCCGAGGAGATCCCCCCGGACGAGCTGACGGTCGAGCGCGCCATCGAGCTGGCCAACGCGCCGAGCGGCGACCGGTTGCTCGGTCAGGATCCGACGACCGGCTACGACGTGGTCTCGCGCAACGGCCGCTACGGGCCGTACGTCTCGATGGTGCTGCCGGAAGGGTCCAAGGACAAGCCGCCGACCGGGTCGTTGTTCGCGAGCATGGACCTCGAGACGATCACGCTGGAGCAGGCGCTCACCCTGCTCACCCTGCCGCGGACCCTCGGCGAGTCCGAGGGCGAGCCGGTGACCGCGCAGAACGGGCGCTACGGACCTTACGTCTCCCGGGGCAAGGAGTCGCGGAGCGTCGAGACCGAGGAGGCGCTGCTCACGATCTCGCTCGAAGAGGCGCTGCACCTGCTGGCGCAGCCCAAGCAGTACGGCAAGCGGGCCGCCCCGAAGCCGCCGCTCAAGACGCTCGGCAACGACCCGGTCTCCGGCGGGGAGATGGTCGTCAAGGAGGGTCGCTTCGGCCCGTACGTCACCGACGGCGAGACCAACGCGTCGCTCCGGAAGGGCGACACGCCCGAGGGGCTCGAGGACGAGCGGGCTGCCGAGCTGCTGGCCGAGCGTCGCGCCCGTGGCCCAGCACCCAAGAAGGCTCCCAGCAAGCGGGCGCCGGCGAAGCGCGCCCCGGCCAAGAAGACGGCAGGACGGCCCGCCAAGCGCACCCCGAAGAAGGCCTGACCCGTACGCTCAGCGGGTGGCAGGGATCCGGTGGTCAGGAGCCCTGCGCTCCCGGCGGTTCCGCCAGCTGTTCCTCGCGCTGATCCTGTCCAGCAGCGGTGACTGGCTCGGGCTGGTGGCCATCACCGCGCTCACCGCGAGCCTGGTGGACGGGCTCAACCAGCAGAGTTTTGCCATCGCGGGTGTGCTCGTCGTCCGGCTGCTGCCCGCGGCCGTGCTGGGCCCGCTGGCGGGAGCGCTGGCCGACCGCTTCGACCGCCGCCGAACGATGGTGGTCACCGACCTGCTGCGTGCTCTGTTCTTCGGCTCGATCCCGCTGGTCGCGGTGCTCGGAGACGCCTCGCTGGCGCTGATCTGGCTTTACGTAGCGTCGTTGATCGTCGAAGGTCTCAGCCTGTTCTGGATCCCGGCCAAGGAGGCCTCGGTCCCCAACCTGCTGCCGCGGCGCGATCTGGAGAACGCCAACCAGCTCAGCCTGGTCGCCACCTACGGCAGCGCGCCGATCGCCGCCCTCGTCTTCTCCGGGCTCGGTCTGCTGACCAAGGACGCGGCGGTGATTGCGCTGGCGGTCAACGCGGCGTCTTTCCTGTTCGCTGCGGCGCAGGTGTCGCGGATCGACCTCAAGCCGACGGACGGAGCGGCCCACGTCCGCGACCCCGGCGAGCCGCAGCCGACCCTGCTCGCCAGCATCCGGGAAGGGCTGGTCTTCGCCGGCACGAGCGCCCTGGTGCGCGGGCTGCTGGTCGGCATCCTCGGCACGCTCGCCGCGACCGGAGCTGTCGTCGGCCTCGGCCGGCCGTTCGCCGAGTCGGTGCTGAAGGGCGGGGACAGCGCCTACGGTCTGCTGTTCGCCGCCGTCTTCGTCGGTATCGCCAGCGGGGTGGGGCTCGGGCCGATCGCGCTCGGCGGGTTCTCGCGACGTCGCGCCTTCGGCCTGTCGGTCGTGCTCGCCGGGGCTTTCCTGATCGTGCTCGCGCTCATCCCGGTGCTCTGGGTCGCCGCGTCGGCCGTGCTGTTGGCCGGCGGCTTCGCCGGGGTGGCGTACGTGGTGGGCCTGACCCTGCTCGGCGGAGAGGTCGAGGACGCGGTGCGCGGCCGCACGATCGCGCTCGTCCAGTCCCTCATGCGCGTCACGCTGCTCGGCACGCTCGCAGCGTCCCCGCTGGCCGCCGGCGCGATCGGGCTGAGGAAGGTCCACCTGCCGGGTCTCGGCACGGTCGCGGTCAACGGGACCGCCACCGTGCTGCTGGCCGGCGGTGTGCTGACCGTCGCGGTCGGGTTCGCGTCCTACCGTCAGATGGACGACCGCAAGGGCGTGCGGCTGCGCTCCGACCTCTGGTCGCTGGTCCACCGCCAGCACGACCGTGGTCCGCGCACCGGCCTGTTCGTCGCGCTGGAGGGTGGCGAGGGGGCCGGCAAGTCGACCCAGCTGACCGCGCTCCGGGACTGGGTCGTCGCGGCCGGGCACGAGGTCGTCGTCACCCGTGAGCCGGGTGGCACCGAGGAGGGCCGGCGCCTGCGCGAGCTGCTGCTGGACCCCCGCAGCGATCTGTCGCCGCGCGCCGAGGCGCTGCTCTACGCCGCCGACCGGGCGCAGCACGTCGACACCGTCGTGCGACCGCTGCTGGTGCGTGGCGCCGTGGTGCTCACCGACCGCTACGTCGACAGCTCGCTCGCCTACCAGGGCGCCGGGCGCACGCTGGACGGCGTCGCCGACCTCTCCCGGTGGGCGACCCAGGGCCTCGTGCCGGACCTCACGGTGCTGCTCGACGTCGACCCCGAGATCGGTCTCGCACGCGCCCGCCGGGTCGGCTCCCCGGACCGGCTCGAGGGCGAGTCGCTCGCTTTCCACCAGCGCGTGCGGCAGGGCTTTCTCCGCCTGGCCGACGCCGCCCCGGACCGCTACCTGGTGCTCGACGCGAGCCGGGCGCCCGAGGCCACGACCGAGGCGATCCGGGCCCGGCTGGCCGAGCTGCTGCCCGACGTCTCGACGGTGCCGGCGTGAGCGTGTTCGACGCCCTGGTGGGCCAGGACCGGGTGGTGGCCCAGCTGACCGCGGCATCTCAGGACGCCCGACGCGTCCGGGCCGGGGGGCAGGCCCGCGGGGAGATGACGCACGCGTGGCTGTTCACCGGTCCGCCGGGCGCCGGGCGGGAGGACGCCGCTCGCGCCTTTGCGGCCGCACTGCAGTGCACCGACCCGGGCGAGCCCGGCTGCGGACAGTGCGACGGCTGTCACCAGAGCCTGATCGGCAACCACGCCGACGTGGCCCTGATCGCGACCGAGCAGCTGCACCTGACGATCGAGAAGGCAAGGGAGCTGATCCAGCGGTCCGCGCGCCTGCCGACGCTCGGCCGTTGGCAGGTGACCGTGGTCGAGAACGCGGAGCGGATGGAGGAGCGCACCTCGAACACGGTGCTCAAGGCGGTGGAGGAGCCCCCGCCGCACAGCGTCCTGGTCCTCTGTGCGCCGAGCACCGAGGACCTGCTGCCGACCATCCGGTCCCGCTGCCGGCTGGTCCCACTGGTGACCCCCTCCTGCGGTGCGCTCGCGGCTGACCTCGCCGGTCGGGACGGGATCGAGCCGTCGATGGCGGCCTTCGCCGCCCGCGCCGCCCAGGGCAACGTGCCCCGCGCCCGGCGGCTCGCGACCGACGAGGCGGCGCGGACCGAGCGGCGTGAGGTGCTCCAGCTGCCGCGGTCGCTCGGGACCGTCGGTACTGCGCTGGCCGCGGCCAAGGAGCTGGTCGACGCCGCGGCGCGGGAGTCGAGCGCGGTCAACGCGCCCCGGGACGAGGCCGAGCGCGAGGGCCTGGATCGAGCGTTCGGGGTCGGCGTGACCGGCAAGGGCTTCGCCGGCGGCCCCCGCGGCCTGAAGGGGGCTACCACCCAGCTGGAGAAGGATCAGAAGAGCCGAGGCACGCAGTCGCGGCGCGAGGCGCTGGACCGCGCCCTGGTCGACCTGCTGGCCTTCTACCGCGACGTGCTCGTGGTGCAGCTCGGTGCGGGGGTGGACCTCGTGCACGGCGACCTCGGCGAGCAGACCGCCCTCCTCGCCCGGGCCACCACCGCTGAGGCCACGCTGCACCGCGTCGACGCGATCCTGGCCTGCCGCACGGACCTTGAGGAGAACGTCGCGCAGCTGCTCGCGGTCGAGGCGATGGCGCTGGCCCTGCGCTGACCCGGTCCCTGGCCCGGCGCCGAGGACACCGCCGGCCGGGGCGGGGGCTGCCCTAGACTCACCCGCGCACCACCGCAGAACGCCGCCTTAGCTCAGTCGGTAGAGCACCTCACTCGTAATGAGGTTGTCGTCGGTTCGATTCCGACAGGCGGCTCCATCTTCCCCGGTACGGCCGGGGGACAGCTCAGAGGTGACGGCTGATCACCAGCCGCTGCACCTGGTTGGTCCCCTCGAAGATCTGCATCACCTTGGCCTCCCGCATGTAGCGCTCCAGCGGGTGGTCCTTGCTGTAGCCGGCGCCGCCGAGCACCTGCACGGCGTCGGTCGTGACCCGCATCGCGGCGTCGGTGCAGACGAGCTTGGCGACGCTCGCCTGCCGGCCGTAGGGGCGTCCGGCGTCGCGGCGTCGGGCCGCGTCGAGATAGGTCGCCCGCGCGCTGTCCACCGCCGCGGCCATGTCGGCCAGCAGGAACGCGAGCCCTTGGTGCTCGATGACCGGCTTGCCGAACGCCTCGCGCTCCTTGGCGTACGCGACGGCGTCGGTGAGCGCCCGGTGCGCCAGCCCGGTGGCGATGGCGGCGATGCCGAGCCGGCCGGCGTCGAGCGCCTCGAACGCGATCGAGAGCCCCTGCCCGGGCGCGCCGATCATCCGGTCGGCGGACAGGTGCGCGCCGTCGTAGTACGCGGTCGTCGTCGGCACCGCCGACAGGCCCATCTTGTGCTCCGGCGGCCCGAAGGACAGCCCCGGCAGAGCTCGCGGCACCAGGAAGCACGAGATCCCGCGTGGACCGTCGTCGGACGTACGCAGAAAGGTCGTGTACGAGTCCGCCAGCCCGCCGCTGGTGATCCAGCTCTTGGTCCCGTCGACCACGTAGCCGTCGGCTGCACCACTGTCGCCCTCGGCCCGGGCCCGGCAGCGCAGCGCCGCGGCGTCCGAGCCGCAGTGCGGCTCGGACAGGCTGTAGGCGCCGAGCAGGCTGCCCCCGAGCAGGTCCGGCAACCACCGCTCCTGCTGCTCCGGCGTGCCGTGCTCGGCCAGCGCGAAACAGGACAGCGCGTGCACGCTCGTGGCGACCGCGACCGCTGCCCAGCGGGCTGCCAGCTCCTCGAGCACCTGCAACCAGACGACGTAGGGCTGACCGCCGCCGCCCAGGTCCTCGGCGTACGGCAGGCCGAGCAGACCGACCGCGCCGAGCCGCGCGAACAGGCCGTCCGGCAAGGTCGCCGAGGCCTCGCCGGCGTCGACGGCCGGGAGCAGCTCGCGGTCGGCGACGTCGCGCACGAGCTCCAGCAGCTCACCTGCCTCAGGGGTTGGGAGCAGCCGGTCCACGACCGGGAGCGGGCTCATCTGCGTACGTGCGCGACGGAAGGCATGCGTTCATCCTGCCTGGCGGGGCACACTGGGCGCACCCGCACGTGGATCCGACGAGAA
>JBBSTR010000039.1:0-22586 GCA_038235705.1 Mycobacteriales bacterium
GCGTGAGGCTCTGTGAGAACCCGCCAAGGAACTCACCGAGACAAGGATCCACGCGATGGCCCTGACTGATTCTGCCCTGCTCGAGCTCGCCGAGGGGCTCAAGAGCTCTGACGCCGCGGACATGATGCGCACGATGCTCGGCGCGGTCTTGCAAGCCCTGATCGACGCGGAGGCGACTGCGAGGATCGGCGCCGGCCCGCACGAGCGGACCGAGGCGCGTACGACGCAGCGCAACGGCACCCGCGACAAGCTGCTCACGACCGCCGCCGGGGACCTGACGGTCAGGATTCCGAAGGTGCGGACCGGGTCGTTCTTCCCGGCGCTGCTCGCGCCGCGCCGCCGGATCGACGTCGCGCTGCACGCCGTGGTGATGCAGGCCTATGTCGAGGGCGTGAGCACCCGCCGGGTCGATGACCTGGTGGTCGCGATGGGCGGCACCGGGATCAGCAAGAGCGAGGTGTCGCGGATCTGCGCTCAGCTCGACGCCGAGGTCGCCATCTGGCGGGCCCGTCCGCTGGACCATGTCGACTTTCCTTACGTGTTCTGCGACGCGACCTATTGCAAGGTGCGTCTGAACGGCCGGGTCGTCTCCCAAGCGGTCGTGATCGCGACCGGGGTGAGCTCGGACGGGCGCCGGGAGGTCCTCGGCTGCGCGAGCGGGGACAGCGAGACCGAGGCGTTCTGGACCGATTTCCTGCGCGAGCTGCGCGACCGCGGCCTGACCGGCGTCCAGCTGGTGATCAGCGACGCGCACCGCGGCCTGGTCAACGCGATCGGCACCGTCCTGCAAGGATCCGCGTGGCAGCGCTGCCGGGTGCATTTCATGCGCAACGCCCTCGCGAAGGTCGGCAAAGGCCATCAGGAGATGGTCGCCGCGACGATCCGCACGGTGTTCGCCCAACCTGGCCAGCGCGAGGTCCGCGAGCAGGTTGACACCGTCGCGGACATGCTCCACGGCCAGTTCCCCGCCGTCGCGGCGCTGCTGCTCGCGGCCAAGACGGACCTGACCGCGTTCAGCGACTTCCCCCAAGCCCACTGGCGCAAGATCTGGTCGACCAACCCGCTATCTGTTAACCGGCCCTGGGGCGACGCGCTCGAGCAGGCCGCTTGAGGTCCCTGGCTTGTGGTCGGGGCCGGTCAGGCTGACAGCAACGACGGGGGCTGAGCGTGATGGTGTTGACGGTCCGCACGAGCGAGGACGGGCAGCACGAGCTCACGGGTGACTGGTCGGACGTGGAGGCGGCGAACGCGTTCTTGGACCATCTGCGGGTCCGGGCGTTCTCTGCGGCGACGCGACGGGCTTACGCGTTCGACCTGCTGAACTTCGGGCGCTTTTTGATGGGGCTCGAGCGGCCGCTGGCGTCGGTCACGGCGATGGACGTGTTCGCCTGGGTGGACTGGCAGAACCAGCCGGCCCCGAGTTCGGGGAAGGTGGTGGCGTTGCGGGCGCGGTCGGTCGCGCCGGCCACGGTGAACCGTCGGGTCGCGGCTGTCCGCGGCCTGTTCGAGTTCCTGGTGATGCGCCAGACGATCACGGTGAGCCCGGTCCCGGCGCCGCGGCGCAGCAGCGGGCTGCGTCCGGTCCCGCGCGGCCTGCTGGGTCATCTGGGGCCCGGCCGGCGGCGCAGCGGCGGCCGGCTGGTCCGGCAGGACCAGCTGCTGCCGGAGGCGCTGGCTCCCGCGGACGTGGACGTGTTCGTCGGCGACCTGCGGACGCACCGGGACCGGGCGTTGGTGCTCGCGATGCTGCTGGGCGGGCTGCGCTCGGCGGAGGTCCGCGGGCTGCTGCTGCGTGACGTCGACATGGGCCGGCGCCGGCTGCGGGTCCTTGGCAAGGGCGGCAGGGAACGCGTGGTCCCGGTCGACGCGGTGTTCTTCACCGAGCTCGGTGCCTACCTGCGTCGGGAACGTCCGGCCGGGCTGGCGACCCCGCAGTGCTTCGTGGTCCTGCACGGCCCGACCGCCGGGGCGCCGTTGACCGAGGCGGGGCTGCGGTCGCTGTTTCGCCGGCACCGTGACAGCTCCGGTCAGCTGCGGGTGCGGCCGCACCGGCTGCGTCACACCTACGGCACCGAGCTGGCCGCGGCCGGCATGGACCTGTTGGTGCTGCGGCAGCTGATGGGTCATGTCAGCCCGGAGACCACGGCCCGTTACGTCCATCTGTCGACCGAGCACCTGGCCGCTGAGTACGCCGCGGCCCGCGCCGTCATGGACCAGCCGTGAGTGCCGCCCTCGCCCGGACGGTGACCGCCTCTGATCATCGGCTGCTGCCGGACTATCTCGCGCACGTCGCCTCGCTCGGCCTGTCGGACCGGGCGCTGCGCGACCGGCTGCGCCGCGCCCGTGCGCTGCTTGACGCCCAGCCGGACCTGACCGCCTGGATGCGCGAGCCGCTGGCCGACCGGCTGCAGGAGCTGCACCGCACCCAGGCGTGGCCGCTGGTGGTGTTCGCGCTCGGGACCGGCCGGTTGCGCCTGGACGTGGCGCTGATGACGGCGAAGCACCTGACCGGCCTCGGGCAGATCGTCGCACGTGAGCACCCGGCGTTGTTCGCCGCTGCGACCCAGGCAGGTCTGCGGCTGGGCTGGACGCCGGGCTGGGTCCAGACCGTGCTGGCCGAGGGCTTGGCGGTCCTGATCGCCTGGCACGGCGGGGACCCGGCTGATCTGGATGAGGACGTGCTCGCCGCGTTCACGACGGCCCTGAGCGGGAGCGCGGACCTGCCCGCGACCTCGTTGCGGGCCTACCGGACCCGGCTGGCGAGCCTGCGGCAGATCCTGTTCGAGCTCCAGATCCTGCAGGACGTCCCACGCCGCGGCCAGCGGGGCGCGAGTCTGACGGACCGGTTCGCGGCCGTCCCGATGGCCGCCCAGATCCGGGTGAGCCTGCTGCGCTACGTCACCTTGCGCAGCGCCGTGCTGCGTCCGAAGTCGGTCGAGTCCCTAATCAACGACCTGCTGCCGTTCGCGGAGTTCCTGCACGCCCGCCACCCCGAGGTGCGCACCCTGGCGATGCTGCAACGGCCGCACCTGGAGGCGTTCTTGCTCCACAACCGCACCCGGCAGTGGCGCGGCCAGCGGGCCCTCGGCCAAGGCGCCGGGCGAAGGATCTCACCGGCCGTCGCGGCGTCCACCGTGCTGAGCGTTCGGAACCTGCTCGATGACCTCACCTCCTGGGACTGGACCGACGCCCCGACCCGCAGGCTGCTGTTCGCCGCGGACGTCCCCAAGCTCGACCAGCCGCTCCCGCGGGCCCTGCCGCCCGACGTCGACAGCGCGCTGATGAGCGCCGTCACCGCCTCACCGGACCTGTTCGTCCGGACCGGCCTGCAGGTCCTGCGCGGCGCTGGCCTGCGCGTCGGGGAGCTGCTCGACCTGGAACTCAGCGCGGTCGTGGACTACGGCGCCGCCGGGTCCTGGCTCAAGGTCCCGCTCGGCAAGCTCGCCACCGAGCGGATGGTTCCGCTGGATCCCGCGACCCTGCAAGCCCTGGACACCTGGGCACAACAGCGCGGGAGCCATCGACCCTTGACCCACCCCAGGACGGGGAAGCCAACCGATTTCCTGTTCACCGCCCACGGCCGCCGGCTCGGTGCCACCCGCCTGCGCGCCGGGCTGCTCGCCGCAGCCGCCGAGGCCGGCCTCACCGGCCCCGGCGGGACGCCGCTGGTCGTGACCTGCCACCAGCTCCGGCACACCTACGCCACCAGCCTCGCGAACGCCGGGATGAGCCTGCAAGCCCTGATGGCACTGCTCGGGCACGTCACCCCGCAGATGACCCTGCGCTACGCCACCCTCGCCTCGCCGATCCTGCGCACCGCCTACGACCAGGCCATCGGGTCGATCAAGACGCAGCTCACCCTGACCCCGGTCGGGCGGCCCATCGTTCCGAACAAGGTCAGCTGGCTGGCCGCCGAGATGCTCAAGACCCGGGTCGCGCACGGCTACTGCTCCCGGCACGCCGCCGGCGAAGCCTGCCCCTACGCCAACATCTGCGAGACCTGCGACAACTACACCCCCGCCCCCGAGTTCCTGCCCGCCCTCACCGACCAGCTCGCCGACATTCACGCGCTCAAAGCCGACGCAGACCAGCGCGGGTGGAGCAGCGAGAGCGACCGCCACGGCCACGTCGCCGCCGCCCTCGAAGGACACCTGCAGCGACTCCAAAACCAACCCGCCCAGCGCCAGAGTTGACACCCGGGCCCAGGGCCGGTTAATCGAGCGCCTCAACCGGGAAGTGAAACGTCGCACCGACGTCGTCGGGATCTTCCCCAACCCCGCCGCCCTGCTCCGCCTGAGCAGCTGCGTGCTCATCGAGGCCCACGACGAATGGCAAGACAGCGACCGCCGCTACCTCTCCGAAGAATCCATGACCCTGCTCAACCCGCCCGCACCGACCCTGCTCCAACCCCGAGCAGACACCCCCAGCCAGACCGCCGGGAAGGAGATCGCCGCTACGGCATAATCGCACCAACTCGCAGAGCAGAACGCGAACGAGCTACACCACTCCCAGGGACGTCATCCGTGAGGGGTCGCCGGCCGTCGCAAATACCCGTCCGGAACGGAAACCCCGCAAGGGGGCGGCTACCGCGGCAGCGCGCACACAACTGACGTGGAGTCTGACGCGTGGCGTTCTACCAAGGTAAGACCTGGTCGATCGCGCGGCTTGTCCCCCTGGGGATCCTGCTGGCGACCGCTGCGGGCTGTTCGGGCTGTTCGGGCTGTTCGGGCTCCATGCCAATGCCGAGCAACCACAACCCTCCCGACGCCTCGGCAAGCCTGGCGCCAACGACTGCCCCTAGCAACAGGCCCTCAGCTACAGCCAGTTCGGCACCCACTGCGCCCGCGCCCGACGATTTTCCGATCCAGCCGGTCAAGCCTGTCGGCGACCTCACCGCCAACGCCGCCCGTAGCTTCGTACTGCCGCCCGACGCTGCAGCCCCGGCGCTGGCCACGACCGTCGTGGACTACTCGAACCCATCGGCCGTCGCGGCGGGCTACGTGCAGACCCGGCTGACCCACCGCTTCGACGACCCGGCCGGCTACATCGCGGCGGTGACCGCTCCCGCGTACACAACGCTGGCGTTCGCCCAGCGCAGCGCCCCGACTGCCGCCGAGGCGTCGCGGATCGCGGTCGCTCAGCAGGCCGGCACGATCAAGATCGGCAAGGCGGGCGTGTCCGACGAGGCCCCGGCCACGCCGAGCACCTCGTACGTCACCGTCGCCTGCACTGTCACGACGACCTACCGCGGCGGCGACACCACCCCCGCCGACTGGACCCTCCGGCTCGTGCTGGCCAACGGCCAGTGGCGCGTTGACGGCGTCCTGTCCACCGACTGACCCACCCGTCGCGACCGCGTCGCCTCCAGAACGCGAGGACCCGTCATGCCTATCCCCCTGCTCGCCGCCGGCGCAGGCTTGCTCGCCGTGCCGGTCCTGGCCGTCAGCGTCTTCTTCGGCTCCGGCGCCGCCGAACCAACCCCGACCGGAAGCACCTGCACCGTCGTCGTCGACCCCGCCGGCGCCCCGACGGCCGGCCCAAGCGGGACGGGCAACGTCCAGGTAAGCGGCGACCAGGTCGCCAACGCCCGCACGATCCTCGCCGCCACCAAAGCCCTCGGCCTCCCGCAGCAGGCCGGCGCGATGGCGATCATGACCGCCTACCAGGAAAGCAAGCTCCTGGTGCTCGCCAACCCAAAGGTCCCCGAGAGCCTGACCTTCCTTCAGTCCCTGCAAGCTGTGCTCGGCTGGCTGAGCCTGCCGGCGTGGCAGGCCGCCCAAGCAGTGCAGGCCAGCGCCGACGGCACCCAGTACGCCCAGTGGACCGACCCGTCGACCGCCATCACCGCCGCGCTTTGGGACGGCGCGACCGGAACCCTGCAGTGCACCGCCGGCGGGACCGCCGTGACCGGCCCGGGCGGAGCGTTCCCGCCCGAGGCGTGCAGCGTCCGCCCCGACCCCACCAGCGGCAGGGGCTGCCTCACCCCGCGCACCCTGAACATCGCCGTACAGCTCATGGCTCAGGGCTGGCGCCTGTCCTGCTGGGACGCCCACGCCTGGAACCCCAGCAGCGACCACCCCAAGGGCAAGGCCTGCGACGCCTTCCCCGGCCGCGGCGGCGTCCTGCCGACCCCCGAACAGAAGGCCCACGGCGACGCCCTCGCCGCCTCCCTACAAGCCAGCGCTGCCGAGACCGGCGTCAAGTACCTGATCTGGTACGGCCGCTGGTGGAAGACCGGCGACCCAGCCGACGCCTGGAACCCTTACAACGGCGGCGGCGTCTACGACCCCGCCAGCATCACCGGCGGGCACTACGACCACGTCCACGTCTCGGTGTTCTGAGGCGTGATGTCAGGCTGAGCCCAGCTCAGGGACCGCCTCGCCAGTGCTCGATCCGCCGGTGGTCGGGAGTGAAGCCGTTGGCGACGCCCCACAGCACGGCCTGGGTGCGGCTGCCGACGTCGATCTTGCGATAGACCGACCGGATGTAGGACTTCACCGTGTTGGGGCTGAGGTAGGTCAGCGCGGCGACCTCCGCGTTGCTCTTGCCCTGCGTGATCAGGGCCAAGATCTCTGCCTCGCGATCGGTCAGGCCTTCGTGTCGGCCCGGCCAGTCCAGGCCCGCTGCACTCTTTGCTCGAACCGGCGGGTCGCTGATCACCACCTCGCCGCCGTGCACAGCCTCGAGCGCGGACACCAGGTCGCGCGCCGCCAGGGTCTTGGACAGATAGCCGTGCACACCGAGCTTGCGGGCACGACTGATGAGGTCGGGGTCAAAGTTCCACGTGTAGACCACAACCCGCCGCGCATTCGGGTTGTCCATGAGCACCGCGATCTCGTCGTGGTCGGACTCCGGCTGCGCGAACGAGTCGTAGAGCACGACGTCGACGGGATCCTTGACCGGCTGGTTCGCGTCGATCTCGGCGACGACCACCCGCTCTCGATAGCGGTCGAGCATCCGGGCCACGCCGGCCAGCACGACGTCGTAGTCGTCGACCAAGGCGACGGTGAGCGCTGAACCAGTCGATCGAGCGTTGCTCATGCCGAGACGATAACCCCCCTAGGGGTGTACCGCACCCGCCCTAGGGGTGTTGATATTGCCCCGGCACCTCGCCGAGAACAGGTGACCCGTCTCAGGGTCCTCAGTAAGTCGAGGAGTTGCCCCCTCTCCGGATGGGGCCCTGCCGCCGGGCCAACCCTGGCCACCACCGGCCATAGAGGCCGCCAACCACAGGAGTGACGACATGCTCGGAACCATCATCGGACTGATCATCATCGGCATCGTCGCCGGCTTCCTTGCCCGGCTGCTTGTCCCCGGACGGGACGACATGAGCTTCGTCCAGACCGTCCTGCTCGGCATCGTCGGCTCGTTCGTCGGCGGCTTCCTCGGCTACCTGCTGTTCCACAAGGACAACAGCGACGGCTTTGTGCAGCCCAGCAGCTGGATCGGCTCCATCGTCGGCGCCGTCATCGCGCTGCTGATCTACAACGCCGTCACCGGCCGCAAGGGACACCGCCACAGCAGCGCCATCTAGCCGAAAGGCTGTTCGAGCTCTCACGAAGAGCGAAGTTCGCAAGGGTCGGCTGGCTGGTGTCGCGTGGCGACGCCAGCCAGCCGCATCTGTAGGGATCAGGGCTCGTCAGAACGGCACCCCACCAGACGAGGTCGAGCTCTCAGAATCTGCCCGCCGCGTCGGGCACGGGCCGAGCTGACTACTGCCTACTCAGAATCCTTCAGACCCTCGATCTGCCGTGCCGCGTCGACCATCCTCAGGATGCCGTCCAGGCTGTTGGCCGACAGACCGTTCACGCGAGTCGCGATGCGGCGTACGTCGCCGTCGCGCATGGCGACAAGCAGCGCCATCTCTGCCTCGATCTTGTCCGAGGCGTCGTCGTCGAAGAAGTAGGCGGCCGGCACGCCGAAGAAGTCGGCCAGCAGCTCGAGGTGCCGCTTGGTCGGGTTGTCGCGCTGCCCCTTGCGGAGCATGTAGAGGTAGGCCGCGGAGACGCCGCCGGCGTCCTTCTCGGCGATGGCCCGGGCCACCTCCTCCGGGCTGTAGGGCCCACGCCCCGCCGGGTGCATGGTCGCGAACAGGTGGTTGAGCTTGCGGGCAAGCGACGATGTCGGGCCGGCCTCTGCCGCCTGGTCCGCCATACGCCGCTCTCCTCTGGTCTCGCCTTCAGGTACGCGCTGGAGCCAGGTTTTGCCACCTTGACCCACACTGGTTAGGCTGTGCGCATCCGGTCAACCAGCGTGGAACCTATATCGGGGATCACCTGCGAACCTACCGGCGCCGACGGGAGGTCGGCCACCATGTCCACCACAACTGTGATGCAGCGAGGCCGCACGTGACTCGCGAGGAGCTGTTCGCGCTGCCCGCGGTCGTTGACGTGCCCACCGCGGCCGGGGCCCTGGGAATGGGCAAGACCGCGGCGTACGAGCTCATCCGCTGCGGCTCCTGGCCCACGCCAGTGCTCCGGCTCGGCAAACTGATCCGCATCCCGACGGCGCCTCTGCTGGCTCTACTCGGGATCGACGACGTTCACCCCGCGAGCTCTGTCCCGGTCGTCGTCGGCGCGGCCTGAGTCGCGGAACGAGATGCTGAGCCGGTGAAGGGCCACGTCTACAAGCGCTGCCCCTGCGGCGTCCTCAAGGACAGCAACGACCGCCGGGTCAACTGCAGCCGGCGCCACGGGTCCTGGTACTTCGTGCACGAGCTGCCCCTCGACGGCGTCGGGCGTCGTCGGCAGACGACCAAGGGCGGGTTCGCCACCGAGCGCGAGGCCCGAGGCGCTCTTAACGATGCTCTCGCCAAGATCGACCAGGGCAGCTACGTGCGGCCGACGAGACAAACGGTCGGCGACTACCTCGAGCAGTGGCTGGCCGGCAAGGGCCGGCTACGAAGCAGCACCCGCCGTTCTTACCAGGAGCACATCGATCTGTACCTGCGTCCCGGTCTCGGCCACCTGCGGCTGACCGACCTGCGCGAGGTCCAGATCGAGCGTCTGTACGCCGCCATGAAGCAGCTGGGACGACCGAGCCCGGAGCCCTCGTACGAGCTGGACCGGCTCGCCGCCGCCAGGAAGGCGCCTCTGCCCCAGCCGCTGACGGCAGCACGCATCCGTCGCGTGCCCGCCACGCTCATGTCGGCCCTCAACGGTGCGGTCCGACGACGGCTGATCGGTCACAACCCAGCCGCGCACGTCGAGCTGGCGAGCGGCCGGAGGCCCCGGGCCGTGGTCTGGACCGACGACCGCATTCTCGAGTGGCAGCGCACCGGCGTCCGCCCAGCCGTCGCCGTCTGGACCCCGCAGCAGGCCGGCGCGTTCCTCGACCGGGCAACGAGCCACCGGCTCTACCCGATGTCCCACCCCATCGCGTACCGAGGTCTGCGCCGCGGCGAGGCCGTAGGCCTTCGCTGGCAGGACGCCGACCTCAACGCCGGGCTCCTACGCATCACGCAGCAAGTCGTCCAGCTCGGCTGGGCCACCGAGGTCGGCGAACCGAAGACCGACAGCGGTGAACGCGCCGTCACCCTCGACGGCGGCACGTCCTTCGCACTGCAAGCCTGGCGCTCGACCCAAGCCGCCGAGCGGGAGGCGTGGGGCGCCGCCTGGCAGCACACCGGGCTCATATTCGCCCGCGAGGACGGCACACAGCTGCACCCCGACACGGTCTCCTCCGCGTTCGAGCGGATCATCCGCGAGGCAGAGCTGCCGCCCATCCGGCTCCACGACCTCCGACACACCGCAGCCAGCCTGGCGCTCGCCGCCGGCGTACCGCTCAAGGTCGTCTCCGAGCAGCTCGGCCACAGCTCGCTCGCCATCACCGCCGACACGTACACGAGCGTCCTACCGGCCGTAGCAGCCGCTGCCGCCGAGGCCGTCGCCAACGTCATCCCCCGCAGCCGCGACGCGGCGGCGTTCCCATTCCGTTCCCATCTGGAGCCTCAGGAGACACCCGTGAAGACCAGAACCACCGCCCGCCAGGCAAAGCCGCAGGTCAGGAAGGTGTCGAGAAGTGGGCCGCCAGGGGATCGAACCCTGAACCCGCGGATTAAAAGTCCGCTGCTCTGCCAGTTGAGCTAGCAGCCCGAGGCCTCACACGGTAGGCCCTCCGAGGCATGATCACGAGCCTAGGGCTGTGGCGATCCGAGACGCTGCGCCAGCGCCGCACGGTGCACCTCGTGATCAGAAACGTCTCCGATGTCGACGGCGGCCCGCACACTGGACCGGTGACGCAGGACATCCCCGACGCCGCGGACCAGCCGACGGCTCACCCCCGCTGGCACCGGCTCGGCATGTTCCTGGCCATCGTGGTCGTCGGCATGCTCGGCGCCGGGCTCGGGCTGCTGCTCGCCGGCAGCACCAGGGCCGACGCCGGCCCGTTCGTGCTGGACCTGTCGCTGCGCCCGAGCACCCACGCCGAGACGGTCATCGAGGTGCCGCCGCTCGGCGAGATCGCGCTCGACACGCACGCCGGGCCGCTGCAGCTGGACGTGCGGGTCGCCGAGCTGAACGAGGCCGACGCCCGCCGGATCGTGAAGAACCCGACGCAGCTGGCGAGCCTCGGCGAGCAGGTCAACCACGACGTACGTGCCGCGCTCCTGCGCCTGCTGGTCAAGGCGGTGCTGGTCGCGATCCTGGGTGCGGCGGCGCTGGGGTTCCTGGTCTTTCGTACGCCCAGGCGCACCGTGCTCACCGGCGTCGCCGCGGTGGCCGCGCTGCTCGGCACGTCGGGGCTCGCGGCCGCGACCTACAACCGGGACGCGATCGACGAGCCGACCTACACGGGCCTGCTCGCCAGCGCCCCGGCCGCGGTCGGGAGCGTGCGCGACATCGTCGGCAACGTCGACCGCTACAGCCAGGCGCTGGGCAAGCTCGTCGGCAACGTCACCCAGCTGTACGACGCCGCCTCCGGCCTGCGGAGCTATCAGCCCGCAGACAACACCATCCGGGTGCTGAGCGTCAGCGACCTGCACCTGAGCCCGACCGCGTTCGACGTGATCCGCTCGACGTCGAAGCAGTTCCGGGTGGACCTGATCGTCGACACCGGCGACAGCACCGACTACGGCAGCAGCACCGAGAACGCGTACGTGAACGAGATCGGTTCGCTCGGCCTGCCGTACGTCTGGGTCCGCGGCAACCACGACTCGACGACCACACAGGCCGCGGTCAAGGCGCTGCCGAACACGACGGTCCTGGACGGGCCTGAGGTACGTACGGTCAAGGGCCTGCGCTTCGTCGGCATCGGTGACCCCCGGTTCACGCCCGACAAGACGACCGGCGGGGACGACGCGCCGCGGTCGCTGCAGGAAGCCGCCGGCAAGAAGCTGTGCGCCCCGCTGATCGACGGCGAGGAGAAGGTGGACATCGTGATGGTGCACGAGCCGGCCGCGGCCGAGCAGTGCTTCGGGGCGGCCCCGCTGGTGCTGGCCGGGCACACGCACAAGCGGTCCTCCGAGCGCAAGGACGGCACGCTGCTGCTCGTCCAGGGCTCGACCGGCGGGGCGGGCGCGCGGTCGCTCGAGGGAGACAACCCGACGCCGCTGGAGATGTCGGTGCTCTACCTCGATCCGTCGAGCAAGCGGGTGCTGGCGCGTGACGACATCACGCTCGGCGGGCTGGGACTGTCGTCGGCGACCATCGACCGTACGGTCGAGCCGGCGCTCACCAAGCCGGGCGGGGCTTCCCCGAGCCCGTCGGCGTCGACCAGCCCCGGATCGTCCGGACTCGGATCGGCGGGTCTCGCATCGCCAGGCCCCGGCTCGGCCAGCCGGTCGCCCGGCGAGCAGGGCCCCCTGCTCCCCAGCCCGTCCGTGCCGGCGACCCTGCCGGGCACCACGCCTGACCCGGGCCAGACCGTGCCGTCGCCGGGACCGAGCCTCACGGGGCCACCGCGCTGAGCTGGCCAGGTCAGAGCTGGCCCCGGGCAACTGTGCACCGTAGGGGCCCGGCGTCGGGCCGTCACGGTGCACGGTTCGAGCGGGCGCAGCGCCCGGTCCTCGTACCGGGTGCTCTGACGGGTGCCGGCCGACGGCGCCGCCTCACGGTCGGCGGGACTGATAGTCTCCTACGGCGCTCCCACGGCGGACGTCCCCATCGTCCAGCGGCCCAGGACTCCACCCTTTCAAGGTGGCTACGCGGGTTCGAATCCCGTTGGGGGCACGATCATGATCGGCAATTGCAAGGCCCTGTAGCGCAGTTGGTTAGCGCGCCGCCCTGTCACGGCGGAGGTCGCGGGTTCGAGTCCCGTCAGGGTCGCAGGCACCTCTCGTGCGTGAGAGGTGCAACGGTCAGGTAGCTCAGCTGGTAGAGCACACGCCTGAAAAGCGTGGGGTCGGCGGTTCGAGCCCGCCCCTGACCACCCCTTCACAGCCCGTCCGGTCAGGACGACGAGCCGGCGTCTCGTTCGGTCGAGGGGCGCGACGTCTCCGGGGGTGAGGGGTCGAGCGCTATCTGCTGCAGCACGTTGCGGAAGGTGCGGTAATCCTCCTGGCCCACGAGGTCGCTCCAGCGCTGCTCGATCACGCCGATCGTGGCGTTGACCTGACCGATCACTCGGTCACCCTGGACCGTGCGCATGACGATCCTGCGCCGACGGTCCAGCTCGTCGATCTTCACGTCGAGATGTCCGCTGTCTTGCAGCTGTGTCACGAACTGCCCCACGGCCTGCTTGGTCATGAACAGCACCCTGGACAGTTCCGTGATCGTCGAACCCGTGACCGACACGCAGCTGAGCAGCCGGAAGTGTGAGTTCCGCAGCCCGGACCAGTCCTGCGTCATCAGCGTCTGGCGCACGATCTCCAACAACCGATCGGTAAGGGCGACCACGTGCAGGTCGACGTCCTGAGGTAGCGGCGGCAGGAGGGGCACCTTGACGTCAACCACAAAGTAACTTTACCATCTGACGTCCACAGGACACCGGGGGTTCGGATGAGCGCACGGACGATGCTCGGACCGGCTGACGTCGACGACGACGCGCTGGCGAGGATGGTTCGCGACGCGCTCGGCGTCGCGGCAGTCGAGCTGCTCGACTGCCACGTCGACGTCGTCGACTACGACCTCGAGGCGTTGACGACCGTGGCCCGCCACTGGGTGCGCGGTACAGCGCGTCACGCCGGCGGGCAGTCGTCGTACGCCTTCTTCGTCAAGGTGGTGCAGTCCTGGACCCGCACACCGCAGTTTCAGATGGTGCCCGAGGACATGCGTGAGCTGGCCGCCGTCGGGTTGCCGTGGCACGTCGAGCCGCTGGTCTACCGCTCCGACCTGGGGCATCGGCTCCCCGCCGGTCTGTCACTGCCCCGCGCCTACCTCGTCAAAGAGCTCGGTGAGGACTCGGCGTGCCTCTGGCTCCAGGCAGTTGATGCAGACCCGACGCCGTGGGAGCCGCCCACCTTCGAGCGCGCCGCGTATCTGCTCGGGCGGCTCGCGGCCAGCCCCGCCGTAGAGCCGGTGACCCGGATCGGCGCCCACGACGTCGTGCGCGGTTACGCACAAGGCCGCGTCCAGGGTCAGGTCCTGCCTGCCCTGCACAGCGAGGCGCTCTGGGCGCACCCGCTGGTCGCCGACGCTTTCACCCCCGAGCTGCGCGATCGACTGCTGGCCGCGGCGGACGGCCTGCCCTCGCTGCTCGACGAGCTCGACCGTGCGCCGCTGGGCGCGGCGCACGGAGACGCCTGCGTACGCAACCTTCTCGTGCCCCGCGACGGACCCTGCGACGTCGTCCTCATCGATTTTGCGTTCTGGTGTCAGGCGCCGCTGGGCTTCGATCTCAGTCAGCTGCTGCTCGGGGAGGTGCAGCTCGGCGAACGACCGGCGACCCAGCTCCCGGAGCTGCACGAGCTGTGCCTGAGCGCGTACGTCCGTGGGCTCAGAGACGAAGGTTGCACCATCACGCTCGACAGCGTCCGACGGACACAGGCATTGATCATGTTGCTGTTCACCGGGCTCTCCGCTGTCCCGCTCGAGGTCCTGTACGGCATGCCGGCCCCAGGCGCAGCGGAGGTCGTGCGGGAACGCGCCGCAGCAGCCACCTTCGTGCTCGATCTCGTCGACGCCACCAGCATCGCGTGAACCCTCCGCGGTGCACGCGTTCGCGCAGCTGACCGCCCCGCGTAACGGGCAGCCCGCCGTGTGTCGTGGACCCTTCCTGTGATCGTTGCTGCGGTCCTGCTGGGCGTGGTCATCGGGCTGGTGATGGGTGCGCTCGGCGGTGGGGGCTCGGTGCTGACCGTCCCGGTTCTGGTCTTCGTGCTCGGGCTGCCCGCCAGCGAGGCGACCAGCAGCAGCCTGGTCATCGTGGGCGTGGCGGCCGTGTTCGCGGCGCTCGGTCATGCACGCGTGGGCCACGTCCGGTGGCGGGTGGCGGCGATCCTCACCGTTTCGGGGGTGCCGACCTCCGTCCTCGGCAGCCAGCTGAACGAGCGGGTGAACGAGGACCTGCTGCTCCTGCTGTTCGCGGTCCTGCTTCTCGTGGCGGCCGGCGGCATGCTTCTGCGGTCCGGTGACGAAGGTTCGAGCGACGGACGTTCGGGTGACGGAGCCTCGCGGGCTGAGCGCTCAGCTCAGGGGGAGTCCGGCACGGACCGTACGCGTACGGGCCCCTTGGTCGTCACCGGCCTCGCCGTCGGCCTGATCACCGGGTTTCTCGGGGTCGGCGGCGGTTTCGTCATCGTGCCCGTGCTCGTCGCCCTTCTGGGCTTCCCCGTGCCGCTCGCCGCCGGTACGTCGCTGGTCGTGATCTCCCTCAACGCGGCCGTCTCGCTGACCGCTCGCGCGGGCTCGCTCGATCATCTCGAGGCTTCGGTGATCGTGCCGTTCACGCTGGCCGCCATCCTCGGCTCGCTGGTCGGCGGCCGGGTCGCGGGACGGGTCTCCACCGACCGGCTGACGGGCGCGTTCGCAGGTCTGCTGCTGCTCGTCGCGGTCTACACAGCGGTGCAGGCGGTGCTGGGCCTCACCTGAAACCCGGAGCGGCGGCTCAGGGGACGTCGAGGCGCTGCAGGCGACGGGTCGTGAGTGCCACCGCGACGGCCGCGACGACCAGCAGCACGATCACCCCGGTGAGCGTCGACACCTCGGCGTCGCGCGGCCGGACGCCGCCGGCGCCGTCGAGCACCGACCGGGCGTACGTCCTGATGGCGACCCGCGCCGGCCCGGTCCCGAGACCGGCGACCACGCCCTCCCACAGCGCGACGTAGACCAGCCCGATCAGCACGGCCCGCCTGGTGAGCAGGCCGAGGAGCAGGAAGACCGCGGTGTACGCCGCCGTCCCGAACACCGCCGCCAGCAGCCCGGCCGCCGCCAGCTGCAGTCCACCGACGATCACCCCGGCCACCACCATCGGCACCACGGTGAGCGGCAGGGCGCGGGCGAGCACGGCGGCGTACGCGACCACCGCCATCCGGGCCCGACCGACCGGCCGCAGCCACAGGTAAGACAGCGTGCCGGAGTCCCGCATCTCGCCGAGCGCGCCGGTCGCGACGAGCAGGCTTCCTACCGGGACCAGCAGGGTCAAGCCGCTGGCGTTGATGACCCCGAGCTCGCCGCGCGCGGACAGGTTGCTCGCGAGGGTGGCGAGCGCAGCGAGGATGACGACCAGGGCGCCCAGCGCGAGCATGACGGCCGTACGTCCACGTCCGCCGGTCTCGCGACGGACCATCTGGAAGACCGCGGCGTCAGCGCTCACGGGGTCGCCACCAGGTAGCGGAAGACGCTGTCGAGATCGTCGTCGAGCGGCACCATCTCGGTCAGGCGACAGCCTGCCTCACGTACGGCAGGTAGCAGGTCGCGGCCCAGCGCGCGCAGGTCGGTGGTCTCCAGGGTGAGGCTGTTGTCGTCCAGCTCCAGCCGTTTCACGTGGAACACCTGTGCGAGGACAGCGGCCAGGGCTCGGGGGTCGTCGACCGTCAGCCGGACGCGGTGCGGGCGGTCGTCCATCAGCTCGCGCACCCCCCGGACGTCGCCTTGCGCGACAAGCCGTCCACGAGCGACGACGATCACCTCGTCGGTCTCGGCGAGCATCCGTTCGACCTCCTCGAGCACGTGACTGCTGACCAGCACCGAGCGGCCCTCCGCGCCGAGGCGGGTGATGAGGGCGATGACCGCGTTGCGCTGACGGGGGTCCAAGCCCTCGAGCGGCTCGTCCATCACCAGCAGCTCCGGGTCGTGGACCAGCGCCTGGGCGATCTTGGCGCGCTGACGCTCACCGCCGGACATCTGCCGGAGCAGCCGGTCCTTCTGCTCGTGGAGCCCGACCCGACCCAGGGCCTGCTCAGCGGCGCTGCCTGCGTCGGCGACGCCGTGCAAGAGCGCAGCGGTCCGTACGAGGTCGGTCGGGGTGCCTCCCGGGAGCGCCTCGGACTGCGGGACGAGCCCGACGCGCCGAAAGACGTGCGGGTCGCTGCGCGGGTTCACGCCGAAGAGTCGGACCGTGCCGGTCGAGGGCGCAGCCAGCCCGCACGCCATCCTCATCAGCGAGGACTTGCCGGCGCCGTTCGGCCCGAGCAGGCCGGTGACGCCCGGGTGCAGGGTCGTGGTGACGTCGCTGACCGCGACCACGTCGCCGAACCACTTGGTGACGGCGTCCATCTGCAGCACGGGCTCGCTCGCGGTGCTCATCGCGTCACCTCGACGCGCGCGTATCGGTTCCACAGCAGGGCGAGCGGCCCCACCACCCAGGCCGCGGTGCCGAGCGCGGCCTGCCAGGTCGGCAGGCCAGGGAACTGTCCCGGCTGGGCGTAGATGCGCTGCACCGTCTCGAAGGACACTGTCGTGACGTCGAGCAGCTGCAACGAGACCGGCGCGTCGGCCTGGACCAGCGCGGCGGACAGCGCCCCGGAAGCCAGCAGGAACAGCACCACCCCGACCGCTGCGACCGCACGCCGGTCGGTGAGCGAGGCGATCGCCAGCGAGACCGCGGCGAAGGTGGCCGAGAGCACGGCGGCGGCCCCGAACATCCGCAGCAGCAGGACCCCGGTGTCACCGAGGCCGGCCGGGCCAGCGCCGGACGACGCGAGCCCGAGCAGCAGGACCAGCACCGGGACCAGCGTGATCAGGCTCAGCAGCGGTAGGGCGGCGAGCAGCTTGGCTCCGAGATAGCTGCGGCGGTCGAGCGGCGCCGCGAAGTAGAGCCCGAGCAGGCCGGACCGCCGATCGGTGCAGAGCAGCTCGGGCGCGACGAGCGCGCTGAACAGCAGCAGCGCGGTGAGGATGAACCCGTAGTAGTCCGGATAGCTCGGCAGATCACCGGTCGCGATCACGTCAGGCAGCAGGATCGCGAGCCCGGTCAGCACGACCGCGGGCAGCAGCGCCACGACCAGGGTGAACAGCGGCAGCACCTTCGCACCGAACCCCCGCCGCAGGCCGACCGCGCGGGCGATGCTGTGCAGGGCCACCCGCCGGACCGCGTACGCCTGGCCGAGCCGCGGCCCGTCGTAGCGCTGCGGGCCGCCGGCGTCGATCCGTGCGGTCGTCATGGGCTCCCCTCCGGGGCGCTCGTGTTCACGTCCGCCCCTCCGGGGCGAGCTCGAGGAAGACGTCTTCCAGGCTTCGCGTGCGCACCTGCATCCGGCGCAGCCCTAGCCCCAGCTGCTCGACCGCCTCAAGCACGACCGGGGCGGGGTCGGCGCCCTCGACCACGAGCCGCCGCGCCGTGGCCGTTGCGTCCAGACCTCGCTCACGCAGGCGGACGGCCAAGGGCTCCGCGTCAACGTCCAGCTCGACGAGCAGGGAACGGTCCTCGGACTCCTCCGCCTCGTGGGCCAGCTCGGCCAGGCCCTGCTGCAGGACGGCGCGACCCTCGGAGAGCACGATGACCTGGTCGCAGGTGCGGCCGACCTCCTCGAGCAGGTGCGAGCTCATGATCACCGGGACGGCCAGCTCGTCGGCAAGGCGCCGAACGAGAGCGAGGACGCCGTCGCGCTGCCCGGGGTCGAGACCGTTGGTCGGCTCGTCGAGCACGAGCAGCGACGGGTCGTGGACGAGCGCCGCGGCCAGCTTGACCCGCTGGCGCTGCCCGCCGGACATCGTGCCCACCGGGCGGCGGCGTTCCTCGCCGAGACCGACGAGCCAGAGGACGTCGCTGGCCCGCTGGCGCGAAGCACGTACGGGAAGACCGTGCACCTCGCCCAGGTGGCGTACGAGGTCGAGGGCTTCGATCTCTGGCGGCAGCGCGTCGTGCTGCGGGGCGTAGCCGACCCGGGCCCGCACCAGCGGGCCGGCCTCGCGGGGGTCGAGCCCCAGCACCCGCAGGCTGCCCCGGTCGGGGGCGTGCAGACCCAGCATCATGCCGATCAGCGTGGTCTTGCCGGAGCCGTTGGGGCCGAGCAGCCCGGTGACGCCGGCGCCCACCTGCAGGTCGAGCCCGGCGAGCACGGTCCGTGCACCCCAGGTCTTGGCGAGGCCGTCGGCGGTGACGACCTGGGTCGCGAGGGTCGGGGCGGTCACGTCGCCACACCGTCGGTGCGGCCCGTCGCCACGTCACGGCCGAGCACTGATGAGGCGGACACCCCTGCATGGTGCCCCGACGCCCTCGCCTGCACCAGCAGGTGGGTCCGCGCGGCGACCGAATGGTTCGGACGACGCCACCTCAGATCGGCAAGATCACCAGGACGACAGATTCCGCTGCCCGGGCTCAAGATCACCGGAAGTTTTGCTGGCCCAGAGCGGCTCTAGAAGCCCGGCTGCACCGTCAGACGCTCCCATGATCTTGCTGTCCTGCCGAGAGTTCGCAGACCGGTCATCGCGCACGCGCCGCGGCCAGCGTGATCGGGCCTTCGCGTGGTGCCCGAACCGTACGGGTGCGTGCAGGATCAGGCCTTCGCGTGGTGCTCCGGACCGTACGGGTGCGCGTGCGGGATCAGGCCTTCGCGTGGTGCCCAGACGGTACGGGTGCTTGCGGGATCAGGCCTTCGTGTGGTGCTCCGGGCCGTGCGGGTGGGCGTGCGGGTGCTGGTGGTCGGCGTGCTCTGCGTCCTCGGGGTGGCCGTGCTCGTGCTCGTGGTGCTCGACGGTCACCGAGCCCTCGTGGTGGCCCTCACCGTGCGGGTGGACGTGGGTCTCGTCGGCGTGGGTGTGCTCGTGCTCGGCGTGCTGGGTGCTCTCGGTCATCGGTGCCCCTCCGTAGTCGGACCGGCCTGGTGCCGGTTCGCGTCTCTGGCTGTGCGACAGTATGCGTATGCATGCAGATACGCAAGCCGCTCACTCTCAGGGACTCGACGACGAGCAGGTCCTCATGGCGGTGGAGGTGCTCCGGCTGCTCGCGGACCCGACGAGGATCCAGCTGCTCCACGTGCTCGGGTCCAAGGAGTACGCGGTGGGCGAGCTGGCGTCCGCCGTACGCAAACAACCGTCCTCGGTCTCCCAGCACCTGGCGAAGCTGCGCATGGCCCGGCTGGTGACGACGCGCCGCCAGGGGACGCAGGTGCTCTACCGGGTGGCGAACGAGCACGTCAGCCAGCTGGTCGCCGACGCCCTGCGGCACACCGAGCACCTCGGCCCGGGCACCCCGGCGCACCATCAGGCCGACTGACCCCGGACCTCCCTCGACCCCCTCCTCCCTCGACCCCCTCACCCCCCTCGACGCGATCTTCCTCAGAAGGTTGACGATTGTCCGTTCCGCGGCGTCTTTGAGGAAGATCGTCGCGGGGCCGGAGGCGGGCATCGTCACATGAGTTCTCGGTCCCAGCGCCTGAGGTTCCGGTCCCCCGCGCGGCTGAGTCACGGCGGACGACGGGACCGGCCTAGCCCGGTAAGGAACCGTCGAGGTCCAGCCGGTCGTCGGTCGGCAGGTGGATCCAGCCCTCGCGCGAAGCACGGTCCAGGAGCTCGTCGGGCACCGGATCTGTGCGGCCGAAAGCGTTCAACCGGGCCAGCACCGCGCACAGGACCGCGTCGAGAGCATCGTCGGAGTCCCGGCAGGTCTTGTCATGGCCCGCCCAGTCCAGCCATAGCCGGGTGCGCTCGACCAGCTCGGTCACCAGCTCAGCCCGCGACCCCGCCTTGGCGGCGCTCTTGTAGCTCTGGTGCGGCAGCCCCCACCCCTTGAGCGCAGCCGCCGGGTAGACCTCGACCAGCCAGCCGCCGGCGCGTTCGACCGGCAGCTGCTGGGCAGCCAGCGCCGCCTGCAGATCGGCCGCACGCATCGCCACAGCGCCGATCCGGTCGGCCGAGACCGACAGGGGCCGTACGCCCGAGGTCCTCTGCACGTGCTGGTCCGTCGCCCGCTGCGACAGGTCGCGACGCCAGTCGACGCCCTTGCCCCTGCGCCGCGTCACGGACCCGTCCCGGTGCTCGGTGAGGAAGGCGAGGAAATCGTCAGGCCAGCCCAGCGGGCAGTCGAGCGCAGCGTTGTCGCACGCACCGAGCGCCTCGAGCAGCACATCGTCACCGACGTTCGTCGTCACCTCCTCCAGGCGCGCGTGGCCGAGCTCGCCGACCAGCACGGCGAGGCCGGTGCCGGTCGGTTCGGAGGACAGGTCGATGCCTACGGATCTCATGCGGCCGAACGTAGGCAGGGCCCAGGAGCGACGGGCCCGGCCCGTCCCTGCTGGGGACACTGTGGACGGCAGGATCGGACGTACGTTCTACTGCAGGTAGTCCCCGACCGTTCCCGGCTTGCGGACGTCACCGGGCTGCTCCTTCCCTGCCGTACGTGCCGCGTCCTGACGTCGGCGCAGGTCCCACAGGCCGTCGAGCTCGGTCTGCAGCCCGGCTGCCTCGGACGCTGCGCCGGCCGGGGAGGCCACCTCGCCGGGCTCGGGCGCCGCCTCCTGCTTGCGCAGCGCGTTGATCCGCTGCTCCAGCTCGTCGATGCGGGACAGGACCTGGTCGGGGTTCATACGCGTCAGCCTACGAACGGGTCTGTCGCAGGTCGGTCGTACGTTCCTCGCATGCCCCTCGACCCAGATGTCCTCGACCTGCTTGCCGCCGAGCGGCTCGGCACACTCGCAACCCTGCGCATGGACGGCATGCCGCACCTGACGGTGATCGCGTACGGGTGGGACGGCGAGACGGCGCGGGTCTCGCTCGCCGAGAGTCGGGTCAAGGTGAAACATCTGCGACGCGACCCGAGAGCGGCGCTGCACGTGACCAACACCGACCGCACCGCGTGGGTGAGCGTCGACGGGCCGGCCGAGCTGACACCCGTGACGACCGAGCCGGGAGACGCGGTCGGCCAGGAGTTGGCTTCGCTCTACGAAAAGCTCAGCGGCGGGCCGCACCCGGACTGGGACGAGTTTCACGCGGCGATGGTCAGCGAGCGCCGGCTCGTGCTGCGGCTGAGGCCTGACCGGGGGGTGAGCGGTGGCGCGGGATAGCTAAAGCGGGAAGACCAGGCACGTCGACGAGGCCGTGGCCACGAGCCGACCGGCAGCGTCGCGCACCTCACCCTCCGCGAACGCCGCTCGGCGGCCGGGCTTGGTGACCCGCCCGGTCGCGGTGAGCTCACCTTCGCCGGCGCGCACCGGACGGAGGAAGTTCACCTTGATCTCGAGGCTCGTGTAGCCGGTCCCGACCGGCAGCGTGGTCTGCACCGCGCAGCCCGCCACCGAGTCCAGAAGCGTGCAGACCAGCCCGCCGTGCACGAGCCCGATCGGGTTGTAGGCCGACTCGTCCGGCTCGCACCCGAAGACGACCAGACCCTCCTCGACGCTGATCGACCGCATCCCCATGAGCGCGCTGATCGGCGGTGGCGGCAGCTGCCCGGCCAGCATGGCCCGCTGGTAGTCCAGCCCGCTCATCGTCGCCATCGCCTGGAAGGCGACCTGCGGGTCGTGCCAGCTGACAGTACGGCTGCGCGCCTCGCCCCAGGCCTCCACTATGACGATTCCCCGCGGGCCGGGTCGGCGGGCTGGGGCTCGGTCTCCTCCGCCGGGCTGGGCCGCCCGCTGTCCTGGAGACCCTCGTGCTCCGACGCAGGAAGCTCGGCGGTTTCGTCCGGTTCGGGGGTGCCTGACAACTCCACGGGTCCGCTCATGCGAGTCTTCCTGCCCCGCCCATGAAACCGAACACCGCTCCCACGCCTCTCACAGGCATGAACCGTGACCGGGAGGCCGAACCCTGCGTGCCACGTCACTGGACACGGCCCGCGAGCGGGGCGTCGGAACCGCTTCCGGCGCCGGGGCCGGAGCACACGATCGGGTCCGTACGGCCCGGCACGCAGGCCATGCCGACCACTGAGCTCGTCGACGGACGCACGGGAGAGTCTTGAAGACCGGGATCCTGCTGCTCGGGCTCGCGCTCCTGGTCGGCTGCAGCTCCGTCGGGGCTGCCCCGTACGACGGCACCGGGCTGTCGCCGAACGCGAGCCCGACGGCGATCACGCTGCCGCCGTACGGGCCGTTCGACTACCAGCTCGGGGGGCCGTACGAGCCCGCGCCGGGCACACGCGTCGTCACCCGGGACCACAGCGTCGACAGCGCGCCGGGCGCGTACGGCGTCTGTTACCTCAACGCCTTCCAGACCCAGCCGGAGGAGCGTGGGTTCTGGGACGCCGAGCACCCCGACCTGCTGCTGCGCACGAACGGGAAGGTCGTCGAGGACGAGAACTGGCCGGGCGAGCTGATCCTGGACACGTCCACCCCC
>JBBSTR010000040.1:0-21591 GCA_038235705.1 Mycobacteriales bacterium
CCCGAGACAGCGGTGAGATGCGTGAGCCCGACCGTACGGAAATCCTCTCTGGTCTGTGGCAACAGCCTTGTCGTGTCGCCGACCACCAGTCCGGGAAGCAGCCCCGCCTCGGCGTCCGGAAGCACATCCACCGCCTCCCGAAGCCCGGCGCGAAGGTGCCCCGCGACGCGCTGCACGCGGCTGGGTGGGCTGAGCACCGTGGGCTCCCCACGGGCGCTCGCGACCACCGCCACGTCGTCACCGGGCTCGGCGGGCACCAGCCGGGCGGCGGTCTTGACCCGCTGGCTGGGCAGCAGGTCGAGCCAGCCCTGATCGTCAGAGAGCAGGAGGACCGGCGTCCTGAGGCGGGTCGTGGTGCCCCGGGCGTCGAGCAGCTCGGCACGGGCACGGATCACCAGCAGTGGCCGACCCGGGCGGCTCGAGGCGCTGGGCCGAGGATCGTCGGTGATCACCAGCTGAAGCGTCACGACCGCCTCCGCGGCGGCGAGCGCCGGGAGGGGACCACTGGCACGAGCCCCGGACCGGCCTGTGGTCGCGATCGCGGCAGCACTGGCGCACAGCAGGGTCGCCACGACCAGCGCGGCGTGCAGACGCCGTTCCCGGAGCACCTGCGGTCGTCGGGCGACGACCGCAGCCAGCACGAGCAGGAGCACGGCCGACAGCAGCACCGGCCCCACCGGCAGGCCACGCACCTGCCAGGCCACGACCCACGCCGCGCCGGACGGGGCGACCAGGCGGAGGTCCGGCCGATCGGGGTCGGTCTGTTCAGGCGACGCCCTCACACCCGTACGTCGCCCTTGATTGAGGCAAACTTCGCCTCGCCGATCCCGCTGACCTCACGCAGCTGGTCGACGCTGGTGAACCGGCCGTGCTCCTCCCGCCAGGCGATGATCCGCTCCGCGAGCACCGGACCGATGCCGCTGAGCTGCTCGAGCCCGGAGGCGTCGGCGGCGTTGAGGTCGACCCGGCTGTCCCCCGGCACACCCCCCGGGCCGGCTGGGGCACCGGGCGGTGGCTCGACCCCGACGAGCACCTGCTCGCCGTCGACGAGGCGCCGAGCCAGGTTCATCAGTCCGACGGCGCCCGGCTCGGTCGGCCCGCCTGCCGCCTGGACGGCGTCGACGACCCGGGCACCCGCGGGCAACGTCACGACCCCTGGTCGCGCCACCTTCCCACCCACCGACACGACGATGTCCCCGGTCGGCTCTGGCGCAGCGCTCTGCCCGACCGGCACCCCGGCCGCGGTGATCGGGGGTGCCGAAACGGCCTGCGGGCGCCCGTGCAGCACCACGAGAACGGTCAGCACCACCGCCAGCACCGCGACGACGGCGAGCGCGACCACGCCCCGCCTCCCGGGGTCGGTGCGCCCGGCCTTCCACTTCTCCAGCACCGACGTGCGGGCGTCGAGCCCCAGGTCCAGCGGGAGGTCCTGGCGCAGCGCCGCCGCGATGTCCGGCTCGGGCATAAAGGGAGCGACCGGTCCCCCGGACCAGCCCGCCAGCACTGACGGGGCTGCTGACCGCGACCCGACGGCTGCGACGACCGTCTGGCGCGCCTCCCGGTCGCCGCCGTCCGCGGACGCCTCGGCGGCCTGCACCAGCAGGGGTGCGTCCAGGGTGTGGTGCACCACCCGCTCCGGCCGCGGTGACCGACGTCGCCTGGTCTGCGGCGGCTCAGCCCCCAGCGGCTGGGCGGATCTAGCCGGCGGCCCGAGGTGCGGGGACGGTGCGGCCGCCACCGCGTCAGCCGGGGCCGCGGGGGTCCAGCCGGTGGCCTCGCGGGGACGTGCCAGGGACAGCGCCGCGAACCGCGCCACCGAGGCCGGATCGGCCGGGGCGGGACGTAGACGCGAAGGCAGACGCAGGGGCACGCCCGGACGGTAGGAGCGTCTTCCCCGCCTGGCCGCGCCCTGGGCGCAACTGTGGACAACCGTTGGTTGTCGCACCCACCTGCTAGCTGGCTGGGTCCCGGCTGCGGCCGTTCGACCCGATCTGGCGAGCGTCGGGCGGACGCGGGAGGTCAGGCAGGAACGATGTTGACCAGTTTTGGCGCGCGGACGATCACCGTGCGGATGCCGCGGCCGTCGAGCGCCCGCAGCACGGCGTCGGACTCCAACGCCAGCTTCTGCAGCTGCTCGTCGTCGATGTCAGGAGGCACCTCGAGCCGGTCGCGGACCTTGCCCTGCACCTGCACGACGCAGGTCACGGACTCCTGGACCAGCAGCGCCGGGTCGGCCTCGGGCCAGGTGCTGTCGTGCACCGAGTCACCGGCCGGCACGTCGTGCCCCAGGCGCGACCAGACCTCCTCGGCCGTGTAGGGCGCGAAGCAACCCAGCATGATCGCCAGCGACGACAGCCCGTCGGTGAGCGAGGCCGCCCCCGCACCGGCGTCCACCGCCTTGCGCAGCGCGTTGGTGAGCTCCATCAGTCGGGCGATCGCGACGTTGAGCCGGTGCCCCTCGACGAGCCGGGTGACCTCGTCGACGGTCCGGGCGACAGCCCGGTCGACACCGGCGTCACGCTCGGGGCCGGCCAGTCCATCCCCGACAGACAGCGCCGCCACGTCGGTCGCCAGGCGGATCACCCGGGACAGGTATTTCACCGAACCGGCCGGCGAGACGTCGGCCCAGTCGATGTCTTCCTCCGGTGGGCCCGCGAACACGACGGTCAGGCGGACGGCGTCCACCCCGTACGTCTCCAGCTCGGCGCCCAGGTCCACCCCGTTGCCGAGCGACTTGCTCATCGCCCGCCCCTCGTTGATGACCTGGCCCTGGTTCATCAGTGCGGCGAACGGTTCGATCGCGTCGATCATGCCCATGTCGTGCAGCACCTTGGTGAAGAAGCGCGCGTAGAGCAGGTGCAGGATCGCGTGCTCGACGCCCCCGACGTACTGCGCGACGGGCATCCAGTCGCGCACCGCGGCCGGGTCGAACGGCCCGTCGGTGTAGCCCGGCGAGCAGAACCGCAGGAAGTACCAGGAGCTGTCGACGAAGGTGTCCATCGTGTCGGTGTCACGCCGCGCCGGCCCGTCGCAGGACGGGCAGGTGGTCAGGACCCAGTCGGTCGCCGCCCCGAGCGGCGAGGTCCCGGCAGGTTTGAGCGCAGCTCCGCGAAGGTCGGGAAGGCGTACGGGAAGCTGGTCGTCGGGGACCGCGACCTCGCCGCAGTCGGCGCAGTGGACGATCGGGATCGGCGCTCCCCAGAACCGCTGCCTGGACAGCAGCCAGTCGCGGAGCCGGTAGTTGATCGCGCCGGCACCGCCGCCCCGCGCCTCGAGGTCGCGCACGACCGCGTCGATCGCGTCGGCCTTGGCGAGTCCGTCGTAGGGCCCGCTGTTGACGAGCACGCCCTCCCCTGCCGTCGCGAGGCCGGTGACAGCCGGGTCGTCTCCGCCGGTGTCCACGACCACCCGTACGGGAAGGTCGAAGGTCCGCGCAAAATCGAGGTCGCGCTGGTCGTGCGCCGGCACCGCCATGATCGCGCCGGTCCCGTAGTCGGCCAGCACGTAGTCGGCCGCGTAGACGGAGATGTCCTCCCCGGTCACCGGGTTGCGCGCCGTGACCCCGAGGTCGACGCCGGTCTTGGGCCGGTCGGTCGCCTGTCGCTCGATGTCGGTCGCCGCCCGGACCTGTTCCCGGTAGGCCTCCAGAGCCTCGACGCGGTCAGGGGCGCAGAGGTCCAGAGCCAGCGGGGCGTCCGCGGCCACGACGAAGAACGTCGCGCCGTACAGCGTGTCCGGTCGCGTCGTGAACACCGTGACGGTGCGCTCCCCGATCGTGAAGTCCACGTGGGCGCCGACCGAACGTCCGATCCAGTTCTCCTGCATCTTGAGCACGCGGTCCGGCCAGGAGCCCCGCAGCGCCGCCATGTCCTCGAGCAGCCGGTCGGCGTAGTCCGTGACCTTGAAGAACCACTGCGTCAGCTCGCGCTTCGTGACGATCGCCCCGCACCGCTCACAGGCGCCTTGGACCACCTGCTCGTTCGCCAGCACGGTCTGGTCGTTCGGGCACCAGTTGACCGCGGACGCCTTGCGGTAGGCGAGCCCCCGCTCGCGGAAGCGAAGGAAGAGCCACTGCGTCCAGCGGTAGTACTCAGGGTCTGAGGTGTGCAGGCGACGTGACCAGTCGAAACTTATCGCGTATCTACGAAAAGAAGCAGCCTGGGTCTCGATGTTGGCGTAGGTGTAGGTCGCCGGGTGCTCGTCGCGCTTGATGGCCGCGTTCTCCGCCGGCAGCCCGAAGCTGTCCCAGCCGATCGGGTGCAGCACGTCGAACCCGCGCCGCATCCAGTAGCGCGCGAGGACGTCGCACAGCCCGTACGCCTCCGCGTGCCCCATGTGCAGGTCACCGCTCGGGTAGGGAAACATGTCCAGCACGTACTTCTTCGGCGCCCCCTCCCTGCGCCCCGCGCGGTAGAGGTCGAGGGAGTCCCAGACCGGCAGCCACCGCTCCTGCACCTCGGTGGGGTCCATGACCTCGTGCTCGCTCGTACGCGCCTCGCTCATGACGCCAGCCTATTCGGGCGACCTACGCTGTTTCGATGCCGCAGACCCTGACCCCGTGGGAGGTCGGCGCCGCGCACGCCACCCGCCGCCGGCGGCTGCTGATCGGTGCCGCGGTGCTGTTCGGTGGGATCACCGCGGTGTTCGGGCTCCCGACCGGGCGCGAGGTCGTGACGCTGTGGGTGCTGGTGCTGCTGTTCGCCGTGGTCGGCGGCGACCCCGGGGCCTGGCGCCACGCGGTGCTCAAGGACTGGCTGCCGTTCCTGCTCGTGCTGTTCGCCTACGACGTGCTGCGCGGGTTCGCGCACGGGGCGGCCGAGCGGGCGCACGTGCTGCCGCAGCTACGGGTCGAGGAGTTCCTGTTCGGCGGGACCGTGCCGACCGTGTGGCTCCAGCAGCACCTCTACGACGTGGTGCCGTCCTGGTACGACTACGTGATCGCGCCGGTCTACCTGTCGCACTTCGTCGTGCCGATGGCGGTCGCGGTCGGGCTCTGGTCGCGCTCCTACACCCGCTTCCGAGAGTTCGTCGCCGGCTTCGTCGTGCTCACCTGCGGGACGTTGCTCACGTACGCGCTGTTCCCCGCCGTCCCGCCGTGGCTCGCCAGCGAGACCATCAACCCGGCGACCGGGGCGACCTACCTGCCGTTCGTCGAACGGGTCACGCCGCACACGCTGCGCGAGGTCGGCATCCCCACGATCCACAACGCCGTGCAGCGCGGCGAGGCGTACGCCAACCCGGTTGCGGCCATCCCGTCGCTGCACTCGGCCGTGCCGATGCTCGTGGTGCTGCTGGCCTGGCCGTATGCACGCACCCTCGGGCGCTCGCTGCTCGTGCTCTACCTGGTCGCGATGACCTTCACCCTCGTCTACGGCGGGGAGCACTACATGATCGACGTCCTGATCGGCTGGGCGTACGCGGCGGTGTCCGTGGTGGCGGTCCGCGCGTTCCTGCGTCGCGGCCGCCGCTCGCCCGGCGTGCCGGCCGAGCCGCTGGCCGGGGTCGCGGGATAGGTTCGCAGTCGTGTCCACGGCAACCCGCTCCGGCCGCACGCGCGGTGACGTGCGGGCGCTGGGCTCGCTCCTGGCCGTGGCCGGTGGCGTCGCCGGGCTCGCCTTCCTGACCGCGGCGCCTACCCGCGGCTGGCTGATCCTGGTCGCCGTGCTGCTCTTCGACGTCGGGCTGCCGCTGGTCGCCCGGAGCCGCGGCCGCGACGACTGGTTCCTCGCCTGGCTGGTTCTGGCGCCGCTCTCGGTCCTGCAGGTGCTCCCGGACTGGGGGCTCGTGACGGTGGCCGGCTCGCTGCGCTTCCCTGACCTCGGCGGCCCGCGGGTCGGAGACGCCGTGCCTTTGGCGATGGCTGCGATGTGGGTCCTGCCCCTGTTCGCCGTCGTGCTGCTCGCCGGGCGTTCGGCCTGGCGCGGGGCGGTGGTCGCCGTGCTGGTGCTCGGGGTCGCCGAGCTGTTCGCCCCGACGCTCGGGCTGTGGGAGCCGGTCGGGGCCCTCACCGAGCGCGCCGGCATCGCGCTCTACGTGCTCCCCGCCGAGGCGATCCTCGGGGCGTGCACGGTGCTGGTCGTCCAGCACGCCCGGACAGCGTCCGAGCGGCTGGCCGGCGCCGTGGTGACGAGCCTGGTCTACACGGGTGCGCTGCTCGTCGGCCTGCTCCTCGTCGACCGGGGCCAGCTGGTGCTGACGTGAGCTCCGACGTGTCCGTCGAACTGCTGCGCGTGCCCGTGCGGCTCTACGAGCGGGCGTCGGAGCACTACGCCGAGCTGATGCGGGAGTTCAGCCTCATCTCGCTGTCGGACACGGCAGGCATCCCGCTGCGTCTGCGGCTGCTCATCGACGATCTGACGGAGCGGTTCGCGACCATCGGTTCCGATCTCGGGTCGAGCGCGGCGAGCAGCGTCGACCTGTCCGTGCGGGCGTCGGTCGTCGCCGGCGAGCGGGCAGCCGAGCTGCTGGTCCTTCTGCACGAGGTCGACGTCTACTGCAGCGGGGACCGGCTCATCACGCTGCCGACCCCGCCCGACCAGGTGGCGTTCTTCGCCTGGTACCTCGGGGAGTTCGTCCGACAGACGCGCGGCGAGACGGCCCGTGCGTGGCCCGGTGAGCTGACCTGAGCGGGGCCCCGGTGCTCGTGCGTCGCGCACGGACCACCGACGTTCCTGCGATCCGGGACCTGGTGGACCTGCACACCGCTGACCGGCGCCTGCTCGGCAAGGCGACGGTCACGCTGTACGAGGACGTGCAGGAGTTCTGGGTGGCCTGCCAGGGAGACGTGCTGGTGGGCTGCGGCGCGCTGCACGTGCTCTGGGCCGACCTGGCCGAGGTCCGCACCCTCGCGGTCCATCCGTCGTGCCGCGAGCAGGGCATCGGTTCGCTGGTGCTCGCCCGGCTGATGGAGCAGGCCGGCGAGCTGGGGGTCGGCCGGGTGTTCTGCCTGACGTTCGAGACCGCCTTCTTCACCCGGCACGGCTTCGAGGTGGCGGGCCAGGTGCTGGTCGACGCCGGGGTCCAGGCCGAGATGTTGCAGTCGACCGACGAGGGCGTCGCCGAGTTCCTGGACCTGGCGCGGGTGCGCCCCAACACCCTCGGTAACACCCGGATGATCGTCGTTCTTTAGCCCCTGGCGCCCCCGGGTCGAGCGGCGGCCGCCAGGCACTCTCAGGTCGTGCCGGAGGCGCTCGACCCCACCTTGCGGTAGCGCGCCTCGACGAAGGAGAACACCGCGTAGGCGAGCAGGCCGATCGCGATGATGACGAGCACCACCCGGCCCCAAGGCTGCTGGGCGACCTCGCGGAGGGCGGCGTCCAGGCCGCGGGCCTTCTGCGGGTCGTACGTCACCGCCGCCTGGACGAAGAAGTAGCCGACCAGGGCGAGGATCGCGCCCTTGGTGACGAACGCCGCGACGCCGAGCCGGGTCACCCCCTTCTTGACCTTCGCCGACATCTCCCCGGTGCGCAGGGTCGGCAGGAAGTCCTGCTTGACCCCCTTCATGGCCCCGTACACCCCCACGCCGATGACGATCAACCCGACCAGCCCGACCAGGTAGCGCCCACCCGGTAGACCGAAAAGAACGTTCGAGCCCTTCTGCGCGGAGCTGCCACCAGAACCGCTACCGGCCCGAGCGACGATGCTGAACGCCGTAAAGGCCAGCGAGGCATAGACCAGCGCCAGGATGGCGGCCTGGACCTTGTCTTTGCCGTTGACCTCAGGACGGGCCAGGGTCGTCACCTCCAGGACGCGCCCGACGGCGAAGGCGAGCAGACCGACGCCGAGCACGACCAGCGCGACCTTCCCGGCCGGGCCCTGGGCGATCTTCTGCAGGGCGCCGGTGGTGCTCGCCTTCTCCGACGACGAGCCGAGGGCCATCTGCAGCACGAGGTAGGCCAGGGTCAGGTAGACGACGCCCTTGGCGGCCCAGCCGACCAGGACGACCTTGCGGGCGGTCTCGGAGCTGCCTGCCTGCTGGGCGGAGCCTTTCGCGGAGGACATGTGCTGCCGATACCCCGGCATCGGCAGCGCATGTCCTGCGCGCCGCATCGTCGTGACAGAAGCACCGCGGTGTCGTTTAGCGACCCTGGAACGTGCCGGTGCGCTTCTCCCGGAACGCCGCCTGTGACTCGGCGTAGTCCTCAAGCGCCGACACGACGCCGAAGTGCGAGGACACCATGTCGTAGTGGGTGCGCAGGTCGACCCGCTCGGAGGACCTCACGAGTCGCTTGATCATCGCCAGCTGCACCGGGGGCTTGGTGGCGAGCCGGGCGGCCAGCGCCTGGGTGTGCGCGAGCACTTCGTCGTCGGGGAGCACGGCGTTGACCATCCCGAGCCGGGCGGCCTCCTCGCCGCGGACCGGGTCGCCGGTCATGAGCAGCTCCATCGCCTTGGCCGGGCCGACCAGGCGCGGGAGCAGCCAGCTGCCGCCGTCGCCCGGAACCAGCCCGACGTTGATGTAGCCCTCGATCAACCGCACCGACTCACCGGCGAACCGCATGTCGCAGAGCAGCGCCATGTCCAGGCCTGCGCCGACCGCGACGCCGTTCATCGCGGCGAGGACCGGCTTGTCGAGGTCGTCCAGGGCGAGCGCGACCCGGTGGATGCGGTCCATGAGCATCCGCTTGCGGCCGATCGGGGTGTCCTCGACCTCGGCGAGCGCGGACAGGTCGACGCCGGAGCAGAAGTCCCCGCCGGCGCCGGTGACGACGACGGCACGAATCGTCTCGTCGTCGGCCGCCGAGCGCAGGGCTGCGGTCCAGTCGTCGCACATCGGCAACGTGAACGCATTCTTGCGTTGCGGCCGGTTGAGCGTGATCGTCGCGACCGCGCCGTCGGTCGTGTAGTCGAGGTCGGCCATCAGAACCACGCCCCCTGCATGTCGAGCGTCGTCCGGTCCAGCAGGTCCAGCAGGTCCAGCTGCGGTCCGGTGCGCGGCAGCTCGTAGCGGAAGAAGAACTGCGCGGCCGCCCGCTTGCCGTCGTAGAAGTCCCCCTCGTGACCGCGCGCGACCAAGGCCTGCTCCAGCCACAGCCAGGCGACGACGACGTGCCCGACCACCTCGAGGTAGACCGACGCGTTCGCCAGCGCCACCCCCGGGTCGCCCGACTCCCACAGCCGGCCCGTGGTCGCGACGACGCGGTCCATGGTGGCCTGGAGCGCGTCTCCGTAGGCCTGGAGGTCGCCGTCGGCCCTGGTCACCGTCTCGGCGATCTTCGACGCCAGCGCTGTCAGCCCAGCCCCGCCGTTCATCACCATCTTGCGACCGAGCAGGTCCAACCCCTGGATGCCGTGCGTGCCCTCGTGGATCGGGTTCAGGCGGTTGTCGCGGTAGTGCTGCTCGACGTCGTAGTCGCGCGTGTAGCCGTAGCCGCCGAGCACCTGGATCGCGAGGCTGTTGGCCTCCAGGCACCACTGCGACGGCCAGCTCTTCGCGATCGGGGTGAGCACCTCGAGCAGCGTGTGCGCCTTCGCGCGGTCCTGATCAGACGCGGCGGTGCCCTCCTCGTCGAGGAGCGTGTTGCAGTAGAGCACCAGGGCCAGGGCCCCTTCGACGTACGACTTCTGCGCCAGCAGCATCCGTCGCACGTCGGCGTGCTCGATGATCGCGATCTGCGGTGTGCTGGCGTCCTTGCCGACGACCGAGCGGCCCTGCAGCCGACCCTTCGCGTACTCCAGCGACTTCAGGTAACCGGTGTAGCCGAGCGCCGTCGCTCCGCTGCCGACGCCGATCCGGGCCTCGTTCATCATGTGGAACATGTACGACAGCCCGCGGTGCTCGTCACCGACCAGGAACCCGACCGCGCCGGCCTCTCCGCCGGGGCTGTGCTTGCCCTCGCCGAAGCTGAGCAGCGTGTTCGTGGTGCCGCGGTAGCCCATCTTGTGGTTCAGACCCGCCAGCACGACGTCGTTCCGCTCGCCGGTGGCGGGCAGCACCTTCGGCACGACGAACAACGAGATGCCCTTCACACCGGCTGGCCCCCCGGGGATCTTCGCGAGCACGAGGTGGACGATGTTCTCGCTCAGGTCGTGCTCGCCGGCGGAGATCCACATCTTGGTGCCGAACAGCCGGTAGGTGCCGTCACCCTGCGGCTCGGCCCGCGTCGTCACGTCCGAGAGCGAGCTGCCGGCCTGGGTCTCCGAGAGCGCCATCGTGCCGAACCACCGACCCTCGAGCATCGGACGTACGAAGGTCTCGATCTGCTCCTGGCTCCCGTGCGCGATCAGCAGGTTGGCGTTGCCGATCGACAGGAACGGATAGCTGCTCGTCCCGACGTTGGCCGCCTGAAAGAACGACATCGCTGCACCCGCGACCGCCTGCGGCAGCTGCATCCCGCCGACGCTCTCGTCCATCGCTGCGCTGATCAGCCCGGTGCCGGCGTAGACCTCGAGCGCACGCTTGATCTCCGGGATCAGGTGCACCTGCTCGCCGTCGAAGGTCGGCTCGTTGGCGTCGCTCTTCTTGTTGTGGGGGGCGAACTGCTCGGCCGCCACCTGCTCGGCCAGGTCGAGCACCGCGTCGAAGGTGTCCCGGGAGTGCTCGGCGAACCGCTCCCGCTTGGTCAGCAGCTCGACGTCGAGCCACTCGTAGAGCAGGAAGTCAAGATCACGGCGCGAGATGAGGGTGCCAGGCATGGCGTCGACGATATCTTGCAGCGATGGACCTTCAGCAGATCCGGCGCGAGCTGGACGACGTCGACGCCGGGATGGTCGAGCTGCTGGCGCGGCGGTTCGCGCTGGTGGAAGCCGTCGGAGCGGCCAAGGGCGAGACCGACACGCCGATCCGCGACCTGGACCGCGAGCGGGCCGTGCTCAACAAGGTCGCCGACCTCGCGGTCTCGCGTGGCGTCTCCCCTGACCTGGTGCGCCGGGTCTTCCGTGAGGTGATCGGGCACGCCGTCGACAAGCAGGTCGCCCGGTTGTCCGACCTCGGCGGCGACGGTCCGCTGACCGTGGTGTTCCAGGGCGTGCACCACGCCTACTCCCACCTGGCCGCGCAGAAGCACCTGGCCGGCAGCGGTCGTGCTGCGACGTATGAGGGCTGCACGACGTTCGCCGACGTCCTCGTCGCGCTGGAGTCCGGCAAGGCCGACCTCGCCGTCCTGCCGATCGAGAACACGACCGCGGGGAGCATCAACCAGGTCTACGACCTGCTGCAGCGCAGCCCGGTCTCGGTGGTCGGCGAGGAGACCTGGCGGGTCGACCACTGCCTCGCGACCCGGGAGGACGTGCCGCTGTCCTCCCTCACCCAGGTGCTGTCCCACCCCCAGGGTCTCGAGCAGTGCGCGGCGTTCCTGCGCTCGCTCCCCCTGGCGACGCCGGTGACCGTGTTCGACACCGCCGAGGCGATGCGGCTGGTGGCCCAGAGCGACGATCTCGGGATGGCGGGGATCGGGTCCGCCGAGGCCGCGGACGCGCACGGGCTCGTGGTGCTCAAGCGGAGCCTGGCCGACCAGCCGGAGAACTGGACGCGTTTTCTCGTTCTCGCGCGAGAGCCGATCACTGTGCCTGCGCGGGTCCCGAGCAAGACCAGCCTCGTGCTGGTCACCGGGCACGCCGAGGGGGATCTGTTGCGGTGCCTGGAGATCTTCGCCAAGGCCGGTCACTCGATGACCAAGCTCGAGTCGCGGCCGCGGCCGGGCAGCCCGTTCGAATACCTGTTCTTCGTCGACATCGAGGGCAACGTCGCGGAGCCGCGTACTCAGGCCGTCCTCGCCGAGCTGCGCGAGGTCGCCCTCGCCCTCAAGGTGCTCGGCAGCTATCCGGCCAAGGTCGTGCGCGGCGACACCGCGGTCGCCCCTGGCAACGACGAGATCGAGGCACTCGTCCGCTGACCAAGAGAGGCTGGCCGGAGCCACGGTTGAGCGTCGACGACGGGACGTTCTAGAGCTCCTCGAGCGTGCCCTTGTGCAGCGCGGCGAGGTCGCGGTAGCCCTGCGGGTTGACGGCGACGTAGAACTGGGCGGTCTCGCTGAGCGGACCGCGCACCTTGGCTGGCGAGCCCATCGCCATCATCCCGTCCGGGATCACCGTGTTCGGCGTGACCAGGCTGCCGGCAGCGACGAACGCCCGGTCGCCGATGACACACCCGTCCTGGACCGTGCTCCCGTTGCCGATCAGCGCCTCGGTCCCGACCACCGAGCCGTGGACGACGCACAGGTGGGCGACGGTGGCCCCCGACCCGATCACCGTGGCCGGGTCGGTGTCACCGTGGATGACGCTGTTGTCCTGCACGTTCGCGCCCTCGCGGATGATGATCTGGCCGAGGTCGGCACGCAGCACCACGCCGTACCAGATCGAGGCGTGCGCCTCGACGACCACGTCTCCGACCAGGATGGCCGTGGGCGCGACGAACGCGTCCGGGTGGACCTGCGGGGCCTTGCCGTTCAGGCGGTAGAGAGGCATCGGACGAGCCTAGGAGAAGGGCCTGCTCTACCCGTGGGCGCCGGCCTCGGCAGGTTCTGTCGCCTCGCTGTCCGGCTGGTCGGAGCCTGGCTCACCGTCATCTCCCGCACGACCCGCGGCGTTCACGTCCGGCTCAGCGGGTGAGTCCCGATCGGGCTGAGCGTGCTCCGGGTGGTAGGCGTCCTGCCGTGCCGTCAGCACCGAGTCGATGAGGGCGATCACGAGCGACGCCGCGACGAAGGCGCCGATGACCAGCAGGCCGTGCCGGAACGCGAGCGCGAAGTCACCCTTGGTGCTCGCCACGGTGCCGTAGAAGACGCTGCCGGTGAAGGCGATACCGGCTGCGGCGCCGACCCGCTGACCTGTCTGGAGCACGCCGCCCGCGCTCCCGGACCCGGCCCCGGCGACCTGGGACAGCGTCAGTGCCTGGTTGGGGCTGATCACGAGCCCGGCTCCCAGCCCGCCCAGCAGGAACGGGGCGGCGACCCACCAGCCCGCGGACGGCCCCGGCTCGAGCAGCACCGCGACGTAGGTGCCGCCGATGCCCAGCAGAGTCATGAACAGTCCGAGCGCGATGAGCGGACGCCCACGACGCATCACGGCCTTGGCACCGACCGAGCTCATCAGCGCGGTGCCGAACGCCCACGGGGTGGTCGCCAGCCCGGCCTGCCAGGCCGCGTAACCGAGCCCGTCCTGAAGGTATTGCGTGTAGATGAAGAACACTGCCGTGAAGCCGGCGAAGAACAGCAGCCCGAGGCTCGAGCCAAGGCTGAACGACCGCAACCGGAACAGCCCGAGGTCCACTTCCGGCTCGGCGTGGCGGCTGAAGCGCTTCTCGTGCAGCACCCACCCAGCCAGAAGAACCGCTGCGAGCGGGAACAGCCCGAGTCGCCACGCTCCCCAGTTCTGCTGCTCGATGAACGGCAGCAGGATGCACGTCACCGCAAGTCCGAGGAGAACCACACCGAACGGGTCCAGGCTCTGTCGGTCAGCGTCCTTGGCGCGTTTGGTGTGCGGGATCCAGCGCATCGCCAGGAGCAGCGCGACCAGCCCGAGGGGCAGGTTGACGAAGAACACGTAGCGCCAGCCGGCATCGGCCCCGAACACAGCGATGATCCCGCCACCGAGCAGCGGTCCGATCCCGGTCGAGATCCCGACGACGGTGCCGAACAGCCCGAACGCCCGATTACGTTCTTGACCCCTGAACATCGTCTGGATGAGCGCGGTGATCTGCGGGGTGATCAGTCCCCCGGCAAAGCCCTGCACCAGCCGGGCGAGCACGAGGACGAGGCCCGTCGGGGCCAGCCCGCACGCCACGCTGGCAAGCACGAACAACCCGACGCCGACCATGAACACGGGTCGCTGACCACGTGCATCGCCGAGCCGGCCGGCCGGGATGAGCAACAGGCCGAAGCTCAGCGCGTAACCGGACACCACCCACTGCAGGGTGTTCTCGCCGGCACCGAGCCCCTTCTGGATGCTCGGCAGCGCGACGTTGACGATGCTGACGTCGAGCAGCACGATGAAGCCGGCGACCAGGCAGACCGCGAGCGCCTTCCAGCGCATCGGGTCGGGCTCGTACGAGGAGTCCGGCTGCGGCCCGACGGCCGTGGTGGCGGTCAGGACGTCGCGCGCGGTGGCGCAGGGGTCAGGTCGTTCATGGCGGTAGGCCTCCGGGTCAGAGATCGTGACCTGACGCAACTACCCGCGCCAGGACCGGCTATCCCGGTGAGCGCTATCACAGCCATGGTCGTAGCGTCGAGGCTTCCACAGATTCACGGAGGTGTCGCATGAAGCTCATCACTGACAGCGAGCGTCAACGACGGGACGCTGAACACGCCCTGCGCGCCGCAGCCAAGGCTTCACGCGCCAAGGCTCCGGACGAGATGTTGACCGACGCGCCGCGACCGGAGACCGTCTGGCGTCAGGCCGACCTGCCGGCCCCGCCGACCGCAGAGGCCGGGGTGCCGCTGAGCGAGGGCGTCACCAGCGTCTTCCTCGGGGCCTTCGCTTACGTGCCGGTCGCGCTCGCGACCCACTACTCGCCCTGGAACTACCTCGTCGCGGCCGTCTTGGTCCTGGCACTCTCGTACGCCCTCTGGTCCCGCCGGGTCCTGGTCGGGCCGGGGTACGTCGCCGTGCGCAAGTTCGGTCCGTACCGGGTCGCCTCGGCCGAGGCGGTGACGTCAGGGTCGCTGCGCGGCAGCCAGCGGGGCGGGGTGCTGATGCTCCGGACCAGCGACGGGCGCACCATGCGTCTGCGCCGGGTCGAGTACAGCCAGCCCGACGTCAACGCCGCGCTGCACGATCTGGTGCTGCAGACCGGACGCCGCTACGACGAAGGCGCCATGCGCCTGCTGGCGCTGCCGTTCCGCGAGGAGTTCGGTCACCACCGCTACCTGCTCGACGCCGTCCAGTAGAAGCGAGCCGGCCGCCCCCCTGTCGGGGAGCGGCCGGTGCGTTCGCGGGTGGAGCTGAGGGGACTCGAACCCCTGACCCCCACACTGCCAGTGTGGTGCGCTACCAGCTGCGCCACAGCCCCGCGTGCGGTGCTTCACCCTACAGGTTCGGCGTCCGGGCTCGTCGAGGCGCCGATCGGCGGAGGCATGGCCGGGGGCACCTCGCCGGACCCGGCGTAGGGCCCGGTGTTGTGCCGTTCGAGCCGCCAGCCGAGCCGGTGCTCGACCACCAGCGACCACGCGCAGTTCGTCAGCGAGCCGTATCGCCACCAGTGGGCCGGGTCCTGCTCGAGCAGGACGCCGAGCGCCCCGCGGATCGTGCCGCCGTGGGAGACGGCGAGCAGCAGCTCCGCGTCCGCGATCGTGTCGAGCGCCTCGAGCAGGCACTGCGCCGCCCGCACCCCAGCGTCGTGATAGCTCTCGCCGCCACCGCGACGGACGTCCTGCCCGGCTGTCCATGCTGCGTGCTCGTCCGGGTGCTGCGCCCGAGCCTGCTCCGAGGTGAGCCCCTGCCAGCTGCCCAGGTCCAGCTCACGCAACCGGGGGTCGGTGTCCACCGTGAGGCCGAGCAGTCCCGCGATCGGCTGCGCGGTCTGCACCGCCCGGTCGAGGTCGCTCGACAGGATGCGGGTCGGCTGGGTGGAGGCCAGGAGCCGGGCGATGCCGGCGGCCTGCTCGCGTCCGTGCTGGTCCATCGGTGTGTCGCGCTGCCCCTGGAACCGCCCGCCCAGGTTGTCCCCGGTCTGCCCGTGGCGCAGCAGCACCAGACGGCGCCCGACGTGCCGGTGCGGGCTCAGGAGGAGACCTGGTTGCGCCCGGCCGCCCGCTCGAGGTCCCGGTCGGTGAACGGGATGACGGGGCAGTCCTTCCACAGCCGCTCGAGGGCGTAGAAGACCCGCTCCTGCTCGTGCTGGACGTGCACGACGATCTCGGCGAAGTCGAGCAGCACCCATCGGCCCTCCTGCGCGCCTTCGCGTCGGTCGGGCTTGGCACCCAGCTCACGCAACGCGTCCTCGACCGCGTCGACGACCGCCCGGACCTGGCGGTCGTTGGGGGCGCTCGCGAGCACGAAGGCGTCGGTGATGACGAGCTGTTCGGAGACGTCGAGGATGAGGATGTCGCTGGCCAGCTTGTCGGCGGCCGCCTGGGCGGCGGCGAGGGACAGTTCTATGGCACGGTCGGAAGCAGTCATGTGGACCTGCACGATACTCGCGCTAGGGGGTGAAGTCTGCCCCGACGACCAAGATCACGTCCGCCACGGTGGTCGGTGACGAGGTACGGACGGCGGTTCGCGGCACCCCGAGCGCGTCCGCGACCCGGTTGCCGAGCGCGATCGAGGCAGCGGTGGGGTCGCCGATCTGAATCTCGGTCTTCGCGAGACCGAAGCTCGACGCATTGCCGCCGGGGACGTAGGTCAGGTCGGCGCTCAGCAGCCGGTCTCGGACTGCCGCTCCGAGCATCGGCGTCCCGACGCCGTTGAAGACCTTGACCCGGTTGCCGCCCTGCCTGGCCGCAGCCGGGACCGACGCGGACAGCAGCCGGTCCACCACCTGCTGGGACGCGGGGCCGTCCAGGCGCAGGCTCGGCTCGCCGCCGCCGACCTCGACCGGGACAGTGGGAAGCGTGTCGTAGCGGAGCGAGCCGTCCGCGCGGTCGCCCTTAGCGCCCAGCAGGAAGGTCGCGAGCTTGGCGGGGTCGGTGCCGGACAGGGTCGAGCCCGCGCCGAGCCGGTCGAGCAGCGCGAGCACGTCACCCTGGCTGCTCGGGAGCGCGTCGAGCACACCGTCGACGACGTCCTGCAGCCGGGCGAGCCGGGCCAGCTCCTGCTCGCCGGGGGCGAGGAAGTCGACGTACGCGAAGGCCTGCCCGCCGGTCAGTCGTGCCGGACCGGCCGGTACGAGGACCTGCCGGCCGTCGGCGCCGCCCAGCACCTGACGGTCCACGGTGAGACTGATGCCGCCGAGGTCGTTCACGAGCGCCTCAGCCGCGGGCTGGTCGAGCACCCAGGAGGAGTCGACAGTCACGCCGATGAGGTCGGCCAGCGCATTGCGGGCCGACTCCTCCGACGTGCTCGTCAGGATCTGGCTGAACGGGACCGCCTGGCTGCCCGGCGGGGCCGCGAGCACCGGCGCCGGCACGAGCACGACGGCGCCGGTAGAGGCCTTCGGGTCGTGGGCCAGCAGCGCGTTGCCAACGGTGGCGCGTGAAGGGCCGACGAGCTGCAGGAGCACGGTCTGCTGGCTGCGGGCCGTGGACTCGACCGGCCGCGCAGGAGGCGGCGTGTCGCGCTGCAGGAAGTAGTAGGTCACCCCGAGGGCCAGCAGCACGCCGGCGATCAAGGCAGCCGCGGTCTGCTGCCTGCGGCGTCGTCGGCGCAGCCGGCGGGCCGCGGCACGTCGCCCGCCGACCGGCGTGTCGGTCGTCTCGGTCGTCGTCACGTGCCGCTCCGATACAGGTGTCGCTTGTCGATGTACTGCACGACGCCGTCCGGCACGAGGTAGTAGACCGGGTGCCCACGGGCGACGCGGGCGCGGCAGTCGCTGGAGGAGATCGCGAGCGCCGGCACCTCCACGGTCGTCACGCTGCCCGGGGGGAAGCCGCTGGTGTCGACCGGCTCGTAGCCGGGGCGGCTCACCCCGACGAAGTGGGCCATCGCGAACAGCTCCTCAGCGTTGTGCCAGCCCAGGATCTGCGCGAGCGCGTCGGAGCCGGTGATGAAGAACAGGTCGGCGGCTTCGTAGGTCTCCTTGAGGTCGCGCAGCGTGTCGACCGTGTAGGTCGGGCCGGGGCGTTCCAGGTCGACACGGCTCACCGAGAACCGGGGGTTGCTCGCGGTCGCGACAACCGTCATGAGGTAGCGATCCTCGGCCGGGCTGACCTGCTGGCCGCTCTTGCGGTAAGGCTTGCCGGTCGGGACGAAGACCACCTCGTCCAGCGCGAACAGGGTGGCCACCTCGTTGGCAGCCGACAGGTGACCGTGGTGCACGGGGTCGAACGTCCCGCCCATGACCCCGACCCGCCTGCTCACCCGTTCAGGCTAGGTCGTGGTCACACGAGCCGACGACGCCCGACCTTCCAGACGCCTGCGGCGACCAGGCCCAGAGCCGCGAGGCAGAGCAGGACGAGCAGCGCCCGACCGCTGGCGGCGACCAATGACTGCAGGCCGCTGCTGAACCCGTCGACGGCGTCGCGGAATGCGGCTCCGAAGCCGCTGCGGCCCTGAGCCCGAGTGATCGCAGGATCCCCGGTCTCGGTCACCGCAACGGTCAAGGTGGACAGGTCGCTCTGGTCCTTCAGCACCTTCAGCTGCCCGGTGAGCTGGTCGACGGTGGCGGAGGTCTGGTCGATCTGCTGCTGCACGGCGAGCACCTCGGCCACGCTGACCGCCGCGCCCAGGATCGTGGTGAGCCGGTTGCGGGCGGCGGTGGCCGAGGCGATCCGGGTCTCCAGGTCGGCGTACTCGGCGGTCACCTCCCGCCCGCTGGTCTGGACCGAACGCACCTCGGCCAGGCCGCGGACGGCGCTGACGAGCGCGTCGAACTGTGCCACCGGAACCCGCACGGTGATCGTGCCGGACGGGGTGTCACCGCTCTCCTGGGTCTGCGTCGCGAAGACGCTGCCGCCCTGCTCGCGAGCCACCCGTCCGACGCTGTCGAGCGTCGGGGTGACCGCACCGCTCTTGGCGATGAGCGCAACGGTGCCGGTCTTGACGACCCTCCCCTGGTCAGCCGGGTTCGGGGCAGAAGAAGGGGCAGCGGCGCCGACGAGGGGCAGCTGCCCTGACTCGGTCTGGAAGTCCGCCCCGGCCCCGCCCGATTCAGGCGCGTCCGACCGGCTCGCCGCGCTCGACGGGCTGCTCGCCCCCGCCGACGTGGCCTCCGACGCGCCGCCCCCTCCCTGCGACACTGCGGCGACCAGGAAGGAGACCACGACGGCTGCGGCGGCCACCCCGAGGGCCGGACGCCACTTCCGCTGTGCCGGCCGTCGCGTCGTTCCGCTCCGCCCACGGGCCGGCGGGTAGGCGGGCACCTCGTACGTCTCGGCGGTCTCGTCCAGCATCCGAGCGAGGTCTTCGTCCTGCAACAGCGTCATGAGGAAGCCTCCATCGGGGTCACCCAGGCGAGCAGGCGCGGATCTGCGGAAAGTCGGTTGCGGGCGTCGTGAAGACGGCTCTTGACCGTGCCCGGGCGGCGTTCGATCGCGACGGCGATCTCCTGCTCCGACAGCCCGGCGTAGAAGCGGAGCACCAACGGCACGCGGAGCGGCTCAGGAAGATCGGCCAGCGCGGCGAGGACGTCACCCGTCAGAGCAGAGTCCTGCGCCTGCTTCTCCGGCCCTGGCTGTTCGTCCTTCCTGAGCGCGAGCAGGACGTCGCTGGTGTTCTGTCCCGTCCGCGAGCGTTCGGACCTGATCCGTGAGACGCACGCGTTGACGACGACGCGGTAGAGCCAGCCCTGCCGACCGGCCTCCGCCGGGATGGTGTCGCGGAAGCGCCAGACCCTCAGGAACGCCTCCTGCACCGCGTCCTGCGCCCCGTGCCGGTCGCGCAGCACCAGGCACGCCGTGCGGTAGGCGCGTGGCCACTGCTCGGCCAGCCAGTGGTCCAGCTCGGCGTCGGTCATCCGCGCCCCTTCCCCCTGTGTTGCGGTGGTCGGGGGTAGGACGCACGCTCCGTCGGATCGGTTCGATCAGGTCGGCAGGAGACGCTGCACAAAGGCCTCGAGCTGCACCGCGTTACGGCACTCGATCATCTCGATGATCTCGCTGTACTGGCTGGTCGCACTGTCTCCGGAGCCCCAGTAGGCCTGCGGCTCCGGGTTGAGCCAGTACGCGTGCCGGGACTGGGCGACCAGGCGCTTGAGCGCGGCGGCGCCGGTCGCCCGATAGTTGTTGCGCGCGTCGCCAAGGATCAGCAACGAGGTCTTCGGCCCGACCGCGTCGGGATAGCTCCGGGCAAACTCCTCGAGCGAGTGGCCGTAGTCGCTGTGCCCGTCGAACCAGACCAGGTCGGCCTCCTTGCTCATGTTCGACAGTGCCTCGGCGACATCGCCGCCGGGGGTGAAGAAGCGGGTCACCTCGTCGGTGGTGTCGATGAACGCGAACGCGCGGACCTTGGTGAACTGCTCCCGCAGGGCGTAGCTGAGCATCAGCGTGAAGTGCGCGAACCCGGCGACCGAGCCGGAGACGTCGCACAGCACGGTCAGCTCGGGCTTGTGCGGCTTGTGCGGCTTGTGGTGCGTGATCAGCGGGACGCCGCCGGTGCCGAGCGAGGCCCGGACCGTACGGCGGAAGTCGAGCTGTCCCGTACGGCCGAGCATGCGCCGAGCGGTGAGCCGGGTCGCGAGCCGGCGCGCCAGCGGGAACACCTGACGCCGCAGCTCGGCGAGGTCGTCGCGGCTGGCACGCAGGAAGTCGACCTGCTCGGTCAGCGGCTGGACCGCGGTCTTGCTGACCGCCTCGACGCCACGGTCCTCGGCGAGCCGCCGCCGCACCTCGGCCTCGACCATCTCCTGGAACTGGCGGGTGCGTTCGGTGATGGTCTGACGGGCGACCTTCTCGGCGAGCCCGCCGCGGTCCTGGCCAGCCCGCAGCGCGTCGATCAGCGACGCCATCAGGGTCTCCGGGGACAGCGCGCGCAGGACCCGGTAGGAGAACCAGTTCTGCCGACCGCCGGCGCCCTGGCTCTTGCCGAGCTGGCTCACCACGGTTTGCGCAAACCTGCGCATGGCGTCCTCGTCGCCGGTGAGCAGCAGGTCCTTCAGCGACTCGCGCAGGGCGGAGGTGTCGGGCTCCTCCCCCTCCGCCGGCTGCGGCTGATCGTCCTGGGCCGAGCTCTCCCCGGTGACGGCAGGCCACCACAGGTCGAAGAGCCGGTCGAAGGTGGGCCGGTGGTGCGGCCGCTTGACCGCGGTCGCCGCGAACGCCTGCCGCAGCGACTCCCGGTCGAGCAGGTCGACGACGCCCATGGCGCGGGTGGCGTCGAGCACCTCCGACAGCGCGACCGGCACCCCTGCTTCGCGCAGGGCGTCGAAGAACGCGATCTCGCGCTCCAGCAGGCCGCTCATCAGTTCAGCTTGAGCTGGTCGGTGGCCTTGAGGTGGTCGCTGGCGTGCTTGAGCACCACCCCGAGCGTGTCCTTCACGGCGGCCTCGTCCAGGGTGTCGAGCCCGAGCGCGACCAAGGTCCGCGCCCAGTCGATCGACTCGGAGATGCTCGGCGACTTCTTCAGCTCGAGCGCCCTCAGGGCTCGTACGGTGCGGACGAGCTGCTCGGCCAGCTGCTCGGACACCTCCGGCACCCGGGACAGCACGATCGCCTTCTCCCGGTCGGCAGCCGGGTAGTCCAGGTGCAGGTAGAGGCAGCGTCGCTTGAGCGCCTCGGACAGCTCACGGGTGGCGTTGGAGGTCAGGAACACGATCGGGCGGCGGACCGCCGTGATGGTGCCCAGCTCGGGGATCGTGACCTGGAAGTCGCTCAGCACCTCGAGCAGCAGGCCTTCGACCTCGACGTCGGCCTTGTCGGTCTCGTCGATGAGCAGCACGGTCGGGTCCTCGCGGCGGATCGCGGTCAGCAGCGGACGGCTCAGGAGGAACTCCTCGGCGAACACGTCGTCGTGGATGTCGTCCCAGGCGTCGTCGTCCTTGCTCGCCTGGATGCGCAGCAGCTGCTTCTTGTAGTTCCACTCGTACAGCGCGCGGGCCTCGTCCAGCCCCTCGTAGCACTGCAG
>JBBSTR010000041.1:0-21454 GCA_038235705.1 Mycobacteriales bacterium
AGACGATGGCGCCGGCGTGGCCCATCGTCTTGCCCTCGGGGGCGGTGAACCCGGCGACGTAGCCGACGACGGGCTTGGTGATGTTGTCCTTGATGTAGGCCGCTGCCCGCTCCTCGGCGTCGCCGCCGATCTCGCCGATCATGACGATCGCGTCGGTGTCGGGGTCGTCCTGGAAGGCCTGCAGGCAGTCGATGTGCGTCGTGCCGACCACGGGGTCACCCCCGATGCCGACTGCGGTGGAGAACCCGAAGTCGCGCAGCTCGTACATCATCTGGTAGGTCAGAGTGCCGCTCTTGGACACCAGACCGACCCGGCCGGGCGGGGTGATCGTCGCCGGGATGATGCCGGCGTTGGAGGCGCCGGGGCTGATCAGGCCGGGGCAGTTCGGACCGATGATCCGCGTCTTGCCACCCTTGTCGACGCAGTACTGCCAGAAGGCGGCGCTGTCCTGGACCGGGATGCCCTCGGTGATGACGACCACCAGCCCGATGCCGGCATCGACGGCCTCCTCGACCGCGGCGCGCGCGAACGGCGGCGGGACGAACACCACCGAGACGTCGGCGCCGGTCTCCTTCATGGCCTCGGCGACGGTCGCGAAGACCGGGATGCCGTCCACGTCCGTGCCCGCCTTGCGCGGGTTCACCCCGCCGACGACCTGGGAGCCGGAGGCGACCATGCGACGGGTGTGCTTGGTGCCCTCCGAGCCGGTGATGCCCTGGACAATGATCTTGCTGTCCGCGTTGAGGAAGATGCTCACTTGGTCGTCCCTGCCAGCTCCGCAGCCTTGTCGGCCGCTCCGTCCATCGTGTCCATGACCGTGACGAGCGGGTGGTTGGCGTCGTTCAGGATCTGCCGCCCCTCGTCCACGTTGTTGCCGTCCAGGCGTACGACGAGCGGCTTCGTCGCCTCGTCGCCGAGGATCTCCAGCGCGCTCACGATGCCGTTGGCCACCGCGTCGCAGGAGGTGATCCCGCCGAACACGTTGACGAAGACCGACCGCACGTCCGGGTCGGACAGGATGATCTCGAGCCCGTTCGCCATCACCTCGGCGGAGGCGCCGCCGCCGATGTCGAGAAAGTTGGCCGGCTTGACGCCGCCGTGCGCTTCGCCGGCATAAGCGACGACGTCGAGCGTGGACATGACGAGCCCGGCACCGTTACCGATGATCCCGACCTGCCCGTCGAGCTTGACGTAGTTGAGGTTCTTCGCCTTCGCGCGCCCCTCGAGGTCGTCCTCGGCGACGGTGTCCGCGTAGTCGGTGAACACCTGCGTGTGGCGGAACTCGGCGTTCGCGTCCAGCGTGACCTTGCCGTCCAGCGCGACGATCCGGCCGTCCGGGGTCTTCACCAGCGGGTTGACCTCGACCAGCGTGGCCTCCTCCTCGGTGAACACCTTCCAGAGCGAGACCAGGACCGCGGCGACCTCGTCGGCGACGTCGGCCGGGAAGCCAGCCGCCTCGACGATCTCGCGGGCCTTCGCCTCGTCGCAGCCGACGAGCGCGTCGACGGCGACCCGGGCGAGCGCCTCGGGCCGTTCGACGGCAAGCACCTCGATCTCGACGCCCCCCTCGACGCTGGCCATCGCCAGGTAGGTGCGGTTGCTCCGGTCGATCAAGAAGCTCACGTAGTACTCGGTGTCGATGTCGCTGGCCTCGGTGACGAGGATCTTCTCGACGACGTGACCCTTGATGTCCAGGCCGAGGATGTCGGTGGCACGGGCGACCGCCTCGTCCGGGGTCTCGGCCAGCTTGACACCACCGGCCTTGCCGCGACCACCGGTCTTGACCTGCGCCTTGACGACGACGGGCTTGCCGATGCGCTCGGCGACCCCGCGGGCCGCCTCCGCGGTGTCCACGGTCTCGCCCGGCAGCACCGGTACGCCGTGCTTCGCGAAGAGCTCCTTCGCTTGGTACTCCATCAAGTCCACGAGGGGTCCGTCCTGTCGCTGCGGGTGTCTGCCCCGCACGGTAGCGACCCGCACGCCTCACCCCTGCGGCGGGACCTGCTCCTCGGTGGCGACGTTCGCCCGGACCCAGCTCACGATCTCGGTCGTGGTGGCCCCGGGCGTGAAGACCCTGCGCACGCCCATCTCGGCCAGACCGGCCATGTCCTCCTGGGGGACGATGCCGCCACCGAACACGACGACATCCTCGGCACCGCGCTCGCGGAGCAGGTCGGTCACCCGCTGGAACAGCGTCATGTGCGCCCCGGACAGCACCGACAGACCGAGCCCGTCGGCATCCTCCTGCAGCACGGTCTCGACGATCTGCTCCGGCGTCTGGTGCAGGCCGGTATAGATGACCTCCATGCCGCCGTCCCGCAACGCCCTCGCGACGATCTTGATGCCACGGTCGTGCCCGTCGAGCCCGGGCTTGGCGACCACCACCCGGATACGACCTGCCCGCTCCGGAGCCGCCCGTCCAGGGGTTGTCATGACCTGGGAGAGTACGCGCCCGTGAGCGACCGCGACCATCTCCTGCTCGGGACGTTGCTGGACGGCGCCGCCGAGCTGTCCGTCCCTGCGGCCCGTCGCGACCCGGCACGCTGGCCCGGCTACGAGCCCCGGACGGCGGTACGGGTCCTCCGCCTGCCCGTGGGGGCGGTCGCGGCGCTCTGGGACTTCGGAGCGTACGGCGGCAGCTTCGGCGAGGACGACGCCGCAGCCCTGGTCGCTGCGGCCGAGCTGGCCAGGGCCACCCGGACGCCGCTGCTCACGGTGGTGCGGTCCGGTGGCACCCGGCTGCAGGAGGGGATGGCCGCGCTGGTCGGCATCCCGCGGGCTCGTCTCGCCCTGCTGGCGCTCGCGGCCGACGGCGTGCCGCACCTGTCGGTGGCCGACGCACCGACCACCGGCGGCGTCTGGATCTCCGTGGTGAGCAGCGCCGACGTGCGAGTCGCCGTGCAGGGGTCGATCGTCGGGTTTGCCGGGCCTCGCGTCGTTGAGGCGGTCACCGGGGTGCGACCCGGGCCGGACAGCCACACCGCCACGAGCGCCGCCGCCGCCGGGCTGGTCGATCAGGTGCTGGCACCGTCGGACGTCGAGGGATGGGTGCGAGGGGTGCTCACGGCGTGGACGCCCGGTCCGTCGAGCGATCACCGGGCGCTCGTACCGGTGGCGCCGGAGGTCACCACGGGCTGGGCTCAGGTTCAGCGAGCGCGGGCCAGGACCGAGAGCGGCCGACAGGTGCTTTGGCGACTGCTGACCGACCGGGTGCGGCTCGGCGGGGCGGACGCCTCGGTCGTGGCCTGCCTCGGCCGGTGGGACGGCCTGCCCGTGGTCGGGATCGCGCTCGCCGCCGAGCTGGGCGGGCGGCCCACCCCGGCCGGCTACCGGCTCGCTGCCCGGGCCCTGCGGCTCGCTGACCGGCTCGCGCTGCCAGTGCTCTCGCTGGTGGACACGCCGGGCGCCGAGCCTGGGACGACGTCGGAGGCCGACGGGATCGCGCCGGCGATGGGTGAGGCGCTCGACGCCTTGCTCACCTGCCGCTCGGCGACGCTCGCGGTGCTGCACGGTGAGGGCGGCTCCGGCGGCGCGCTGGCCCTGGCCGCCGCGGACGCTCTCCTGGTCACGCCGAGCTCCTACTTCACGGCGCTCAGCCCGGAAGGTGCGTCGGCCGCGCTACGCAGGCCCGCCGAGGAGTGCGCCGACCTGCTCCGGCTCACACCCGCCGACCTGGTCGCGCTCGGCGCCGCGGACGCCGTCGTCGGCGACCCGGCCGACGGTCTGCCGGTCCTGCGCCGGCTGCTGGCGACCGAGGCGAACCGACGACGGGAGTCCCGCACGGCGCGATGGTCCTCGGTCCTGCCCGGACGTGTCACGGGCCTGTAAGACACGTTCCGGCATTCCTTGCGGTGCGCATCCGACAATTTACGCTCTGTCACCACACGTCAGAATGATCACAAGGACTCGACGGTCGGACGACATTCAGATAACGTACCGATAACGTGCTCGCGTTTTTTGCGGGCCAGCGCCGCCTCCTTCCCCTGCAGGGCGTGCGCACCGTCCGCCGACCCTGATCCCAGGCACGCTCGCCCGGGACCCGACCGGAAGCGCTCTGTGCCCACCATTCCTATGTTCGCTCGTGCGCGCCTGCACACCGACGCACCCACCGCCCGCCGCGTCGTCCCCGCGACCGACGCTCCCGGCTCTTACCGGGGAAGGCACACGGCAGCCCGCACCACGCCGTCCCGGCGCCCGGTCCTTCTGCCGATGCTGCTGCTCGGTGTGTCCGGTGCTGCCGTCGGTGTCCTGAGCCTGCCGGTCTCGGCCCCGGCCGCGGCACACGCCGGCGCCTCGGGCGTCATGGCGCTCGGTCCGACCACCAGGGCGACTGCCCCTGCCGCGCCGGACGTCGGCCCCCTGCTCAACCTGTCCTCCCGTGTCGACAGCGACCTGGCCTTCGCCGACGACATCCGCGAGTCCACCGAGACGGCTCGCCTGGAGCCCGGAACCGTCCTGTCCGCGGCCGGGACCTTCCCCGCCGTCGTCGTGCCTCCACCGGCCACGATCAGCCCGCTGGCCCGCTCGCGCAGCGACGCCCCCGTCCTGCCCGACCCCCTGACCACGGTCGACGGCCGCAAGGTGCTCGGCAGCAAGGCCGCCCTGCTCAAGGCGGCCGCGGCACCGACGGTCGTGCAGCCGGTCGTCGGCCCCGTCACGTCCCCGTTCGGCTACCGCTGGGGAAGCCTGCACGCCGGCATGGACTTCGGCGTGCCGGTCGGCTCGCCCATCGTGGCGGTGATGGACGGTGTCGTGCAACGAACGAGCAGCAGCCGCGGCGGTTACGGCAACCTCACGGTGCTGCAGCACGCCGACGGGACGCTGACGTATTACGCGCACCAGAGCAAGATCCTGGTGACCGACGGCCAGGTGGTGAAGGCCGGCGAGCTGATCGGGCTGTCTGGCAACACCGGCCACAGCACCGGGCCGCACCTGCACTTCGAGGTGCGCCCCGGCGGCGGTGACCCGGTCGATCCGCGGGCCTGGCTCGGCCAGCACGGCATCACCCTCTAGCGTCCGCCCGGCGCCGCGTCCTACAGCTTTTCCACCGGGGCATAGCGGAGCAGCAGCCGCTTGGTGCCCGTACCGGCACCGAAGTCGACCTCGGCCTGTGACGCCTCGCCGGTGCCGGGCGTCGCGACGACCGTGCCGAGCCCGAACGCGTCGTGGTTGACCCGGTCGCCGACCTCGAGGTGGATGACCGGCCGCAGCCCGGGCCCGGCGTTGCGACCGCGCGGCGTCGAAGCGATGCGCGACGTGACCTGCGCGAGCGCCGTCGGTGCACTGACGGTCGACTCGGCACGCTCCCACCGGACCGAGCTCTCTGGCACCTCGTCGAGGAACCGGGAGGCCGGGTTGTAGGTCGTCTGCCCCCAGGCGCTGCGCATGTGCGAACGGGAAAGATAGAGCCGCTCGCGTGCCCGGGTGATCCCGACGTAGGCCAGGCGGCGCTCCTCCTCGAGCTCCTTCGGGTCGCCGAGGGTGCGCAGGTGCGGAAAGACGCCGTCCTCGAGCCCGGTCAAAAACACGACGGGATATTCGAGGCCTTTCGCCGCGTGCAGGGTCATCAGCGTGACGACGCCGCCGGTGCCGTCGGCGTCCGGGATCTGGTCGGCGTCGGCCACCAGCGAGACCTGTTCCATGAACGCCGCGACCCCGCCCTCGGGGTTGCGCTCGCTGAACTCGCGGGCGACCCCGACCAGCTCGGACAGGTTCTCGACCCGGCTCTCGTCCTGCGGGTCGATGCTGCTGGCCAGCTCGGTCAGGTAGCCGGTGCGGTCGAGCACCGCCTCGAGCACCTCGGCCGGCGGCATGTTGCCGTCCGACAGCGTGCGCAGCTCATCCATCAGGTCGGCAAAGTCGCGGATCGCCTTGCCGGACCGGGTCGCGAGCCCGGGCACCTCGTCACAGCGGCGCACCGCGTCGCCGAACCCGATCCGCTCTCGCTCGGCGAACCGGGTCAGGCACTCCTCGGCCCGGTCCCCGATCCCACGTCGCGGCGTGTTGAGGATGCGGCGCAGCGACACCACGTCGGACGGGTTGGCCAGCACCCGGAGGTAGGCGAGCGCGTCGCGCACCTCCTTGCGCTCGTAGAAGCGCACCCCACCGACCACCTTGTAGGGCAGCCCCACCCGCACGAAGACTTCCTCGAAGACCCGCGACTGCGCGTTCGTACGATAAAAGACCGCGACGTCGTGCGGCTGCACCTCGTGCTCGTCCGTCAGCCGGTCCACCTCGGCCGCGACGAACGCCGCCTCGTCGTGCTCGTTGTCCGCGACGTAGCCGACGATCTTCTCACCGTCGCCCGCGTCGGTCCACAGCCGCTTGTCCTTGCGGCCGGTGTTGAGCGCGATCACCGCGTTGGCGGCCGAGAGGATGGTCTGCGTCGAGCGGTAGTTCTGCTCGAGCAGCACGACCTTCGCGTCCGGGTAGTCGTTCTCGAAGTCGTTGATGTTGCGGATGTCCGCGCCACGGAAGGCGTAGATGCTCTGGTCGGCGTCGCCGACGACGCACAGTTCAGCGGCCGGTGGACCACCCGGTGCGGTCGAAGGGGCGCACAGCTCGCGAACGAGCTGGTACTGCGCGTGGTTGGTGTCCTGGTACTCGTCGACCAGCACGTGCCGGAAGCGCCGCCGGTAGTGGTCGGCCACGTCCGGGAACGCCTGCAGCAGATGCACGGTCGTCATGATCAGGTCGTCGAAGTCGAACGCGTTGGCCTGTTGCAGCCGGGCCTGGTAGAGGCGGTAGCACTCGGCCACCTGCTTGTCCAAGGGCGTCTCGGCTCGCGCGGCAGCCGCCTCAGGATCGATCAGCTCGTTCTTGAGGTCGCTGACCAGGTTGCTGATCGCCCGGGCAGCGAACCGCTTCGGGTCGAGGTCCAGCTCCCGGCAGACCAGGGTCATGAGGCGCTGGCTGTCGGCGGCGTCGTAGATCGAGAAGCTCTGCGTGAATCCCAGCTTCTTGGACTCAGAGCGCAGGATCCGTACGCACGCGCTGTGGAAGGTGCTGACCCACATCACTCGCGAACGGTTGCCGACCAGCGCCGCGACCCGCTCACGCATCTCGCCGGCGGCCTTGTTCGTAAAGGTGATCGCGAGCACCGCGCCGGGCTGCACGCCTCGGGCCGACAGCAACCAGGCGATCCTGGAGGTCAGCGCTTTCGTCTTGCCGGACCCGGCGCCGGCGACGATCAGCAGCGGGCTGCCCTCGTGCACCACCGCCTCGCGCTGCTGCGGGTTGAGCCCTTCGAGCAGCCGGTCAGCGCTCGGTCGAGCCGGTCGGTCGGGGGCCAGCACGGCCGGTCCGTAGTCGCCCGACAGCGCGTCGGACGGTCCGGACCAGGGTGCGCTCACCCGTTCGAGACTAGGCGCTCCCGGCCATGTCGTGCGTTGGGGATCTTGACCCGCAAAACGGCGCCGAGATCACCGACGTCCGAGGCTGGACGGAGCCGGCGCGGCAGACTCGGTGCATGAGCAGAGACCGGTGGGTGTGCCTGGACGTCGGTGAGACGTTGATCGACGAGACGCGCATCTTCGGGTGCTGGGCACAGGTGCTGGGCGTGCCGTCGTTCACGCTGGCCGGGCTGCTCGGCGGCATGGTCGCCTGCGGCCGGCCGTTCACCGACGCACTGGCCGCGCTCGATCCGGGGTGGGAGGCGCTGGACGCCGTCAAGGAACAGCTGTTCGGCGGGTTCCAGGCCGGGGACGTCTATCCCGACGTGCTGCCCGCGCTCTGGATGCTCGGCGAACGCGGCTACCGGGTGGCGATCATCGCGAACCAGCCGGCCCGTCGGCACGCTGAGCTGCAGGCCCTCGGGATCGACCCGGAGGTGATGGCGATGAGCGACGCGATCGGCGTGGCCAAGCCCGACCCTGCCTTTTTCGTACGCGTCCTGGACCTGCTCCACGCCGAGGCACAGGACGTGGTGTACGTGGGCGACCGGGTCGACAACGACGTGGTCCCGGCCGCCGCCGCGGGCCTGCGGGCCGTCTGGATCCGACGCGGCCCGTGGTCGCTGGTCCAGACCGACGACACGGGGGCGGCCGCTCTCGAGGTGCGCTCCCTGACAGAGCTGGTCGAACGGATCCACGAGGCCTTCCCCGAACCAACGCACTAGTGCCGTAGGAGCCGATAGAGCCCGAGGCCGCCCAGCATGGCGAACGCGAAGAACACGACGGCGAGGAACGGTTGCCCGCGGTGCAGCCCGACGACCCCCAGGACCACCCCGAGCACGAGAGCCACCAGTGCCTGGGCGCTGCCCGGCGGGAACCCCCGGGTGGCCGCCCCACCTCGCACGTCCGGTCGCTTCGCCATGTCCCCCATCATGGACGCATGAGCGACGAGCGAGCCCTGGTGATCGTGGCGCACCCCGACGACGCCGACTTCGGGTCGGCCGGCACGGTGGCGGCGTGGGTGGACGAGGGGCTCGAGGTGACGTACTGCCTGATCACGAATGGAGACGCCGGCGGCTTCGACCCGGACGTGCCGCGCGAGGACATGCCCAAGATCCGGCAGGCCGAGCAGCGCGAGGCGGCGGCAGCCGTCGGCGTGAGCGACCTGGTCTTCCTCGGCTACCCGGACGGCTACCTCGAGCTGACCCTGGACCTGCGCAAGGACCTCGCCCGGGTGATCCGGCAGAAGCGGCCCGACCGCTGCATCGTGCAGCAGCCGGACTTCGACTATGCGCGGATCGCCGTCAGCCACCCCGACCACCTCGTCGCCGGTCGCGCCGCGCTCGCCGCGATCTATCCCGACGCGCGCAACCCGTTCACCTTCCCGTCGTTGCTCGCCGACGAAGGGCTCCAGGCGTGGTCCTGCCCGCAGACCTGGGTGCAGTCGCCGAACAACGCGACCCACTGGGTGGACATCACCGACACCTTCGACCGCAAGATGAAGGCGCTCTCCGCGCACATCAGCCAGACCTCGCACCTGTCCGACCTGGAGGGCATGCTGCGCAAGAACCTGTCCGCCCAGGCAGAGAAGGCCGGGTTCGAGCCTGGTCGGCTCGCGGAGGGCTACCGCCTGGTGGACACGGCTTAAGGCGTACGAGACCCGTCAGCCGAGCCGCCGGGGCGGGATCCTGAACAGCAGGAAGCGTCGGGACAGCAGGTCGACCGCCGGGCCGAGCAGGAAGATCATCAGGACCGTCACCGGACCGATCGTCGCCCCGAGGAGCCACCCGACCAGCGCCCCACCGCCCTGCACCGCGCTGTAGCTCCACCGGAACGGCACCGGCGGGTCCCACGCCATCGCGGCCGCCTCGACCGGCCCGGCGCCCAGGTCGGCCCCCAGATAGCCGGCGACGCCGACCGTCAGCACCGGGAACGCGACGAGCACCAGCAGCGCCCTGGCCCACAGGGCGTCCGGCTCCGGCAGCACGTCGAGGCCCAGCGAGATCACCACCCCGACGAACACCGTCGCCACGATCGTGCCGGACCCGGGTCGGATGCCGCGGGCCCAGGCCATCGCGACCAGGGACACACCGAGCAGAGCGCTCCCCACGGCGAACGGCCACCCCGACCAGATCGCGATCCCGCTCTGCAGGGTCGAGTAGCCGTCCGCCCCCAGCGAGGCCGAGAGCAACAGCGCGACCCCGATGCCGATCACGACGCAGGAGCCGACCAGCATCACCCACCGCCTCAGCACCGGGCGGAACGTACTCCTGACCGACCGAGCACGGCCGGCGAAGCGATCACGCCGACCCGACGACGTGCCGGCCGGTGGTGCCGACGACCCCGGCCGGCAGGCGCGGCCACAGCAGCGCCGACACCCAGGGCAGCAAGAGCAGCGGCGCGAGCCGCAGCCCACCGATCAGCACGGCGAGGGCACCGACGGCGAGCAGCACGACGACAGCCAGCCCGGCCCGCACCGTCGAGGCACCGCGCCGGTCAACGCGTTGCACCGCCAGGTACCACGGCAGCACGCTGACCAGGGCGAGCAGCGCGAGCACCCCCGCGACGCCGAGCGCAGTCAGCCCGACCGCGCCGGCCGCGGCGCCCATCAGGCAGCCCTCCGCATGCTCACAGCGGCAGGCCCCAGCCGAAGATCGCAGCGACCGCGAGCCCGAGGACCAGGGCCGCCCCTGCGCGGGTGGTGTGCACGAAGCAGATCGCCGCGAACCACAGCGGCCAGACCGGGAACCCCTCCGGCGGCTCCTCCGGCCGCCCGTCGCGGAACGCACCCAGCACCTTCACCAGCGTCGGCACCGCGACCGCCACGAGCAGGGTCGGCCAGGGCAGTGCACCGACCAGGACGGCGATCACGGTCGTGACGTAGAAGGAGACCAGCAGCCCGGCCGTGACGCGCCGGGCGCGTGGTTCGCCGAGCACCACCGGCAGGGTGCGCGTGCCGGTCGGCTCGTCGAACGGGATCTTGTCGATGTGCTTGCCCATCAGCACGGTGGTGCACAGCAGCCCGTACGGGACCGACGCGACCCAGACCTGCCACGGCAGCGCGCCCACGGCGCTGAAGTAGGTCCCGGCGATCATCAACGGGCCCCAGGTCAGCAGCACGTCGGGCTCCCCGAGCCCGCGCTTCTTCAGCCGGAGCGGCGGCGCCGTATAGGCGTAAGACAGGAACAGCCCGGTCAGCGCGAACGCGATCACCGGCCAGCCGCGCTCGACGAACAGAACCAGCATGATCACGAGGTCGACCACGTTGACGGCCAGGATCGCGGCGAGCAGACCCCTGCGCGTGACCAGCCCTGAGAGGATCGGGTGAGGTGCGTACAGCGCCCGCGGATAGCTGGCCTCGTCGAGCCCGACGTCGGTGTCGGCGAGGTCGTTCATGAGGTTGTTGCTCGCGTGCGCAAAGGTGATCCCGACCAGCGCGAGCAGCCCGAGCGGCCAGGAGAACCCGTCGGCGCGCACAGCCAGCAGCAGCGCGACCACCCCGCCGAGCACCGTCATCGGCAGCACGGCCGCCCGGCTGACGACGATCCAGCGGGTCACCCCGTCGAGGCCGCTGATCGGCCGGTCCGGCGGCGGGTTGGTGGTGCGCAGCGCATACAGCCAGGCGCCGTGGCGCCCCGGCTTCGGAGGCGCGAGAAGGCGGTGCACCTTCGGCGGGTCGGTCCGGGTCACCTGTCGACGTTAAGGCGTTCACCCCCCGGTCGTAGCGTGCCCCTACGTGCGTTCCCTGCCCGTCGCCGAGCCCGGTGTCCCCGACCTGCGTGGTCCGACGCGCCTGCTCGTCCGGGTCGCCTGGTTGCAGCGAGGCACGATCAGCCTCGGATGGCTGTACGGCACGGTCTGGATGAGCGCCCAAGCCGTCACCCCGTACGCGGTCGGGCGCACGATCGACGACGGCGTGACGACCGGTCGGGTCGGGGCCCTGCTCGCCTGGTGCGGAGTGCTGGCCGGGCTCGGGGTGCTCCAGGGCGGCGTCGGGGTGCTGCGTCACCGGGTTGCTGTCGTCAACTACCTGCAGGCCAGCTACCTCGTGACCCAGTGGGCAGCCCGGCACGCCGTGAGCCTCGGCGCGTCCCTGGCCGTCCGCACGTCGCCGGGCGAGGTGGCGAACGTCGCGGCCACCGACTCGGTGTCTGTGGCGCGGTTGATGGACACCCAGGCACGCGGGTTCGGTGCTCTGGCCGCGCTGGTCATCGTGGCCGTCCTGCTGCTGGTCGCCGACCCGCTCCTGGGCGTCGTGGTCCTGGTCGGGGTGCCGCTGTTCACCTTCGGCCTGGGCCCGCTGCTCAAGCCGTTGCACGCCCGGCAGAGCCGCCAGCGCGCCGAGCTGGGCACGCTCACGGGACTCGGTGCCGACACGGTGGCCGGCCTTCGGGTGCTGCGCGGGATCGGCGGGGAGGACGCTTTCGTCGCGCGGTTTGTCCGCCAGTCCCAGCAGGTGCGTACGGCCGGCCTGGCCGTCGCCCGCACGCAGTCGCTGCTCGACGCGGCGCAGGTGCTCGTTCCCGGCGCGGTCGTCGCCGCCGTCACCTGGGTGGGAGCCAGAGCAGTCATCGACGGCCGGCTCACGGTCGGGCAGCTGATCGCGGTGTTCGGCTACGCCGCGTTCCTGGGTACGCCCCTGCGCACCCTCCTGGAGCTGCTCGACAAGGGCACCCGCGCGCACGTCGCGGCCGGTCGGGTCGTGATGCTGCTGAAGACCGAGCCGCTGGTACGAGACACGGCGACGCGGTCCGGCGGACCCGAGGGCGACCTGGTCGACCCCGCCTGCGGCCTGCGGGTCCGTCAGGGCCGGCTGACCGCGGTCGTGTGCGACCGGCCGACGGTCGGCACAGCGCTGCTGGACCGGCTGGCGCGCTACGGCGCCGGGGACGACGCGGCCGTCACGCTCGGCGGGGTCGCGCTGACCGACCTGCCGTTGATGGAGGTGCGACGTCGTGTGCTCCTGCTCGACAACGCGCCCGTGCTGTTTAGCGGCCGGCTCGACGAGGAGATCGGGGGCTCGCCCCAGGCTGTGGCCGAGGCCCTGACGGCCGCGTGCGCAGAGGACGTGGTGGAGTCCCTGCCGGACGGGACGGCCACCGTTCTCGGGGAGCGTGCACGCACCCTGTCCGGCGGGCAGCGACAGCGGCTAGCGCTGGCCCGGGCGCTCGCCCAGCACAGCGAGGTCCTGCTGCTCGACGAACCGACCAGCGCGGTGGACGCGCACACCGAGGCGGCCGTCGCCGGACGCCTGCGCAAAGCTCGGGCGGGACGCACCACCCTCGTCGCCACCACCAGCCCTCTGCTGCTGGAGACCGCCGACGAGGTGCACCTGATCGCGGACGGACGGGTGGTCGCGAGCGGGGACCACCGCGGGCTGCTGGCCGACCCGGCCTACCGGGCGATCGTCGTACGGGGTCGGGTATGAGCGCTCCCGGCGACACGACGCTGCCCGTCGCCCACGTGCGCGAGGTCCGGGCACGGGCCCGCCTGCTGGCTCGCGACCATCCCCGCCAGCTCGCGCTGGTGATCGTCCTCTACCTGCTCGCTGCCGTCGCCGGGCTCGTCGCCCCCCGACTGGTCGGCATGCTCGTCGACGACCTGCGGTCGGGCAGCACGACCGGCCACGTCGACACGGTCGTGCTCATCCTGGGAGCAGCGGTCCTGCTGCAGACCCTCCTGACCTGGGTCTCCCGGCTGGTCTCGATCCGGCTCGGCGAGGACGTCTTCGCCGAGCTGCGCGAGGAGTTCCTGGAGGACGTCGTGGCGCTACCGCTGTCGACGGTGGAGGCGGCCGGGTCCGGCGACCTGCTCACCCGGATGACCGCCGACGTCGACACCCTGGCCCGCACGGTTCGGGACGCGATCCCGGAGGTGGTCGTCGCCGGGCTGACGACTGTCCTGACGGTTGCCGCCGCGTTCCTGGCCGGGCCTCAGGTCGCGCTGGCGGCGCTGGTCGCCGTCCCGGTCGGCGTGCTGTCCACCCGGTGGTACCTGCGGCGGGCACCGCAGGCCTACCTCGCCGAGCGCGCCACGTTCTCGGGCATCACCGCTGGGCTGACCGAGACGGCCGACGGCGCTCGCAGCGTCGAGGCGCTCGGCCGCCAGCAGCTGCGCATCCAGCACACCCAGGACGACCTCGCCCGCAACTACGCCGCGGAACGACGCACGCTCCGGCTGCGGACCCTGTGGTTCCCGTGGATCGACGTGACCTTCGCCCTGCCGTTGGTGGGCGTCCTGCTGCTCGGCGGCTTCCTGGTCGCCGACGGTCGGGCGACCCTCGGTGAGGTCACTGCCGTCACGCTCTACGTGCAGCAGCTGGTCGACCCGTTGGACCGGTTGCTGTCCTGGCTCGACGAGGTCCAGATCGGTGCCGCCTCGCTGGCCCGCCTGGTCGGCGTCGGCGACGTCCCGCCCGACCGAACGGTCACCGGCGACGAGCCCTCGGACGAGCGCCTGATCGTGCAGGACGTCCACTTCTCCTACGTCGCCGGCCGCGAGGTCCTGCGCGGTCTGGACCTCGCCGTACGCCCGGGCGAGCGGCTGGCTGTCGTCGGCCCCAGCGGGGCGGGCAAGTCCACGCTGACCCGGCTGCTCGCCGGCGTGAACGGGCCCGACCGCGGCCGGGTGGACCTCGGCGGGGTCCCGCTTCTCGCGTTGCCGCTGGACCGGTTGCGTCGCGAGGTCGCCCTGGTCACCCAGGAGCACCACGTGTTCGTGGGCACGCTCGCGGACAACCTGCTGCTCGCCCACCCCGACGCCGTTGTCGCACAGTTGCGAGAAGCTCTCGAGGCGGTCGACGCCCTCGGCTGGGTCGACGCCCTGGACGACGGGCTGGCCACCGTCGTGGGCGCCGGTGGTCTCGCCCTGTCGGCGCCGCAGGCCCAGCAGCTGTCCCTCGCCCGGCTGGTGCTGGCCGACCCGCACACGCTGGTCCTGGACGAGGCGACGTCCCTGCTGGACCCGTCCGCCGCCCGGCACCTGGAACGTTCGCTCGCCGCCGTGCTGCACGGTCGGACGGTGGTCGCCGTCGCTCACCGGCTGCACACCGGTCAGGACGCCGACCGGATCGCGGTCGTCGAGGCCGGGCGCGTCACCGAGCTGGGCACGCACGACGAGCTGCTCGAGCGGGGCGGCTCCTACGCCGCGCTCTGGTCGGCCTGGCAGACCTCCTGAAGCACGGCCCCGACCGGCACCCGCGCCGCCGGCAGGTGACGCGCGACCACGCCGATCCCGACCCCGCCGGCCACCGCGACCGCCGAGAGCGCGCCCCACACCGCCAGGCCGTCGACCGCCAGCAGCGCCGTCAAGGACGCAGGGGCGACGACCGAGGCCACGTTCCACGAGGTCTGGTGCACCGCCAGGTAGCGACCCCGCGCGGCGTCGGGTGCAGCCTCGGCGGCGACCGTGCTGGACACCGGACCCTCGATCAGCTCGCCGACCGTGTAGACCACGACGCCGAGCAGCACGAGCAGCACACCGAGCGGGACCGACGTCGCTCCGGCGCTGAGCAGCACGAGGCTGGCGGCGACGTGCAGCACCGCCGACAGCTGCAGTGCGCGGTAGCGACGGTGCCCGGTCAGCACCGCCACCACGGGACCCTGCAGCAGCCCGACCATGATGCAGTTGATCGTCAAGGCAGCGCCCGGCACCCACGCCGGCAGACCGAGGTTCTCGACCGCCCAGACCGGCATGACCAGACTGAGCGCGAGCGAGGTGGTCGCGACCGCGACGTTCGTGAGGGTCAGCCCGAGGTAGGGACGGTCAGCCAGCACCGAGCGCCACGACGTGCCCGCCGGCGGGCCGGTCCGCTGCGCCACGCCGCGGGTGCGCGCGCGGTGGAGCAGCACGGCGGCCAGCAGATAGCTGACTGCGTTGGCGATCGCGAGCGCGCGGTAGCCGGCAACCCCGCCGAGGCTCACTGCCACCCCGGCCGCGAGCGCACCGACCGCGAACCCGGCGTTGCGCAGCGCCCCGATGAGCCCGAACCACCGCTCCCGCTCGCCCGGCGCGGAGAGGGCGACGACCAGCGGGGGGTAGGAGGACCAGAACGCGGCGTTGCCCGCCTGCACGAGCAGGGTCGCGAGCACCAGGCTCCAGAACGGGTGCACGAACAGGTAGGCGACGAAGCCCGCGCCCTGCAGCAGGTTCGCCACGACCAGCACCCTTCGCGGGCCGATGCTGTCCGAGAGGCTCCCGGCGACCGGCCCCGAGGCGAAGCGCACGACGCCCCCGACCGACACCGCGAGCCCGACCTGCGCGACGGACAGGTCGGTGGTCGCCAGGAAGAACAGCACCGAGAACGGCAGGAACAGCCCGCTGCCGAGCGCGTCGACGACCAGGGCCACGACGACGGGTCGGTGGGCCCCGACGGTCGGGAGGCCGAGACGGGTGAGCACGGGACGAGTGTGCAACCTCGAGCCTGCTTGAGGTCAACGTCGATACTGATCGGCATGCTGACGATCGGGGAGACGGCCGACCGGTCCGGGCTGAGCGTGCCGACCCTTCGGTTCTACGAGGAGCAGGGGCTCATCGCGTCGGTCCGCACGGCCGGCAACCACCGCCGGTTCCCGCAGCACGTGCTGCGCCGGCTGGCCTTCGTCAGCGCGGCGCAGCGGGCCGGGCTCCCGCTGAACGAGATCGCGGGCCTGCTCTCGACGCTGCCGGACGACCGTGCGCCGACCCGGGCCGACTGGACGCGGCTGAGCCGACCGTGGCGGGCGCGGGTCCAGGCCCGGATCCGCGAGCTGCAGGCGCTGGCCGACACGCTCGACGGCTGCCTGGGCTGCGGCTGCCTGTCGCTGCAACGCTGCGGTCTCTACCACCCGGGTGACGCGGCGGCCGCCGAGGGGCCCGGCTCCCGGTGGCTCAGGCAGGCCGCGAGGTGAGCCGCTCGACGCCGGCCGCGGGCGGCGGTCGCTGGGTCACGGTCTCCCCCGAGCGGCTGAGCACCTGGCTCGCCGGGTTCGCCGAACGGCACGGGCCGACCGGGCAGGACGACACCACCTGGACCGCGGCGGACGGCAGCACGGCCGAGGTCGAGGTGCCGTACCCGCCGCTGGTCGGCGACCTGCTCGAGCACGTGCTCCGTCCCCGTACGGTCGGCGTCCTCCTGGTTCGCCGAGGCGGTCATGCCGCTGGCGTGTTCGTCGGTAGAGAGCTGGTCGCGAGCAAGGTGGGGAGCCGGCACGTGCAGGGCCGCACCGCGGCCGGCGGCTGGTCTCAGCAGCGTTTCGCGCGACGCCGCGAGGGCCAGGCCGCCGTCGCCTCCCGAGCCGCGGCGGACGACGCCGCGCCGGTCCTGCTCGGCCGTCCGCTCGACGCGCTTCGGCTCGGCGGTGACCGGTCAGCCGCCGACGACGTCCTCGCGGACCGGCGCCTCGCCGGCCTGCGACCGCTGGTCACCGGGACCTTCCTGAGCGCACCCGACCCGAGGCTGCGCGTGCTGCAGGCGGTGAGCGTGCGGGACGTACGCATCCGGGTCCGCGACCCTCTGCCGACGTGACGCCGTCCGTCCGGGCCTACGTTCTGATCATGGACTCTCGACCCGGCCGTACACCCGTCGTGCTGACGACGGCACGTTCCGACCGCTGGCCGACGTCACCCGCGGCTAGCTGTCAGCGTTCGTCGCCAGGGCGCTAGGGCTCGCGCCGCGTCTGACCTGAACCAGCGGCGTCCGGGGCGGGGCTTCCTGCCGGCCGTCCGAGCAGGCCAGGGATGAGTGGGCCAGTCGCGGGAACCAGCCCCCCATGCAGATCGGATACAAGCTCGCGACCGAGGCCTTCAGCCCGACCGAGATCGTCCGCCAGGCCGTCGTGGCCGAGCAGGCTGGTTTTGACTTCGTGGAGATGAGCGACCACTTCCATCCCTGGCTCGAGACCCAGGGACACTCCGGCTTCACCTGGTCCATGCTCGGGGCGATGGCCGCCAAGACCGAGCGGGTCGGCCTCGTGACCGGCGTGACGTGCCCGTCGTTCCGCTACCACCCTGCCATCGTCGCGCAGGCCGCCGCCACCGTCGCCCTGCTGTCCGACGGCCGGTTCACCCTCGGCGTCGGCGCGGGCGAGCGGCTCAACGAGCACATCGTCGGCACCCACTTCCCGGCGGTCGGCGAGCGGCACAAGGTGTTTCGCGAGGCGCTCGAGATCATCCGTCTGCTGTGGCAGGGCGGCTACCAGTCCTATGACGGTCGCTTCCTCAAGCTGGAGGACGCCCAGGTCTTCGACCTGCCGGAGACCCTGCCGCAGATCATCGTCGCCGGCAGCGGACCCGCCTCGCTGGCGATCGCCGAGGACTTCGGGGACGGGGTCTTTGCCACCGACCCCGACGCGTCGCTCGTGGACGGCATCCGGGCCGTCAAGCCGGGCGCGCCCTGTTACGCGGAGGTGGCCTTGGCCTGGGCGCCCGACGTCGACACCGCCGCGCAGGAGGCCCACAAGAAGAACCGCTTCGCGGTCGGCGGCTGGAAGGTCATGGCCGAGCTGCCCAACCCCGTCAACTTCGCGGCAGCCTCCACGACCGTCACGCTGGACGACGTGAAGGACAACTTCGCCTGCGGCCCAGACGTCGCCGTGCACGTCGAGGCGGCCCGGCCGTACGCCGAGGCCGGTTACGACCACCTCGTGCTGCTCAACGCGGGGCCGGACCCGGACGGGTTCCTGCGGTTCTTCACCGACGAGCTGGGGCCTGCGCTGCGAGAACTGTAGGAATCAGCACGGCCCGACCCCTCGCCCTCGTGATCTTCCCCAAAGTTGCCACATGAGGCACTGATCTTCGCGGTCTGAGGAAGATCGCCGAGGAGGCTGCCCCGCTGCCGCGACGATCTTCCTCAGAAGAGGTACGCAACGTACTTTCCCCCGCCGTACGGGGAAGATCGCCGGCGATCTGAGGGAAGCGCTGACGGACCTACGCGTACGGACGGGGCTCGAGCTCTTGGCGCCCCCTTCGAGAGTGCCTTCAACTGGCCTGCTCCCGGCTGCACCACCACGTCGTACGGCCACCGACCGTTCCCTGCTCCATCGGCGCGCCGCAACGGGGGCACTCCTGGCCCTTCTTGCGGAACGGGATCACCTCGCCGGTGTGCACGCCGCCCTGACGGACCGCCGAGCGGATGGCCTTGCGCAGCGCCACGCGCAGGCCGTCCAGCTCGTCGACGGACAGCGTCTCCGAGCGCCGGGACGGACTCACCGACACCTGCCAGAGCACCTCGTCGGCCAGCAGGTTGCCGACCCCGGCCAGCACCTTCTGGTCGAGCAGCCGAGCTTTGACCGGCGCCTTGCTGGCACCGACCCGCTCCCGGAACTCCTCCCGGTCGATGTCTGCCGCGTCCGGTCCGAGGGCGTCCACGTCGGGGTCGAGCCGGACCCGTCCGAGCCGTCGCTTGTCGAACAGCCGAAGCATCCCGCCGTCCTCGAAGGTGAGCGAGAACCGGGTCCACTCCGGCTTGTCGGTGTCACGTTCACCGACGTGCGGGTCCCCGCCGCCGCGCTCGCCCCTGCCGTCCGGACCGGTGACGATGATCCGGCCACCCATCCCGAGGTGGATCCCCAGCATCGGCCCGTCGCTGCCGTCGGCGTTCACGCTCTCGCACCACATGCTCTTGCCACGCCGGTGCGCCTCGGTGAGCCGGGCGCCCATGAGGGCCGCCTTGATCTGACCCGGGTGGTGCGGCCGACACTCAAAGGTGTCGCGGTCGTCGACGTCGGCGATGACACGGTCGAGCGCGTGCTCCACGACCTGGCGGGCGGTCTCGACCTCGGGCAGCTCAGGCATGCGTGCAGTGTCCCGCGCCGGGGCTCAGTCCGCGATCAGAGACGCCCGCGCGAGCGCCGCGGCGCCGATCACGCCAGCGTCGTCGGCAAGCTTCGACGCGACGAACTGCCGCTCCTCGCGCGGGTGCAGGGTCCATCGTCGCGCGGCCTTCTCGACCCGTTCGATGAGGTCGTCGCCGAACTTGCCGATCAGGCCGCCACCGAAGACCACCATGTCGACGTCGAGCAGGTTGAGCGCGGAGCCCAGCGCGACCCCCAGCTTCTCGACGCCGGTCTGCATCAGAGCGGTCGCGACCTCGTCACCGCCCTCGACCGCGTCGAACCAGACGCTCGAGGTCGGCGACGTCTTGCCCTTGTCCTTCATGATCTCGAACAGCGTCGTCGGACGCCCGGCATCATGCTCGGCGAGCGCAGCCGCGCCCATCATCCGGCGTCCCATGTAGGCCTCGACGCACCCGCGGCGACCGCAGCCGCACATGGCTCCGTCCGGCTGGACGATCATGTGCCCGAACTCCGCGGCCAGCCCACCACCCCCGCGGTACGGCCTCCCCGAGAGGATCAGCGAACCGCCGACGCCCGTGCCGAGCCAGACGCCCAGCACGTTGTCGACCCCCTTGGCCGCCCCCGCCTGCCACTCCCCGAGCAGACCGACGTCGGCGTCGTTGCCGAGAAACACCGGCACCTTGAGCGCCTTCTCCAGCTGGTCCACCAGGTCGAACGTCTCGTCCCAGCCCTGCAGGTTCGGCGTGGTCAGCACCGTGTTGCCGTCGACCAGGCCCGGGATGCCGACGCCGACCGCACGGACGTCCCCGACCTCCTTGACCATCCTGATGATCAGGTCGGCCGCGTCCTGAGCCTTGCTGGGCGTGTCCTGCTTGTCACGGTGCTTCAGCTCGTGGTCCCGGGTCACCGCCCCGACCGTGATGTTGGTCCCGCCGACGTCCACCCCTGCGACCGCCATGCCGCCACCTCCTTCGGTCGAGCCGTTCCCAGGCGCGTCACCGTACGGCCTCCCCGCCTGACAGGCTGACCTCGTGGCGTACGCGGAACGCTCGGTACCCGGGAGCGACGCCGTGCTCTGGTCGGCCAGCGGCGCGGCCAGCACGTGGGTGCTACCGGACGGCTGCCTCGACGTCCTGTGGACGCAGGACCCGACCGTCCCGTACGGGCTGCTGGTCGCCGGACCCGACCGCCGCGCCTGGACGAGCGGCGCGACCGGCACCATGGTCGGTCTGCGGCTGGCGCCCGGCACCGGTCCCGCCGTCCTGGGCGTCCCGGCGTACGCGTTGACCGGTCGACGGGTGCCGCTCGTCGAGCTGTGGCCCGCGGCCCGGGTGCGCCGGTTCGCGGAACTGCTGCACCGCGACCCGGAACGGCTGACGGCACTCATCGAGCTGACTCGGGGGGCGGACCCGATCGCCCTCCGGGTCGCGGGGCTGCTCGCTGCCGGCAGCCCGGTGGGCCTGGCCGCTGCTGAGGTGGGGCTCAGCGCCCGGCAGCTGCACCGCCGGTCACTGGCGGCGTACGGCTACGGCCCCAAGACGCTCGGTCGGATCCTCCGTCTGCAGCGGGCGCTCCGCATCGCCGGCTCCGGGGCGAGCTGGGCGCTCGTCGCGGCCGAGAGCGGCTACGCCGATCAGGCGCACCTGGCGCGCGACGTCCGCGACCTCGCCGGCACGACCCTCGGAGGTCTGGTCCCGCACCTTTCCTGATCAGGTGGGCAGCGCTGCGAACAGGTCGACACCGTTGCCGTCCGGGTCGTGCAGGGTTGCGTACCGCTGACCCCACGGCGCGTCGAACGGTGGGACGTGACCGGCGTCGAGGCTCGCCCAGAGCCGGTCCACCTCGGCCGGGGTGCCGCAGTCGAAAGCCAGCGACACCCGGCTGCCGGTGGCCCTCTGCCACCCGGGATCGAAGGAACGGACGACGTCTTCGGTGTCCCACGCGATCCGCATCCCCCCGGGCAGGGTCACCTCGACGTGGTCGTCGCCCTCCGGCAGCTCCAGCCCGAGACGGCGGTAGAAGGCGCGGGCAGCCGGCAGGTCAGCGGTCACGAGGCCGATCAACGAGAAGGTCATGCGGGCGACGGTAGGGCAGCCGCGGGCCGGTGTCCTGAACGTTTCGGACGGCTCGTGACACCTCGCTCTCCCAGCCTCCGCCAGGGGCTGACCGGGCCCTGCACGGGAGCCGCCGCACTGTCGAAAGATCCGTCCAATATTGGTCTCGGCCAGGATCTTTCCGTCGTTCGAGAATGTCAGACCCTGGTGGCAGGGTGGGGTCATGCCCACCTCA
>JBBSTR010000042.1:0-21379 GCA_038235705.1 Mycobacteriales bacterium
GCCCGGCCCCCGGCTCCCTGCCACCTCCTGGACGTGCACCACAGGGTCCGCCTAACACACCCCAACCGCGCCGCCCCTCCCCGCCCTCAGGGGCGGGGTGGGGCGGCGCTCTTGGGATTGGACCCTTTCGATCCCCGAGAACATGCAGCAGGCGAGGAGAAGCGGCGATGAGACGGAGAAGTCCCCGTGGTCTGAACCAGGGAGCCCCTGCGCGGTGGACGCTGGTCTCCCGGCTGCTCGGGGTGTTGTTCACGGCCCTGGTCTTCGGTCTGGTGCTGCCCGCGGCCTCCGCCTCGGCGCACGCCGAGCTGATGTCGACGGTGCCGGCTGCGGGTTCGGTGCTGGCCGGCGCGCCGCGCTCGGTGGCGCTCACGTTCGACGAGCCGGTCTTCCTGGTCCCCGACGGCTTTCAGCTCTACGACCGCAGCGGCGCGCACCACACGGTGCCTGCGGAGGCGGTGGACGCGACGGTCCGGGCCACGCTGCCGGCCGATCTTCCCGAAGGCAGCTACGTGCTCGGTTGGCGGGTGGTCTCCGACGACTCCCACCCCGAGTCCGGGGTGCTGTCCTTCGCCGTCGGCCGGGCCGACGCGACCGCGCTGACGGTCACCGCAGCCGACGCACGACCGGTCGGCGTCCTCTACGGGACGATGACTGGCCTGGGCTACCTCGGCCTGTTCGGCTTGGTGGGTCTGACCACGTTCGACCTGCTCGTCGCCCGCACCACCGCCCCAGGTCGGCGGCTCCCGCGTGTCGCAGGACTGGTTGCCGTGAGTTGTTACGCGGTGCTGGTGCCTCTCACCACTGTCCGAGAGCGGGGGCTCGGCCTCGGACGTCTGCTGACCCCGGGGGTGGTGACCTCTGGCTGGGCGGGTGCGGCTGCCGCCACCCTGGCGCTCGCCGGCTGCGGCGTGGCCCTGATGCTGCTGCGGACGCGACTGCCCGGACGTGTGGGCCTCGTCGCAGGTGCGGTGGGGGCGGCGATCGGACTGGTTTCCGTGCTGCCCGTCGGCCACACCCGGACCTTCGGGCCCCGCTGGCTGGTCATGGGCGCCGACCTGGTGCACGCCTCGACGGCGGCGGTCTGGCTCGGTGGCCTCGTCGCGCTGATACTGCACCTCGCCCGGGCCCGACGGCGGCAGGACGATCCGGCCGGGGCCGCCACCGTTCTCGGCCGGTTCTCCACCCTGGCCGGGGGACTCGTCGTCCTGCTCGGCCTCACCGGCACCGCCCTGGCGGTGGTCATGGTCGGCTCGGTCCCGGCCCTGGTGGGCAGCGCTTACGGTCGGCTGTTGCTGGGAAAGCTGGGCCTTCTCGCGGTGATCGGTGGCGTCGCGGCGTGGAACCGCTTCTGGCTCCTACCCCGGCTCGGACGCAAGGGAGAAGCCGCCCGGGCGTGGCGCCAGCTGGCCATGGCCCTGCGGCTGGAGGTGGTCGGGCTGGTCTTGGTCCTGGGTGTCACCTCAGCCCTGACTCTGCAGAACCCTCGGGCGACCATCACCCCGACGCCGTCTCCGGCCGGGACTCCGGTCCTCGCCGACCTCGGCACCGGCCACCTGACCGGCCGGTTCGCCCCAGGCACGGCGGGCGTCAACGTGATCGCCTTCGACGTCACCGACGCCGGCGGTCGTCCCCTCGTGCCGCTCGGACTGCCCCAGGTCACCGTGGCCGAGCCGAACCTGAGTCTCGGGCCGCTGACCGCCGTGGTCAGGCCCGGGTCCACGCCGGGCAGCTATCGGGCCGTAGTCGTGGTGCCCGCCGAGGGCCAGTGGAGGATCACCACGGCTGTCCGGGTCAGCGAGCTCGAGCAGCCCGCCGCCGTCGCCGACGTGGTGGTCGTGGGTTGAGGGCTCATCGCAGCCTGGCACCCGGGGCAGGTTCATCGCCTCAGGTGCTGCTCATGACGACCCGTGGCAGGGTCCGCCCGGGACTCGCTCCCAGGTGCAGGTGGGGTGTCGAGTCGTCCGTCACGGCTGCCGGGGGGTGGATCGCCGGAACGCGCAGCGTGAAACAACTTCCCCTGCCGACCTCACTGGTGACCCTGAGCGTGCCGCCCCGGGCTTCGACCAAGGCCGTGACCAAGGCCAGGCCCAGGCCCGTACCACCCAGCTCGCCGGCGGTGCTACCCGTCTCGAAGACCCCGAAGACGCGCTCGCGATCCGCCTCCGGGATGCCCGCCCCGGTGTCGGTCACCGAGATCACGAGATCGGCCCCCTCCACCCGCGCCTCGACCCCGATGGTGTCGGTCCGTTCGGTGAAGCGGACGGCGTTCTCGATCAGGCAGTCCAGGCCGGCCTCCAGACGCTCACCCTCACCGAGCACCGCGCCGACCGAGCTCGACCAGCTCCAGACGCGATCCACCCCCGCCGACCAGCGCGCCACCACCCCGCGCACCACGTCGTCGACCTCGACCGTCTCGGGCTCGCCGGGGGCGTCAGCCCGGACGAGGTGCAGCAGGGTGGTCACCGTGGCCGTCGCCTTGTCGATCTCGCCGAGCACCAGGTCGGCGTCGGCGCGCCGGGCGGGATCGGTGCTGTCCTGGCGCATCATGCCCACCAGTCCACGGGCCACCGTCAGCCGGGTCCGGACCTCGTGGGACCCGAACCGGGCGGTCAGCTCGCGCTGCCCGGCCTGGACGTGCTCTTGCTGTAGCAAGGCATCGATCCGGTACTGGTCCGCCCGGTGCCGGTCCACGTGCCAGATCAGCAGGCCCACGATCCCGCCCATGAGGACGATCTCGGAGCACTCAGACCAGCCGATGGCCCCCATCTGGGCATGCACGACCAGTGGCACGGCCGTCGCTCCGGTCACGGTCACGAACGCGACGACGGTGACTCGCCGTGACCATGGCAGCAACCCGTACAGCAGGGCGTAGCTCGCCCAGATGACGTGGTAGGGAATGGTCTCTTGACCGACGAGCAGCACCATCAGGGTCAGGTTCAGCACGGTGAAGACCAGCCACGCGCCGGCCACGGCCCGGCGCACCCGGGGGGTCGGCCCGGCTTTCGCCCCTGGCGCCCACCGGTCGCGGACCCGCCGTTCGGCCGCCCTCCGGTCGGGCCTCACGACGCCCGTTTGCACCGCACCCTGGGTGATCATGGCAGCCTTAGGTCGTAGGCAACGCTGAGGAACGCGTCGATCTCGGACTGTAGCCAGGACGCGTGTGTCACGTGGGGGAATGACTTTGCTCGGCATGATCGCCACAAATTTCAACCGTTCGTGGAAGAACGTGGGGCCGTGGTCGAGGCAGCCGAAGCGGTCCGGGAACGCTGTACGGCCGGGTCACGTCGCGTACTCGTGCGCCTCGTGGGTAGCTGAGTCCAAGCGGTGCACCGAGGATCCGCGGCGTCTTGGGCACAGACGCTCGGGCGTCACGACGCGCCGCTACGCTCGGCCGATGACGGAGGGCGACGCGGTCGACGCGGTGGTGGCGGAACGGTGGACGCAGCCCGCAGGGGCGCGAGCGATGCCGTCGTTGTCCCTGCTGGATTGTCCGGGTGGCCACCTCGCGGGCAAGTTCGCATGGTCACCCCCGCAGAAAGAGCTTGAGGGGGAGGATCGGGGCACCCGCTCTGCCCTGTGAGGGTGTGAGACGGGGCGGTAGCTCAGCTGGTCAGAGCAGGGGACTCATAATCCCTCGGTCGTGGGTTCGAGCCCCACCCGCCCCACCAACGCTCATCTGCAGTTTCTCTCAGGCGGCGGCGCCTCGAGCTGGGCCATGGGGATGAAGATTCGCCGTCCCACGCGCACGCCGGGCAGCGCCCTGTTCCTCCCGTTCCCAAGCTGAGAACGCGAGTTCGATTCCGTCGTCCGCTCCAGCGGATGACCGGTTCCGAGTCCTCGGGCCCGGTCTCCAAGCACCTGTCGATTGCGTCCTTGCCGCGAGTCCCCTGTGACCGTGCCCCTCTGCCTCAGATCGAGCCGCGGCGGTCAGGAGCCTGAGCGCATCACGGATGCGTGCTGTCCCGCGAGCCAGGGCAGCGCCACCGAGGCACGCGAATCTTCCCGGCCCGATCGGGATCGATGACCCATCCGGTCGGGACTGCCCGCACGACAGGGTGCGGGTCACCACCGACCGGGAGGGACCATCCCATGAAGCACACCATCTCGAGAAACCGCGGCGCCGCCGTCGGGCTCGCCGCCGTAACCGTCGTCGCGCTCGCCGGTTGCGGAAGTTCTGCCGGCGGGTCGACCGACACCGGGGCAGCCGCAGCCGCAGCCGCAGCCGGAGCCACGACGCAGCCGCAGGCGACCCAGCCCGCCAGGCCGTCGGCCGAGCCGTCCGCAGCGGCGCCGGCGACGAGCAGCGACAACGTTGTCACCATCGACGCGATCGACTCCGGATCGAGCATGACCTACAAGGTCAGCGGGTCCCCGAGTGCGGGGCTGGCGACGATCATCTTCAACAACAAGGGCAGCCTGGCGCATGAGATGGGCCTGAGCCGGCTCAAGGATGGCGTGACGCTCGACCAGATGAAGGCGCTCGTGATGAGCCAGGCTCCGGACGCCGAGCAGAAGGCGCAGGCGCTCCAGGTGGATCCGGACACCGAGACCGGAGGGCCGTCAATCCTCGGCCCGGGCCTGTCCGAGCAGGTCGAGCTGCCCCTTGCCGCCGGCCACTACGTGGTCACGTGCTTCTTGCCTGACCAGAACGGCATGCCGCACGTCGCGATGGGCATGATCGGCGAGTTCACGGTGGAGGGCTCGGGGCCCGCCGCCGCCGCGCCGACCTCCGACGGCACGGTGACGCTGACCGACGACGGCATCACCGTGCCGTCCGGTTTCAGCGGCGACGGCACCTTTCAGATCGAGAACAAGGGCACCAAGCCGCACGACTTCAGCATCGCCAAGCTGGCCGACCAGCCACTGCCGACGTACTTCCAGTGCGTCGCCGGGTCGTTCGGCAAGGGAAGGCCGATCGACACGTGCCCGGGCACGCTGTCCGGCGGCGTGATGACCGTGCAGCCGGGCACGTCGGTCTACCTGACGCTGCCGGCGCTGCCCGCCGGCCAGTACGGCTACGTGTCGACGGCGGGTGACGGTGCCGACTTTCAGGCCGGCTTGAACGGGACGTTCACCGTCAACTGAGGCAGATGATTCAGGCCGCCAGCCCCCTTCTCGAGGCCGGTCTGACCGATCGCTGACATGCGCCCGGGGAGGTGCTTCGATGATTGTCATGATGGCAGCGGAGGCCGTTGCTGCGCCAGGCCTATGCGCCGCTGGCGCCGCCCCTGCACGGTCTCGTCGGGCGAGCCGCGCATGGGCGTGGACTCTGGCGTCAGCCGTGCCGTTGCTGCTCGCCGTCGACGTCACGATGCATCTGCACTCGGGGAGCACCTACGTCACCAGCTGGTGGCTCGGAGACGCCGGAGTGGCTGCCACCCTGCTCGTGCCCGGCGCCCTCGTCGCGCTCAAGCGTCCGGGCAACTCGATCGGCTGGCTGCTGCTGGTCGCGTCGTTCGCGACCGCGGTGTCCGCTGCCGGGCGTGAATACTTGATCTTCGGCTTGCTCGGCGGCAGCCCGGCACCTGCATACCTGTGGATCGGGTGGTTCACCGACAGCTTGTACGTGTTCTCGATGGGGACGCTGCCGCTCACGCTCATGCTCTTCCCGGACGGGCACGCGATGTCGCGGCGGGTGCGGCCGCTGCTCGGACTGCCGGTCCTGTTCATAGTCCTGGGATCGCTCGGTCAGCTGTCGTCCAGCTACGACATCACCGTGCGCGGACACCTGCTGCGCAGCCCGGCCGAGAACCTCGTGCCTGGCGGGTTCGCCGACGCCGCCGCGAACCTCGCCTGGCCGGTGTTCATGCTGTCGATCCTGACGGCCATCGTCCTGATCGTGCTGCGTTACCGTCACTCGACCGGCGAGACCCGCCAGCAGATGAAATGGGTCGCCTGGGCCGGCGCGATCGGCGGGCTCGAGCTGCTCAGCGAGATGCTGCCGGCGAACACGATCGCGCCAGTGACCGGGCCGATCGCGTCCGCCGTCCTCACCGGTTCGGTGTGCATCGCCATCCTGCGGCACCGGATGTTTGACATCGACCTTGTCATCAACCGCACTCTGGCCTTCGGCGTCCTCTCGACGCTCGTGGTCGGGGGCTACCTCGGCGTCGTGATCGCGTTGAGCTCGGTGCTCGGCGAGCCGGTCCGCGTGGGACCCGGGCTCGTCGCCGCGGTCGCCGTCGCGGTGGCCTTCGCCCCGGCTCGTTCTCGCGTCCAGCGCAGCGTCGACCGGCTCATGTTCGGCGAGCGGACCAACCCGTACCGCGTCATGACCCAGCTCGGACAGCGGCTGGAATCCTCCCAGCAGAGCGGCGAGCTGGCCGTCGTCGTCAACACGATCACCCAGACCCTCAAACTGCCTTACGCGGCGATCTTCGACCCTGCCGGCGGCCCGCTGGCCAGTACGGGCACCGCCGCGGGCTCCGTCGTCGAGCACGCACTGACCTACCAGGGCACCGCGGTCGGTTGCCTGCTCGTCTCGCACCGCGCTGGCTCGAACAGCTTCTCCACCCAGGAGGCCCGGTTGCTGAGCGACCTCGCCCGCCAGGTCGGAGCAGCCGTCCACGCGGTCCGACTCTCAGGCGAGCTGCGGGCCTCAAGGCAGCGGTTGGTGAGCGCGAAGGAGGAGGAGCGCCGCCGGCTACGGCGCGACTTGCACGACGGTCTCGGACCCAAGCTGGCCGCCGTCGGCCTCAAGCTCGACGCCACCAAGATCATGGTCGACACCCGACCGGGCGACGCCAAGAACCTGCTCACCGACGTGCGCGACGACGTCCGGGGCACGATCGAGGACATCCGCCGTCTCGTCTACGAGCTACGGCCGCCGGCCCTGGACGAGCTTGGTCTCGTCGGAGCTCTGCGCGAGTGTGTCGGACGCTTCGATACCGGCTCGGACGCCGTACCCGAGTTCGACGTCCGGGCCCCCGAGGAGTTGCCCCCGCTGCCGGCCGCCGTCGAGGTCGCCACCTATCGGATCGTCAACGAGGCCGTCACCAACGTCGTCCGGCACGCCGGTGCCCGGCACTGCGAGGTCAGCATCGAGCTCGACGAGATGTTGCACCTGGCCATCCGCGATGACGGGGTCGGCAGGTGCCAGGCCCGGCGAGCCGGAGTGGGTACGGCCTCGATGGCCGAGCGCGCGGCCGAGCTGGGCGGGTCGCTCGAGGTGTCGCCGGGCGAGCTCGGGCGCGGCACGCTCGTGCTCGTGGCGATCCCGGTCGCGACGGCCGAGCGGGGCAGATCATGAGCGACGAGCCGATCACCGTGCTCCTGGCCGACGACCACCCCATGTTCCGGTCCGGGCTCAGGGTCGCGTTCGCCTCTGTTGAGGGCGTCGAGGTCACTGCCGAGGCGGCCAGCGGGGGTGAGGCCGTCGACCTGGCTGCACTCCACCAGCCCGACGTGGTGATCATGGACGTCAACATGCCCGGCATCAATGGCATCGAAGCCACCCGCCGGATCGTCACGGAAAGCCCGCACATCGGTGTGCTGGTGCTGACGATGTTCGACGAGGACGAGAACGTCTTCCGCGCCATGCGCGCCGGGGCCCGGGGATACCTGCTCAAGGGCGCCGACCAGGCCGACATCGTTCGGGCCGTGCACGCGGTGGCCCGCGGCGAAGCAATCTTCGGCGCCGCCCTCGCCCAACGGCTGATCGGTTACTTCAGCGCTGATCGCGGCGCGGCGGTGCCGTTCGCGGGCTTGACCGACCGCGAGCGCGAGGTGTTGCACTTGCTCGCCCGAGGTCGGACGAACGCCGAGATCGCCCAGGAGCTCTTCCTCAGCACGAAGACGATCCGCAACCACACGTCCAACGTGTTCGCCAAATTGCAGGTCAGCGACCGCGCGCACGCGATCATCCGAGCCCGGGAAGCTGGCCTGGGAGTCTCCGGGTAGCCATCTGCTGACGCGAGAATCCGACATCGCAGAGCCCGTCCGCGCTTCGGCAGCTTGGTGACGGTCATGACGCCGTTGACGAACGAGAAACAAAAGCGGCCGTTCGGCGGCTGCAGGAATCCGTCGGCGATCAGCGGCTGGCCCGGCTCGGCGTGGTGGTGCCGGGGCCGGACCCGGCGGCGGGCTGGGTGACGGGGGCGCTGGGAGTCGGCGAGGCCGTGCTCGCCAGGGCCGGCGCGAGATCGGGGTGCATGCAACGGCAATGCCGCGATCGACGTCACCCTGGACGCGTACGAGCAGGTCCTGCGTGCCGACGCCCGGCCGGACCACCGGCACCGCATCGAGCACTGCAGCGTGCTGCACCCCGAGCAGATCGACCGGATGGTCGCGCTCGGGCTGTCACCGTCGTTCCTGATCGGTCACGTGCGCTGGTGGGGCACGGCGTTCCGTGACCGGCTGCTCGGCCCTGCGCGAGCGGCGCTCTACGATCCGTGCGCCTCGGCGTCACGCGCCGGCCTGCGCCCTTCGCTGCACAGCGACTGGAACGTCACCCCGATCGAGCCTCTTCGCTGCGTCCAGGACGCCGTCACCCGGATCATGGCCGAGAACGGCGAAGTGCTCAACGACGACGAGCGCCTCGGCGTCGACGCCGCCCTGCGCGCCGTCACGATCGACGCGGCCTGGCAGTGCCGCTCCGACGACCTGACCGGCTCGCTGCAGGTCGGCAAGGCCGCCGACCTGGTCCTGCTCGAGGACGACCCGACCTCGGTCGACCCGATGAGCATCGCGGGTATCGCCGTGTCCGAGACCCGCCTGTCCGGCCGCAGCCGATGGCGGGCCTGATGCACATGGTGACCGGAGACGAGGCCCGCCGCCAGGCGAGGCGCCGCGATCGACGGCTGTGGCACCGGTCCGGACGTCGTAGGGTCGCCGGACCAGAGGAGGCCTTCATGACGACGGAGCACGCCGAGGTCCAGGGGACCTGTCAGCCGCAGTACGAGCCGGTACGGAAGCTCATGCAGGAGATGGTCGACAACGGCGAGGAGCTCGGCGCGTCGCTGTGCGTCGACGTCGGCGGCGAGCCCGTGCTCGATCTCTGGGGCGGCTGGAAGGACCAGGCGCGCACGCAGTCGTGGGAGCGCGACACGATCGTCAACGTGTGGTCGTGCAGCAAGACCGTCACGACCCTGGCTGCGCTGATGTGCGTGGACCGCGGGCTGCTCGACGTCGACGCGCCGGTCGCAGAATACTGGCCGGAGTTCGCGGCGAACGGGAAGGAGCAGGTCCTCGTACGCCACCTCATGGGTCACACGTCGGGCGTCTCCGGCTGGGACCAGCCGTTCACCGTGCAGGACATGTGCGACGTGCCTGCGGCGACCGCCCGGCTGGCCGAGCAGGCGCCGTGGTGGGAGCCGGGGACCGCGTCGGGATATCACGCGAGCAGTCAGGGGCACCTGGTCGGCGAGCTGGTGCGACGAACCTCCGGTCTGACGCTGGGGGACTTCGTCGACCAGGAGATCGCGGGCCCGCTCGGCGCCGACGTCCAGCTCGGGGCGCGGGAGCAGGACCGGGACCGGATCGCCAACGTCGTCCCGCCGCCGCCGCTGGCGATCGACCTCAGCGCTCTGGATCCGCAGGGTCCGACGATCCGAACCCTGACCGGACCGGCCACCGACGCCCGCCAGGCCAACACCCCGCTGTGGCGCAACGCGCAGATGGGCGCGGTGAACGGTCACACCAACGCGCGCGGCCTCGCGACCGTGCTGTCGACGGTCACGCTCGGAGGCGGACGCGGCGGCACTCGGCTGCTGTCATCGGAGACGCTGGACCTGGTCTGGCGCGAGCAGAGCAACGGGGTCGACCTCGTGCTGGGCGTCCCGTTGCGGTTCGGGATCGGGATGGGCCTGCCGAACGCGAGCATCCCCTACGTCACCGGTGACCGGGTCTGCTTCTGGGGCGGCTGGGGCGGGTCGTTGATCGTCATGGACCAGCCCCGACGGCAGACGATCGGCTACGCGATGAACAAGATGGGCGCTGGGATCATCGGCTCGGACCGGTCGCAGGCCTACATGCAGGCGATCGCGCAGGCCCAGGCGTAGGCGGGCCGCCTGCAGAACCGGTGAGCTACAGCATCGCGGTGAGCTCGATGTTGATGTTGTCTGGGTCCTGGAGGGACAGGATGGCCATGCCCGCTTCGGTGAGCTCGACGACCTCGCCGTGGGGGATGCCTGCGCCTTCCAGTGCCGTGAGCGCGTCGTCGAGGGCAGCCCGGGAGGAGACGGAGAAGCTCACGTGGTCGAGCCCGGTCGTGTCCGGGTCGAAGGCGCTGCTGCCGACCGGACGCAGCCCGAACAGCGTGCCCTGCGGGGTCTGGTAGACGGTGCCGCCGTAGAACTTCGCGGGGTCCTCGGTGACGCCGGGCTCGCCGACGGCGTCCGACTGGTCGATCGCGATCGGCCAGCCGAAGACCTGGTCGTAGAAGGCCTTGGACCGTGCGATGTCGGTGACGGTGATCCGGACGTGGGAGAAGCCTGAGCTGTCGAGGAGAGCCATAGCTGTCTCCTCCCCGGTCTGCAGGGTGCTGAGCCTGTTCTGACGCTAAAGTTCGGCGGCCGTCGGGGCCGGGGTCAAGGGGGTGCCGTGATGGAGCTGCAGTCCGTGCTGGACGGGCTGTCGACGCCGTTCGTCCTGCTCAGCCCAGACTTGCAGATCCTCACCGCGAACCGCGCCTACCTGGAGATGACCGGGCGTGAGCGGGACGGGCTCGTCGGGCGCGACCTGTTCGAAGTGTTCCCGGCGCCGGCCGAGGCCGTCGACTCCTGGGGGGTCCCGTACGTCAAGACCTTCCTGGAGTCCGTGCGTGACACGGGCAGGACGGACGTGATGCCGGCCTTCCGCTATGACATAGCCGACAGTACCGGCCAGATCAACGAGCGGCACTGGCTGATGACCGCCGACCCGGTCTTCGACGAGGACGGGCACGTACGCCTGATCGTCCAGCGCGTCGACGACGTCACCGACTTCGTGCTCCAGCGCAGCTCGCCGCTGCTCTCCAGGGTGCAGGTCGTGGAGAGCGACCTGTTCGAGCTGAACCAGACCCTCGCCACGACGCTGGCCGCGCGGGACCTTGCCGTGCGCCGGCTCGCCGGCCTCAACGAGGCGGCCACCGCTCTGACGGCCGCCCGCACCGTGCAGGACATCGCCGCGACGGTCCTGGTCCAGGGGCGCGCCGCGTTCGGCTTCGCGGGCGGCTCGTTGCTGTCCCGTCACAGCGACGGCGGGTGGGCCGTGACCGGCCTGACCCGTGCCGGGGGATGGGGCGCCGGCGACGTCCTGGCGTACGACAGCCCGCTTCCGGCGGTCGTCGCGGCTCGGGAGGGCCGAAGGATCCTGCTGCCGACCCGGGCGTCGGGGCTCGACCTGCACCCGGTGATGGGCGAGGTGTACGAGAGCACCGGTGAGCTCGGCTGGGCCGTCGTGCCGCTGACCGTCGGCGAGCGGCGCCTGGGCAGCCTGACGGTGTACTGGCACGAGGAGCACCTCTGCGACGCCGACGAGCTTGCGCTGCTCGACGGGTTCGCGGCGCAGTGTGCCCTCACGCTGGACCGGATCGAGACCGCCCGCGACCGCCAGACGGCCGCCGAGGAGGTCGCCCGGATGTCGGAGGGTCTGCAGCGCGCGCTGCTGCCCGCGGTGCCGGTCGTCGACGGGCTCGAGATCGCGGCCCGCTACCAGCCGGCGGCGCAGCAGGCCCGGGTCGGCGGCGACTGGTATGACGCCTTCTGCACCCCGCACGGCCTGCACCTGGTGATCGGCGACGTCGCCGGCCACGACCAGGACGCGGCCGTCGCGATGTCGCAGGTGCGCAACCTGCTGCGCGGGGTCGCCCACGCGCTCACCGACGCACCCGCGAGCGTCCTGTCCGCCCTCGACCGCGCCCTGGACGACCTGGCCGTCGATGCGCTCGCGAGCGCGGTGCTCGGGACCCTCGACGGGCCAGCCGGTCCGGGCGGGCCGTGGACGTTGCGCTGGACCAACGCTGGCCACCCGCCGCCGCTGCTGCTGCACCCCGAGGGCTGCGCGGAGCTGCTCGACCGTCCCGCCGACCTCCTGCTCGGGCTCGACCCCACCACCGAGCGGTCCGTGCACACGGCGACGCTGCCCCCCGGGGCCACCGTGGTGCTCTACACCGACGGTCTCGTCGAGCGACGGGGCGAGAACCTCGACGTCGGTCTCGGAAGGGTCCGGGACGCTGCGCGAGACGCCTGCGGTCTGCCTCTCGGGCAGCTGTGCGACCTGTTGATCAAACAGCTCGCCGCAGAGGCCGACGACGACGTGGCCGTGCTGGCGCTGCGCGTGCTGGGCTGAGCGCCGGCTCCCGCCGAACGTCCTTGCTGAGCCGGCTGGATGAGCAGCCGGGACGTCAGCACAAGAACCTGACCGGCAGCTAGTCGCGGAGCTCCAGGGCGTCGGAGAGCAGCGAGACGAGCGCCTCGAGCTGTACGTCGACCGAGGAACCGAGCGCGTCGTCCGAGCCGTCCAGGGCGCGCGCGGCGAGCCCCGCCTTGTCGTCGATCAGCTCGGCGATCCGGGCGTCCAGGGTCTGGGCCGCGATCACCCGCCACGCCGTGACCGGCTGGTCCTGGCCGATCCGGTGGACCCGGTCGATCGCCTGGGTCTGCTCCGCGTCGGTCCAGGACAGCTCGGCGAGCACGACGTTGCTCGCGACCTGCAGGTTGAGCCCGACCCCGGCGGCGGTGAGCGAGCAGACCGCGATCGCGACGTCCGGGTCGCCGGTGAACGCGTCGATGGCGGCCTGTCGCGTCCGGGTGGTCTGGTCCCCGCGGATCGAGACGTAGCCGATCCCGCGCTTGGCGAAGACCTCCTCGGCCTGGTCCATGACGTCGATGTGCTTGGCGAAGAACACCACCTTGCCGGCGCTTCGGGACAGCTGCGCGGTGTAGTCGGCGGCCAGGCCAGCCTTGGCCTGCCCGATCCGGCGCATCATCGCGAAGACGTTCTCGCCGTCGGCTCGGTTGTCGGTGTCGTTGCGCTCCCAGGTCGCGACCTGGCGTACGAGGCCGTGGTCGACACCGTCGGTGACGACCCCCGCCCGACGGGTCTCCAGCGCGATGTCGTAACGCTTGACCATGCGCCGTGCCAGCACCCGCTCGGCGTCCTTGATCGAGCGACCGAGCGCGCCGTCCAGCTCGACCGGCAGGTCGGCGACGCGACGGCCGGGGATGTCCGCGGCCACGTCGATCTTGCGTCGACGAACGATGCCCTGGTCGATGACGGCCTGTCGGGCCAGCGACGAGAACCCAGGGTCGGCCGGGGTCAGGTGGGACTGCTCGAGCAGGTCCATGAGAGCCGGCTCCGGTTCCTCGTCGTTGATCCAGCCGAGGAACTCCCAGATCGCGAGGAAGTCCTCGACGTCGTTGATGAGCGGGGTGCCGGTCAGGGCCATGAGCAGCGGTCGTACGGTGCGCTGCCGGATCCGCTGTGACAGCTCCAGCACGTGTCGTGAGCGCTGGCTGGCCTTGTTCTTGATGAAGTGGGCCTCGTCGACGACCATGCCGCGAAAGCCCAGCGTCCCGAGCCAGCTGACGTGGCGGTCGAGCACCTCGTAGTTGACGATCACGATGTCGGAGAACCCGTCCACGCTGTCACCGTCGCCGTGCACGACGGTCGCCCGGTGGCGGGGCGTCCACAGCCGGGCCTCGCGCGCCCAGTTGGTCTTGACCACGTTGGGCACGACGACCAGCAGCGGGTAAGCGTTGGCGGCCTCGGCCGCCAGCAGCGCCTGGGCGGTCTTGCCGAGCCCGGGCTCGTCGGCCAGCAGGAACGAACGGTGCCCCGCCCCGGCCGCGGCGCTCAGCTGAGCCTGGTGCGGCATGAGCTCCCGCCCGCCCGCGGCTTCGAGGTCCGTCGGCTCGGGGAGCGTCATGCAGGACGTCGCCCCGCCGGACGCCGTCTCGAACGAGCGCAGCAGGGGTCCCAGCAGCTCCCAGCTGGACAACGTCTTCGGGCCGGACCGGGGCTGCGGGGCAGCCGAGTAGTCCGGCTCCAGGAACGGGTTGGTCAGGATGCGTGACCGGACCGAGGCGGGGACGACCTGGCGGTCGGGTCTGGGCGTCTCGGTGACCTGAGCGTCACGGGCGGACGCGGCGCGGGCAGTCGTGTCGCGGGTGGTCGCGACCTGGGCGCGGGGCTGCTCCGGGGTCGGCTCGACGCCAGCGGCTCGCTGCATGTCCCGCTTGAGCGTCGCGGCCGCGTCCAGCACCTGCCCGCCACCGGTGAGCACGCTGAGCAGCGAGCTGTCCTGCGTCGCGGTGCGGGCCAGCGCCGTACCGATGCCGTCGATCTTCTTGAGCTGGTCGGCCCGGCGGCCCTCGGACAGGGTCGGGTCCGCGAGCACCCGGCTCCGTTCCTCCCCGGTCAGCAGTGCCAGCACCTGGAAGGTGTCCCGGGTGGTCTGACGGACCCGTCCCCGCTGCACGGCCTGCTCGACGTCGCGCAGGGCCTTGACCAGCACCGGCAGCATGCCGGCCTGTCGGGGTGCACGGACCTGGCCGCGCCGCGGCGCAGCCGCCTGGAAGACGTCGGGACCGCGCCCGTTCGATGTTTCCACGTACCTCTTCTTCGGGTCAGAGCCGTTCGGGTCAGAGCCGTCTGGCCGGTTCCGCGCGGCGACCGACTGAATTCGGGTCCCGCCGGCTCCCCGCCGGACGTCACGTCAGCAGTCGGGGAGGTGTTTGGGGCCCAGCGTAGCGCGCTGACGTCCCACGGGTCAGGCGCTCCGGAAGGGGCGGGCATCGCGCGCCGGCCGGAGCAGGCATCATGGACCCGTGCTGGGGTGGCCGACATGGCAACAGGCGGTCGTCGCCGGGATCGTCGCGGTTGTCGCGACCCTGCTGCTGAGGCGCCTCGCCGGGCGGCTCCCGGCCGCCCTGGCCCCGGCCACCCAGGAGTTCTCGCTCATCGCCGGGCTCTACACGGTGTGGCGGCTGGCCGGTCAGCTGCCGCTCAAGCACGACGCCGGCGCGCTCGAGCGTGCGCACCAGATCGCCCGGCTGCAGGACCGGCTGCACCTGCCCAGCGAGCTGACGCTCCAACACATCGTGCTGGCGCACGACACGTACGCCACAGCCGTCAGCTACTACTACGCGGTCGTGCACGTCCCGGCGACGTGCGCCTTCCTGGTCTGGCTGTTCGTGCGGCACCGCGACCACTACGCCCACTGGCGCACCGGGCTGGTCCTGGTCACCGGCGCGTGCCTGTTCATCCGTTTTGTACGCGTGGCGCCGCCACGGTTCCTCACCGACCTCGGTTACGTGGACATCTCCGAGCTGCACGGGCCGTCGGTGTACGGCCCGATCGGCACCGGCGTGTCCGACCAGTTTGCCGCGATGCCGTCGATCCACGTGGCGTGGGCGGCAGTCGTGACGCTGGGGATCGTCGCCGCGACACGCAGCCGTTGGCGATGGTTGTTCACGCTGCACCTGGCCTTCACGGTCCTGGTCGTCTCGGCGAGCGGCCACCACTGGTGGCTGGACGGGATCGTCGCTGTTGCCCTGCTCCTGGTCGGTCTGCGCCTGGACACGTTGGTCCGTCGAGCACTGGGCCGAAAGGCGGCTGCAACATCGGCAGAAGACGTACGGGTCTTGACAACGGTGTCATAACTTTTTCAGGTCTGCCGTGCTCCAATGACGCCGCCGGGCGCCCGCCCGGCCCTCTGCGGAAGGCATTCCCTTGCAGATCAGACCGTTCGTCGCGGGGGCCGTCAGCACGGTCCTCGTGGTGCCCGCGGCGCTCGCCGCGCTCACCGGCCCGGCCGCTGCGGCCACCCGGGCCACTGTCGTCTCCGACCAGCCCGCCTACACCCGTACGGCCCCGTCACTCCCGGTGGACCCGGGCAAGCAGGTCGACTTCCGGGTCGACCTCCCGATGCGCGACCTGCCGGCAGCCCGCGCCTACCTGGAGGCGGTGAGCACGCCGAGCTCCGCGCAGTACGGCGCCTACCTCTCGCCGACGCAGTTCCGGGACAGCTACGGCCCGACCCAGGCCAGCGTGGACAGCGTCACCGCCTACCTCACGGGGCAGGGCCTGACCGTCACCAGCGTCCGGCCGAGCCGGACGACCCTGTCCGTCCGCGGCAGTGCCGCGGCGGTCACCCAGGCCTTCGGGGCCGGGCTGCGCAGCTACAACACCCCCGCTTCCGGCGATCTCGTCGCTGTGGACCGGGCGCTCACCGCGCCCGCACCGGTCGCGTCGTTGATCAGCGGGGTCCGGGGGCTCTCCCAGGCGCAGCACCTCATCACCCCGGCGACCAGCAAGGACGCCGACGTCCCGGGCACGACGCAGAGCCCGACCCGCCAGGACCCGTCGGCCGTGCCCGGCGCGCCGCAGCGGACCACCGCGCCGCCGTCGCCCGGCTTCAAGAACACCGATCTCTGCGCGGGCTACTACCGCGGCCGGTTCGCGTTCGGCACCCCGAGGGTCGACGGCAAGATCCAGCCGTACACGCCCTGCGGCTACGTCCCCAACCAGATCCGGGCGGCGTACGGGATCGACGGTGCGGTCGCCGGCTCGAAGCCGGCCGACGGCGCCGGCACGACGATCGCCATCACGGACGCGTACAACTCCCCGACCGCGGCCGCTGACCTCGCCACCTACAGCGCGAGGCATGGGGTGCCGGCTCTCAAGCCCGGCCAGTACACCAGCCTGCCGCCCGCCAACCCGTACATCTACGGCTACGACGACGCGGTCAACGGCGACCAGTGCGGGGAGCAGGGTTGGTACGGCGAGCAGACCCTGGACATCGAGGCGGTGCACGGCGTGGCGCCGGGCGCGAACATCCTCTACGTCCCGGCGGCCAGCTGCGACAACCCCGACTTCAACGATGCGCTCGCCACGATCGTCGACGGCCACCTCGCCGACGCGATCAGCAACAGCTGGGGCGACACCGGCGAGACCGAGGACGCCGCGACGATCGAGGCCGACTCGCAGGTCTTCCTGCAGGCGGCGCTCGAGGGCATCGGCGTCTACTTCTCCTCCGGCGACTCCGGCGACAACACCTTCGGCGACAAGACGGTCGCCCCGACCGTCGACCTGCCGGCCAGCAACCCGCTGGTCACCGCGGTCGGCGGCACCAGCCTGGGGATCGGCAAGAACCGCGAGTATCTCGGCGAGGACGCCTGGGGCACCGGTAAGTCCACCCTGAAGAACGGCGTCTGGGACCCGGCACCGCCCGGCGGATACGTCTACGGCGGCGGCGGCGGCGCCAGCTCGCTGTTCACCCAGCCCTTCTACCAGAAGGGTGTCGTGCCGAACAGGTTCGCGCTGAAGGCCGGTGTCGGTGTGAAGACCCGCACCCTGCCGGACATCAGCATGCTCGGTGACCCGAACACGGGGATGCTGGTGGGGCAGACCCAGACCTTCCTCGACGGTGTGCGCTACGACGAGTACCGGATCGGCGGCACCAGTCTCTCGTCGCCGCTGATGGCCGGCCTGGTGGCCGTCGCCGACCAGGCGGCCGGGTTCCACCACGGCTTCATCAACCCGGCCGCGTACAAGCTGAACCTGACCGGTTACGTCCACGACATCAAGGACCCGACCGTGCACTACGCGGTCCGGGCGGACTACGGGTCGACGGACGGGATCAGCGACCCGTCGAAGCCGCTCACGACCTCGCTGCGGTCCAGCAACCAGCTGAACACACTGAAGATCGGCAGGGGCTGGGACGACGCGACCGGCGTCGGCACCCCGAACGGGGTCGGCTTCCTGACCCACCTGGGGTCAGCGAGACGCTGACCCCGGAACACGGCTGAGAACGACAGCAGGGGCCGCCCCGATGAGGGGCGGCCCCTGCTGTCGTCTGCAGGTCAGGCCTGGCCGGAGGGCGTCTCCTGCCGGTCGTGCGAGGCGGGAGGCACGTCCGCGTCAAAGTGCGGCACCGCGGTGGCCGGGGTGTCCCCGACGGTCGCGACGTGCGTCTCGTCCGGTTCCCCGGCGGCCGCACGCTCGGCGGCCGCGAGGGCGTCCGCATCAGCCTTGGCGGCCTGCAGGCCGGACTGGGTGCGCAGCGGCACCTCCTTGAAGAACAGGACGAGCAGGAACCCGATGACCATCAGCACACCCGCGGCGAGGAACACGGTGTCCATCGCGTCGGAGAAGCCGATCCGGAACGGGTCGCCCAGCACCTGGGGCAGCTTGCCGATGAAGGAGGTGTCGTTGAGCGCTCGCCCTGCGATCGAGGGATCACCGCTCGCGAGCCCCTGCCCGAAGGAGGACACCGTCGGGTCGGCGCTGCGGGCTGCGGTCCCGATCGCCTGCTTGAACGCCGGGTTGCTTCCGGCGTCGCCGAGCGCGCCGCCGATCGACCCGGTCAGTCGGCTGAACAGCAGCGACAGGAAGACCGCGACGCCCAAGGTGCCGCCGATCTGCCGGAAGAAGGTCGCCGAGGAGGTCGAGACACCCATGTCCCGTGGTGGCATGGCGTTCTGGATCGCCAGCGTGATCGGCTGCATCGTGTTGCCGAGCCCCAGGCCGAACAGGCCCATGAGGATCATCAGCTGCACCAGCGATGTGTCGTACCGCACGAAGGCGAAGCCGAACATCGAGACGGTCATCAGCCCCGTGCCGATCAGCGGGTAGGGCCGGTAGTGACCGGTCCTGGCGATGAGCTGGCCGGAGACGATGGCGCCGACCATGATGCCGAGCACCAGCGGAAGGGTCTGCAGACCGGCGACCGTGGGGGAGGACCCCTTCACGACCTGCAGGTACTGCGGCAGCAGCGAGATCCCACCGAACATCGCCGCGCCGACGACCACGCTGATGACCGTGCCGAGGGCGAAGGTGCGGTTGCGGAAGAATCGCAGCGGGATGAGCGCGTCGCTGCCCATCCTGCGCTCGTTGCGCACGAACATCGCGAGCCCCGCCAGCCCGATCCCGTACGCGATGAGCGCGCGGCCCGAGCCCCATCCCCACGTGCGACCCTGCTCGGCGATGACCAGCAGCGGGACGAGCCCGACGGCGAGCCACGCAACCCCGGCCCAGTCGATCTGAGCCTCACGACGGGTGTGCGGCAGGTTGAGCACTCGGGCGACCACGACCAGGGCCGCGAGCCCGAACGGCACGTTGACCCAGAACACCCAGCGCCAGCCGGTGAGCCCGAGGATGGTGTCCTGGCCGGCGAGGACGCCGCCGATGACCGGGCCGAGCACGCTCGAGGTGCCGAAGACCGCCAGGATGTAGCCCTGATACTTCGCGCGCTCCCGCGGCGGGACGATGTCGCCGATGATCGTCAGGGCCAGCGAGAACAGCCCCCCGGCACCGAGGCCCTGCAGGGCCCGGAAGCCCGCGAGCTCGTACATCGAGGTGGCGATCCCGCACAGCGCCGAGCCAGAGATGAAGATCGTGATCGCGGCGAGGAAGAACGGCTTGCGTCCGTAGAGGTCGGACAGCTTCCCGTAGAGCGGGGTCGACAGCGTCGAGGTGATCAGGTAGGCGGTGGTCACCCAGACCTGGATCGAGAAGCCGTTCAGGTCGTCGGCGATCGTCCGGATCGACGTCGACACGATGGTCTGGTCGAGGGCGGCGAGGAACATGCCCATCATCAGGCCACCGAGGATCGTCAGGATCTGCTTGTGCGTGAACGACCCGTCGGGGTTGTCGCCGCCGTGCTTCACCCCGCTCCCGGGGCCTCGTTGGTTGCTCGTCGAGGTGCTCATGCGGGGTCTCCAGGTGCGGCGTGAAGGGCAGAGGTGAGGTCCGGGGCGTTGAGCGCGCCGGCGAGGAGGGTGGGGCGGTGACGTTCGAGGTCGTCGACAAAACGGGTGAGCAACCGAGCCAAGGTTTCCTTGTCTGCGTCGTCCCAGTCACCGACGACCACGTGGGTCAGGCGGCACCGATACCGGAGGACGGCAGCAGCGGCCTGCTGTCCGAGCTCGGTGACGGCGAGGACGGTGGCTCGACCGTCGTCCGGGTCGGCGGTGCGCGCGACGAGTCCCCGGGCGACCAGCTGTGCGACATGCCTGCTGATCGTGGACGGATCGGCGAACATTCCCTCCGCGAGCTCTCCCGAGCGTCGGGGACCGTCGGTCGCGAGGTGGAACAGCACGGCGTAGGCGGCCTTGTCCAGCTCGTGCCCTCGCCGGGCTGCCATCTGCGACCCGGTCCGCTCCATGACCTCGCGAAGTCGGGTGACCTCGTGGGCGAGGTCCGCGTCGAGCGAGTGCGGGGAGGTGCCTGTCACGATCGTCATCCGTCCCTCGCCTGTCCTCGATGCTTGCTGATGCCTGTAGCACGCAACAAGTTGTAGAACGCAAGCATCGGGTCAGCCGCCACGGAGGTCAAATCGAAAGGTGTGTCTTCCTCGTCACCCCCCGCGGTCAAGAGACGAACATCATTGAGAGCGCAGTCGGGGGCCGACCGCCGACCGGCCCCCGACCGCGCCTAACGCTGGATGGCCTTGGTCTCCAGGAACTCCTCGAGACCGAACGTGCCGCCCTCGCGGCCGATGCCAGACAGCTTGTAGCCGCCGAACGGCGCTACCGGGTTGAAGGCCCCGCCGTTGACCTCGACCTGGCCGGTGCGCAGCCGCTTCGCGACCCGCATCGCCCGTTCGGGGTCGCCGGACCAGACGCCGCCGGCGAGGCCGTAGTCGCTGTCGTTCGCGATCCGTACCGCGTCGTCCTCGTCCTGGTAGCCCATGATCACCAGGACCGGGCCGAAGATCTCCTCGCGGGCGATCGTCATGTCCGGGGTCACGCCCGAGAACACGGTCGGGGCGACGAAGTAGCCCTTGTCGCGGACCGGGTCGGCCCCGCCGGTGACGAGCCTCGCGCCCTCCTCGAGCCCCTTGGCGATGTAGCCGCGGACCCGTTGCAGCTGGGCCGCGCTGACCAGGGGCCCCAGGCTGGGTCCGCTGTCTGCGGCACCCTCCTCGTCTGCCGTGCCGACGACGAAGGATTCCGCCGTCTTCTTGGCGATCGCCTCGACCTCCGTCAGCTTGTCGGCCGGCACGATCATGCGGGTGAGGGCCGAACAGGTCTGCCCGGAGTTGAGGTAGCACTTGCCGACGCCGTCGACGACCGCCTTCTCGAGGTCGGCGTCGTCGAGGATCACGTTCGCCGACTTGCCGCCCAGCTCCAGCGCGACGCGCTTGACCTGGCCGGCCGCGACCTCGGCGATCCGCCTACCGGCCCGGGTCGAGCCGGTGAAGGAGACCATGTCGACCTGCGGGTGGGCGACCAGCGCCTCGCCGACGTCGACGCCGTAGCCGCTGACCAGGTTGAACACCCCGGCCGGCAGGCCGATCTCCTCGAAGACCTCCGCCAGCACGTACGCCGAGAGCGGTGCGATCTCGCTGGGCTTGAGCACCACGGTGCAGCCGGCCGCCAGCGCCGCTCCGACCTTGAGGACCACCTGGTGCAACGGGTAGTTCCAGGGCGTGATGCAGCCGACGACCCCGACC
>JBBSTR010000043.1:0-20754 GCA_038235705.1 Mycobacteriales bacterium
GCGGTGTCCCGCGCCGAGCGGCGGTCATCGGATCCGGTGGTCATGCCGCACGACCGGCAGGGGTCACGCGGGGCTGCTCAAGCAGGGCGCGGGGCCGACGCGAGCAGGTGCAGCTGGGTCGCCAGGTCGCGGAACGGCGGCAGGTCCGACAGGGCCCGCTCCAGCGCGAGCAGGGCTGCCGCGGCCCCGGGCTCGGCCTCGAGGACTGCGCCTGGGACGAGGTCGGCGACCACGCGGACGCCGTGGACCTGCTCGACCAGGAGCCCCGCGGCGGCGACCAGCGCGACCAGGGACTCGGCGGTCCACCGGCGGGTCGAGCCGTCACCGGGCCCCCACCGGCCGGCCGGGTCGGTGAGCACGTGCGCCGCCTCGTCCGGCCGCCCGGCCAGCGCGCGGGCGAGCACGGCGGCGTTGCGGCCGGAGACCAGCAGGCTGAGGCGGCCGCCCGGACGCAGCACCCCGGCGATGTCGGCGAGCGCCGCGGCCGGGTCGTCGACGACCTCCAGCACGCTGTGGCACAGCACGAGGTCGATCGAGGCCGGACCGACCAGACGAGGCAGGTCGGCGAGGTCGCCCTGCACCGCGGAAAGGCCGGTGAGCCCGTGCTCGGCCGCCCGGCGTTCCAGGGCTGCCAGTGCGTCGGGGCTCGGGTCGACGACGGTGACCCGGTGCCCGGCCTCGGCCAGCGGGACGGCGAACCCGCCGGTGCCGCCGCCGGCGTCGACGATGTCGAGCCCGGCCCCCTGCTCGGCGAGGACGGCGGACAGCACCTGCCACACCACGGCCGTACGAGCTGAGCCGCCGGGTGCTCGACCCGCAGACCTGGGGGTGACCGGGACAGGGCTGGCAGGCACAGGACTCCTTCTCCGGGGCGGACGGGCCGGTCCGAGCCTAGTGGGCCAACAGCGACCAGAGGACCCCGGCGGGGCCCGCCGTACTCGTGGGCCTGAACAGTCGTCGCCGTCCGGTGATCATGGTCGATCGCACCGTCGACGTCCGTTCTGGGGGTGCAGATGACCATGATCACGCAGAGTGGGACGCTCATCGGCCCGAGCTGCCCGGGCTCGAGTGCCACAGCTTCCGGGTCTGAGCCCCGGGCACCTTGCCGCCACCGTCGCCTGCCGGCTTGATGTCGGCGTACGGCGACTCCCTGAACCCGGTCGCGTAGACCCGCGGCCGACCGCCCACGCCCGGCTCGGGCCCGACCCCGACGGCTCCCCCCACCCCGGAGTGCCCGACGCCGCCGCCGACCATCGGCGGGGAGCTCATCACCGGCCGGCTGGCTCGGCTCGCTGCCGCCCCCTGCACCGCTCGTTCGGTCACCACAGCCGGCCCGTCCATCGCCGCGTGCACCGCCTCGAGCCCGCCGGTCTGCCAGGCGGCGTGCAGCACCGGCAGCTCCCAGCAGCCGAGGGCCTGCATCGACACGCCGCGAGGTCCCGTACGCCGGACCTGGCCCCTGATCACCAGCAGCCAGGAGTGGAAGACGGTGCTGGCGTAGCCGACCTGGGCGTCCTCGAAGAAGGTGGCGTCCAGCGGCCCGGAGGCGTCGTCCAGGGTCACGAACACCACCCGGCGCCCGGACCGGATCGGCGGGGTCTGGGTCGCGACCTTGACCCCGGCGACCAGCACCTCCTGGCGGCTGCGGCAGCCGAGCAGGTCGCGCGCGCGGGTGGTGCCGAGCTGTGCCAAGAACGGGGCGTACGCGTCGAGCACGTGCGCGCTGACGTCGAGGCCCAGCACGTCCAGCTCGGCGCGGACCCGTTCGGCACGGCTCATCTCCGGCAGCCCGCTGGACACGGTCTGCTCGGGGGCGTCTCCGAGGTCCAGGGCCAGCTGCACGTCGACCGGCTCAGGTCGCGCATGGCGCCCATCTGCCCCGAAAAAACTTTGGGACTGCTTGGCCTGGCGGCCGCGGACGTCGTCGAGCGCCACCACCTGCTGCGAGCCCGGGACCGGCTTTCGACCGCGCGAGGAGACCTTGCGAGCGGCGGCGGCGGACGAGCGCGACCAGCGGTCCAGCTCGGTGACCTGCAGCAGCAGGTCGCGGCGGGTGACCTGCCCGCGCCGCCGCCCCGGCACCGTCGACCCGAGCCCGTAGAGGCTGTCGAACGCCCCCGCGACCACCAGCCGCTCGGCCACCGGCCGCGACGGCCGGGCACGGTGCCAGAAGTCCGAGAGCGAGGCGTACGGCCGGCCGGCGACGATCCGCGCCACCTCGGCGTCGTTGATGCCTTTCACGTCGTCGAGCCCGATCCGGATGCCGTAGCCGCGCCCGTCCGGCAGCCGCGGGTCGCCGGGCCGCTGCCGGGGCGAGACGCCGTCGGGCCGCAGGCCGTACGAGGAAGCCCCGTGAGCGCCGTCCGAAAAGGAACCGGGCAGCTGGTCCAGGATCGCCGGCGGCGGTTCACCGAGCGGGTTGACCTTCTCCACGGTGAACCCCGCGTCGGACAGGTTGACGTCCAGCGACAGGATGGCGATCCCGAGCTGGCGCGCGTCGTCGAGGATGAGGCGCTTGGGATACATCCCGGGGTCGTGGGTGAGCACCCCGGCCAGGAACGCCGCCGGGTGGTGCGCCTTCAGCCACGCCGACTGATAGGTCGGCAGCGCGAAGGCGGCCGCGTGGGCCTTGCAGAACCCGAACGAGCCGAACGCCTTCAGCACCGACCAGACCTGCTCGACGGTGGCCAGCTCGAAGCCGGCGGCGAGCGCGGTCGGCATGAACCAGACCTTGACCTCCTCCTGACCGTCCGGGTCACCGAGCGAGCGGCGCACCTCGTCGGCCTCGGCGAGGCTGCACCCGGCCATCACGGCGACGATCTGGAGCACCTGCTCGTGGAAGACCACCACCCCGTACGTCGGGGACAGCGCCGGCACCAGCGCCGGGTGCGGGTAGTCGGGCTGGCGCCAGCCTTGCCGGGCCTCCAGGAACGGCCGGACCATGTCGCTCTTGACCGGCCCCGGCCGGAACAGCGAGATGTCGACGATCAGGTCCTCGAAGGTCTCCGGGGCAAACTTGCCGACCAGCTCGCGCTGGCCCGGCGACTCGATCTGGAAGCAGCCCAGCGTGCGGGTCGACTGGACCAGCTCGAAGGTGCGCGGGTCGTCGCGCGGGGCCGCGTCGATGTCGACGTCGAGACCGTCGACGGCCTTCACCTGCTGCACCGCGTAGGACATCGCCGACTGCATCCGGATGCCGAGCACGTCGAGCTTGAGCAGCCCCAGCTCCTCGACGTCGTCCTTGTCGAACTGGCTCATCGGGAAGCCGAGCCAGCTGGACTCGACCGGGGTGCGGTCCAACAGCGTGCGGTCGCTCAGCAGCACGCCGCAGGGGTGCAGCGCGACGTGGCGCGGCAACCCGTCGAGCCGCTCCACCAGCCGGAGCAGCAGGTCGACCCGGCCGGCGTCATCACCCTTGCCGAGGCCGCTCGCCCGCAGCTCGGGCAGGTCGCGCAGCGCCGCCCGGACCTGGCTCGCCCGGATGTGGGGGAACGCCTTGGCGAGCGCGTCCACCTCACCGGGCGGCAGGCCGAGGGCCGCGCCGACGTCGCGTACGCCGTGCCGGGCCCGGTAGGTGTCCATCATCGACACGCACGTGCAGCGCTCACCGCCGTAACGGGCGAGGATCCGCTCGTAGACCTCGGTGCGCCGCGCCGACTCCACGTCGACGTCGATGTCGGGCAGCTGGTGGCGCAGCGGGGAGAGAAAACGCTCCATGAGCAGGCCGTAGCGGATCGGGTCGACGTCGCTGATCCCGAGCAGGTAGGTGATCAGCGAGCCCGCGCCGCTCCCCCGCGCCGCCGCCCGCACGCCCATCCCCTTGATGAGGTCGACCACGTCCGCGACGGTCAGGAAGTAGGAGGGGTAGCCGAGCTGACGGACGACGTCCAGCTCGTCCTCGAGCCGGGACAGCGTCGTGGGCGTACGGGACATCGCCCGTCGTCCGAAGCCGGCCTCGCACCGCTGACGGAGCACCTGCTCGGCATCCCCGGCTGTATCGAGCTCCGGGAAGTGCACCTCCCCGATCCCGAGGTCCGCGCGGGGGTCGACGGCGCACCGCTCGGCCTCGGTGCGGGTGCGGGCGAGCAGACCCCTGCCGTCGTCGCGCAGCCCGGCCGAGCGGGCGACCTGCTCTGCGACCTCGGCCATCTCCTTGCCGCTCTTGAGGCAGGCCTCGGCGTTGCGGCGGTCGACGTGGCGGGGGTCGAGCGCGACCAGACGGCGGGCGGCGTCGAGCACGTCGGCGGTCGGGGCGTCGCTGCGATCGGCGTAGCGGACCACGTTGGACAGCACCGCCCGGGCCCGGTGCTCCCCGGCGAACCCGAGCATCCGGGCGGCCCGAGACACGTCGCCTTGAGCCTGGTGGTGGACCACCTCGACGACGACGCCGTCGTGGCCGAGCACGTCGCGCCACGCGTCCAGGTGCGCCAGGGCCAGGTCGGGGCGGCGGGCGGCGACCGCAGCCCCGAGCTCGGAGGCCGGGCCGAGCAGGACCGCGACCGACCCGGCCTGGGCGACGGACCCGGCGTGCTCGGCGACCAGCGCGAGGCTGCTGACCGGCCGGCCACGCTCGCCGGCCAGGTGGGTGGCCGACACCAGGCGGCACAGCGCCGCCCAGCCCCGGCCGTCGCGGGCGAGCAGGGTGAACCGCGGCAGGCCTCTCGCCCCGCCCGGGCTCTCGGGCTCGGTGAACGCGCCACCCCGGGCCGGGCTGGTCCGGCCCGGCTGGGTCCGGGTGGGCTGGGTCCAGGCCGGCTGGTTGCGGGCGGGCTGGCTGGGCCGACGGGTGGGCTCGACCGGACGGACGGCGAGGTCGACGCCGAAGATCGGCCGGACCCCGGCAGAGGCGCAGGCCTTGGCGAACTTGACCACGCCGTACGCCCCGTCGCGGTCGGTCAGCGCCAGGGTGTCCATGCCGTGGTCGGCGGCGCGCTGGACCAGCGCGGCCGGGTGACTGGCGCCGTGCCGCAGCGAGTAGCCGCTGGCGACGTGCAGGTGCACGAACGGGTCGCTCACGTCCGGTTCCCTGGGCTGTCTGATGTCACAGAGCTGTCCGATTCACAGAGCTGTCCGATGTCACAGAGCTGTCCGATTCACAGAGCTGTCCGGTGTCGCAGAGCGTTCCGGCGGTCCTTCGAAGCGGGCGTACGCCGCGGCGCCCGGCGTACCTTCCCCGGCCAGACCGGCCAGCACGGTCTGCTCCGCAACCTGCCGGAACGCCTGGGCGTCACGGAGCAGATCATCAGCTTGACGGAGGGTGACGACGTCACGACCTGCCTCGGCGGCGGACCGGGTGCGGGCACCCTCGGCGAAGAAGGCGGCCCACTCTCCCAGCTCGGGGGCGACGGCGGTCAGCAGCACCCAGGCACTGGTCGGCCGACCTCGCTTCTCGCCGGGTGCGGCACGGCAGGCGAGCACGGCGGCTGCGGAACGCAGCGCGGCAAGGTGCGCGGTCGCGTAACGCTCGGTGGGCCGGGTGGCGCGGGCGGCCTCGACGAGCCCGCGGTCGGCGAGCGTCAACAGCTCGGCCGCGGGCCGGGTGACGGCCGGCCGGACGGGCACCGGCCGTTCGGGGGCTGTCGTACCAAAAGGCGGCATCAGTCGACCACCCGTGCGAGCGTCCACGTGCTCGTGGACCAGGTGAGGCACAGGTCGTACACCCCGCTCCCGGCACCGTTGACCCGCCCGCTCCCTGCCTCGACCCGCCACCACTGCTGCTCCGCGTCGTCGAGCCCGGCCGGACCGGTGGCGGCACCGACGTCCGGGGCAGGCTCGCCCCAGGCCCGCTGGGCCCACTTCGGCGAGGACGGGATCGGGGTGGTCGACAGCGACGCGGGACCGTCGCCCGGACGGGAGCTGTCGCCGGTCGAGAGCGACGCGACGGCAGGCGTGGCCCACCAGCGGCCGGCCTCGACCCAGTGGGCCAGGACCTCATGGACGAGGTAGGCCCGCCCGCGCCAGAGGAACTCAGCCGGTTCGTCGTCACGGCGGCGCACCTGGATGACATCGGTGAACAGACGGGTCATGGGGCGCTCCTCCTCCGGGCAGGCCCGACCGCACGGTGCGGCTTGGCAGGGGTGCCGGGGGAAGACGGCGCGGGCGGACCGCCTGCCCGGTCGAGAGCGCTTCCCCACGCTCTCGCCCGGGCAGGACGGTCCGCCCGCCGGTGCGTGCGGGTCGAGGGCACGCACCGGCGGACGGGGACCCTGGGAAGGGCCACCCACGGCCGAGCCCGCGAGGCCCTGCCGCTGCTCTGGCAGACTCGAACAGATCGCTGCCGGTCAGGCTGACCGGTCGCACCCTGCCGAACGCCTGTTCGAACTAGGCAGACAGTAGACCCCGCCACCGACAGAACCGTCAACCCTCGACCTCCGGTCGAGCGCCTTAGCCTGAAACAGTCGGACGGTCGGCCCGGCCGCGTCTGCGACGGGCCTTCGCGGCACCGCACCAGCCCGGCCCCGGCCCGCTCCCCGCCGACCCGGCAGCGATCTTCCCCCTGCATCGATCCGTCCGGCGCGTCGTCGACGTACCGGGAAGATCGCCCGCCCAGCCGGTGACGATCTTCCCCCTGCATCGATCCGTACGGCGCGTCCTCAACGCGGAGGGAAGATCGTCGAGCAGTGGCCTACCTGGCCTAGACCTAGATCACAGGAACGTCTGAGGTCCCCGCAGCCCAGATCCGACCCCTTCCGACGCCCAGATCCTCCGGTGATCCTGCAGGCGGCTGGTGGCGGACGTGCTGACGATCCGGTCCCTGACCCAGCCGCCTGAGGCGCTGAGCTGACCGACGGTCGCACCGCCCGCGCTGTCCGTCGCCCGGGTCAGAGGCGCGTCCAGGCCTCGGTAAGCACCGACTCGAGGATCCCGGTGATCTCGGCGAACTCAGCGGGCCCGCAGGTCAGCGGCGGCGCCAGCTGGATCACCGGGTCGCCGCGGTCGTCAGCCCGGCAGTAGAGCCCCGCCGAGAACAGAGCCTTGGACAAGAAGCCGCGCAGAAGCCGCTCGGACTCGTCGTCGTCGAAGGTCTCCTTGGTGACCTTGTCCTTGACCAGCTCGATCCCGTAGAAGTAGCCCTCGCCCCGGACGTCGCCGACGATCGGGAGCCGCGACAAGGTCTCGAGCGAGGCGCGGAAGGCGCCCTCGTTGCGGCGGACGTTGCCGAGCAGGTCCTCGTCGTCGAACAGGTCGAGGTTCGCCAGCGCGACGGCGCAGGAGACCGGGTGGCCGCCGAACGTGTAGCCGTGCGCGAAGGACGTGGCGCCCGTACGGAAGGGCTCGAACAGCCGGTCCGAAGCGATCATCGCCCCGATCGGGGAGTAGCCGGAAGTCATGCCCTTCGCGCACGTGATCATGTCCGGCACGAAGTCGAAGCGGTTGCAGGCGAACGTCTCGCCGAGCCGCCCGAAGGCGCAGATCACCTCGTCGGAGACCAGCAGCACGTCGTGCTTGTCGCAGATCTCACGGACCCGCGCGAAGTAGCCGGGCGGCGGCGGGAAGCAGCCCCCGGAGTTCTGGACGGGCTCCAGGAAGACCGCCGCGACGGTGTCCGCGCCCTCCATCTCGATCGCCATGTCGATCTGGTCGGCCGCCCAGCGGCCGAAGGCCTCGAGGTCGTGGCCGTACTCGGGCGCCCGGTAGAAGTTGGTGTTGGGCACCTTGTGGCCGCCCGGCACCAGCGGTTCGAAGGCGATCTTCGCCTCCGGGATGCCGGTGATCGACAGCGCCCCCTGGGTGGTGCCGTGGTAGGCCACCGCCCGGCTGATCACCTTGTGCTTGCCCGGCTTGCCCATCAGCTTGAAGTACTGCTTGGCCAGCTTCCATGCCGTCTCGACCGCCTCGCCACCTCCGGTGGTGAAGAAGACCCGGTTGAGGTCGCCCGGGGCCTCGGACGCCAGCCGCTCCGACAGCGTGATGGCGGCGGGGTGCGCATAGCTCCAGAGCGGGAAGAACGCGAGCTGGCTCGCCTGCTTGTAGGCCGCCTCGGCGAGCTTCTGCCGACCGTGACCGGCCTGCACGACGAACAGCCCGGAGAGCCCGTCGAGGTAGCGCTTGCCCTGGTCGTCGTAGATGTAGATGCCTTCGCCCCGGGTGATGATCGGCACCTGACCACCCTCCTCGTAGGTCGAGTGGCGGCTGAAGTGCATCCAGAGGTGGTCGCGGGCGGTCTCGGCGAGCCCGTTCGTGACCGCGGCCAGCGGCTCGGACGTGATCGGTTGCTCGGTGATGGTCATCGGGTTCCCCAGGTGTAGGTCTGCTTGACGAGCGACATGTAGACGAAGGTCTCGGTGGAGCGGACACCGGCGATGCTGCGGATGCCGGAGGAGAGCACGTCGAGCAGGTGCTCGTCGTCCTCGCAGACGATCTCGGCGAGCAGGTCGAACGAGCCGGCCGTGATGACGACGTAGTCGACGTCGGGCAGCCTGCCGACCGCCTCGGCGACCGCCCGCAGGTCACCGTCGGCCCGGATGCCGATCATGGCCTGGCGGACGAAGCCCATCTGGAGCGGGTTCGTCACCGCCACGATCTGGACGACGCCCGACTCGGTGAGCCGGGTGACCCGCTGCCGGACCGCGGCCTCCGACAGTCCGACTGCCCGGCCGATCTCGGCGTAGGACCGCCGGCCGTCGACCTGCAGCTGCTCGATGATCAGCTTGTTCGTGTCGTCCAGCAGCGCCGGCTCACGCACTGCCCGCAACGACGTCATGGTAGGGAGCATGCCCGACAAACGCTGCCCTGACAAGCAGATCCGTCGTGAGACGTGTCTTACACCGCGAGATCCGTAGCAAAAAAGGCCCGGGAGGAATTCATCCGGCGGTCAGTCGAGTCAGGAGCCCCGCGGTGGCGCGGGCAGGCAGCCCGCCTCGTGCGGCGGCCACGTCGGCCAACCCGGCGAGCCTCAGTCCTGCGTTGATCCCCAGCCAGCGCAGCGGCTCGGGCTCCCAGGACGGCGATCGGTGGTCCACCCAAGGCAGGCGCACCAGCTCGGTGTCGCGCCCCAGGACCAGGTCGGCCAGCGTGCGACCGGCGAGGTTCGACGTGCTCACCCCGTCGCCGACATATCCGCCGGCCCAGGCCGTGCCCGAGCCCCGGTCGAGCCCGACCGAGCTGAACCAGTCCCGGGGGACCCCCAACGGTCCTCCCCAGCGGTGCGTGATCCGGGCCCCGCGTGCGGCGGGGAACAACGAGACCAGGGTCTGCTCCAGCTTGGCGAAGATGCCAGGGTCCAGGTCGTACGACGGACGGATCCGCGACCCTGCGTGGTAGGGTGCGCCGCGCCCCCCGAGGGCGATCCGGTCGTCGGTCGTGCGCTGCGCGTAGATGAGCAGGTTCCGACCGTCGGTGAGGGTCTCGCCGTGACGCCAGCCGACCGCGTCCCAGAAGGCGGCCGGCAGCGGCTCGGTCGCGATCATCAGGGAGTAGACCGGGGCGAGCGCTCGACCGTGGCCAGGAAGCGTCGCCGTGAAGCCCTCGGTCGCCCGGACGACGACGTTCGCCGTCACGTCGCCTCGGGCCGTCCGGACCCGCCGGGGCAGCAGCGCTTCCACCCGGGTGCGCTCGTGCACCTGCACGCCGGCGTCCGCCACCACGTCGGCCAGGCCCTGCACGAGGCGTCCGGGGTGCACCCGCGCGCAGTGCGGGGTGAAGGCCGCTCCCAGGCAGGGGGTGCTCGCCACCCTGGCGGCGGCCTGCTCCGCCGTGAGCCAGCACTCGTCCGCCTCAAGCGCCCCCCACTCCCGCCCGTGCGCGACGTGGGCCTGGATGCTCGCCACGTGCTCCGGCCTGGTCGCGAGCGTCAGCGTGCCGCCCTTGACGAACTGCGCGTCGATGCCCTCGGCAGCAGCGACCCGGCCGACCTCGTCCACGGTCCGCTGCATCTCGCTGTGCAGCGCGAGCGAGGCGGGACGGCCGTAGCGCTCGGCCACCTTCTGTCGGCTGGCCGCGAACAGCGCGGAGCACCAACCCCCGTTGCGACCGCTCGCCCCGAACCCGACGGTCTCGGCCTCCAGCACCACCACCCGCAGGCTCGGGTCCGCACGGACGAGGTAGTAGGCCGTCCACAGTCCCGTGAAGCCGGCCCCGACGATCGCGACGTCGGCCGTCGTGGAGCCGGGCAGCGGGTCACGGACCCGTCGGGAGGCTGCCAGCGTGTCAGACCACAGTCCAGGTGCCGTGAGACCGGAGAGTGCCATCGACATCATCGCTCCCTGTGTGAGGCATCGGAATTCGTCGTGAAACCTGATTGTCACGACCGATTCCCTTGCCGTACGGCGCATCGTCTGTCACGGTGCTGATCAGCGCAAGTCTGCGCACCCGTCAAGAGCCCGGAGGCCCGATGACCGACCGCCCGATCCCCCTGGACCTCGTCAACGGCTTGACCCGGCGACGCTTCCTCACGGCCCTCGGGGTCGGAGCCGTCGCGATCCCCGTGCTGTCGGCCTGCGGGACCAGCGGGACCGGCGGCACCGGCGCCACGACGGTCCCAGGGACGTCGACCGGCAGCGCGGCACCTGCGGCCGGGGGCAAGGTCGTCTGGTCCAACTGGCCGCTCTACCTCGACGCCGAGGACGGCAAGGCCAGCTCGCACCCGACGCTGACCGCCTTCGAGAAGGAGTCCGGCCTGACCGTCGACTACACGGAGGACATCAACTCCAACGAGGAGTTCTTCGGCAAGATCGCCCCGATGCTGCAGGCCGGGCAGCCGACCGGCCGCGACGTGGTCGTGCTCACCGACTGGATGGCCGCGCGCATGATCCGGCTCGGCTACGTCGAGAAGCTCGACCAGGCCAACATCCCCAACATGAAGAACCTGGACCCGATCTACACCGACGTCCCGTTCGACAAGGGCCGGGTCTACTCGCTGCCCTGGCAGAGCGGCCTCACCGGGATCGGCTACGACCCGAAGAAGCTCGGTCGCGAGATCAAGACGGTCGACGACATGTTCAAGGACGACCTCAAGGGCCGCATCACGATGCTCACCGAGATGCGCGACACGATGGGTCTGCTGCTGCTGTCGATGGGCAAGGACCCGCTCGACCACGAGATGGCCGACTACGAGGCTGCGATCGCCAAGCTGCAGAAGCTGGTCGACGAGAAGTTCATCCGGCAGTTCACCGGCAACGAATACGCCGCCGACCTGGCCAGCGGCAACATCGGTGCCGCGTTCGCGTGGAGCGGTGACGTGGTCCAGCTTCAGGCCGACAACCCCGACATCACCCTGCAGCTGCCCGAAGAGGGCGCCATGCTGTGGTCGGACAACCTGATGATCCCCAAGGGGGCCTCCAACAAGGCTGGCGCCGAGAAGCTGATGAACTACTACTACGACCCCAAGGTCTCCGCCGAGGTCGAGGCGTACGTCAACTACGTCTGCCCGATCAAGGGTGCGCAGGAGGCGATGCAGGCGATCGACAAGGATCTGGCGAACAACCCGCTGATCTTCCCGGACGCCGAGACGCGTAAAAAGCTGCACGCGTTCAAAGCCCTCGACGAGGCGACCGAGAAGACCTACGAGGACATGTTCCAGAAGGTGATCGGTGCCTAGCTCGAACGTCTCCGCAGACCTTCACATCCAGCAGGTCACCAAGCGGTTCGGCACCTTTACCGCCGTCGACGACCTGACGCTGACCGTCCCCGCCGGCTCGTTCTTCGCCCTGCTCGGGCCGTCGGGCTGCGGGAAGACGACCACGCTCCGGATGGTCGCCGGCCTAGAGGAGCCCACCGACGGGACCATCCTGCTCGGCGAGCAGGACATCACCCGGTTGCGGCCGTACAAGCGGCCGGTCAACACGGTCTTCCAGAGCTACGCCCTGTTCCCGCACCTGTCCATCACCGACAACGTCGCTTTCGGGCTCCGCCGCCGCGGCGAGAAGCAGGTCGACAGCAAGGTCGAGGCGATGCTCGAGCTGGTCGAGCTGTCGGGCTACGGCAAGCGCAAGCCGGCGCAGCTGTCCGGCGGTCAGCAGCAGCGGGTCGCACTCGCCCGGGCGCTCATCAACTCCCCGCAGCTGCTGCTCCTGGACGAGCCGCTGGGCGCGCTGGACCTCAAGCTGCGACGCTCGATGCAGATCGAGCTGAAGCGCATCCAGACCGAGGTCGGGATCACCTTCGTGCACGTCACGCATGATCAGGAGGAGGCCATGACCATGGCCGACACCATCGCCGTGATGAACCAGGGTCGGGTCGAGCAGCTCGGCTCCCCCGCCGAGCTGTACGAGCACCCGCGCACGAAGTACGTCGCGAACTTCCTCGGCCAGAGCAACTGCTTCGAAGGCACCGTCGTCGAGCACGTCGGGGACGTGACGGCGGTGGACGTGCACGGCACGCGCCTGCACCTGACCGGCCGGCACGGCGCGCCCGGCCGAGCGATCGAGCTCGGGGTGCGCCCGGAGAAGGCTGTGGCGACCACCGGTGAGCACGGCATGGCGAACGCGGTCACCGGCACGGTCGTCGACGTCTCCTTCACCGGGCTCTCCACGCAATACCTCGTACGGCTGCCGTGGGGGCAGGAAGTGTCGGTCTTCGCCCAGAACACCGGAGCCGAGCATCGCGTGCTGGTGGGCGAGGACGTCGCGGTCGCCTGGCGGCCGGAGCACACCTTCGCGCTCGGCGCTCCCGAGACCGTCTCGCTCGAAGCACCCGCGGTCGCGGCGCGATGATCTGCGCATGACCACGCTCGCGCCGCCGCTGGCCCCCGAGCCGGAGGTCGAGGACGACGAAGGACCGCTCCCGCAAGGCCGACGCAGGTGGGTGCCCTACCTGCTGCTGCTGCCAGGCCTCGCCTGGCTGACTGTCTTCTTCGTCGTCCCGATGCTCGCGCTGGCGTCGACGTCGCTGCAGACCGGCTCGCTCGGCGAGGGTTACCGGCTGACCTGGCGCTTCGCCACCTATAGCGACGCCCTCTCGACGTACGGCGGCCAGTTCCTGCGTTCGCTGCTCTACGCCGGGACGAGCACCCTGCTCACGCTGCTCATCGGCTATCCCCTGGCGTACGCGATCGCCTTCAAGGCCGGTCGCTACCGCAACCTGCTGCTCATCCTGGTCGTCGCGCCGTTCTTCACCAGCTTCCTCATCCGCACCCTGGCGTGGAAGATCATCCTGTCCGACGACGGCACGGTGGTCAGCGCGCTGCAGGCCGTGCACCTGCTCGGGGAGAACGGCCGCCTGCTGGCCACCCCGGCCGCGGTGATCATGGGATTGACCTACAACTTCCTGCCCTTCATGGTCCTGCCGCTCTACGCCAGCCTGGAGAAGATCGACGGCCGGCTGCACGAGGCCGCGCAGGACCTCTACGCGAACGCCGCCACCACGTTTCGACGCGTCACCCTGCCGTTGTCGGTGCCCGGCCTCGTGGCCGGCACGCTCCTGACCTTCATCCCCGCTGCCGGCGACTACGTCAACGTGCAGTTCCTCGGCACCCCACAGTCCTCGATGATCGGCACCGTCATCCAGAGCCGCTTCCTGACGGTGCTGGACTACCCGACCGCCGCGGCGCTGTCGTTCATCCTCATGGCGACGGTGCTCGTCATGGTGGTGCTCTACGTCCGCAAGGTCGGCGCGAAGGAGCTGCTGTGACCACCCTCGCCCCGGGCCGCGCGCGAGCCGTGCGGCAGCAAGGGCCGAAGAAGGGGCCTAGCCCGCTGGACCGGCTGCGCCGCAACGGCGTCATGGTCGTCGCCATGTTCGTGCTGGCCTTCCTCTTCCTGCCCGTGCTGGTCGTCGTGGTCTTCTCCTTCAACGCCCCCCGCGGCCGGTTCAACTTCGCCTGGCAGGGCTTCACGTGGGACAACTGGCTGCACCCGTGCGCCGCCCCCGGGATGTGCGACGCGCTGCGCACGAGCCTCGAGGTCGGTCTGCTGGCGACCCTGGTGTCGACGGCGCTCGGTTCCCTGCTGGCGTTCGGCCTGGTGCGTCACCGCTTCCGGGGACGTACCCCGACCAGCCTGTTGGTCTTCTTGCCGATGGCGACGCCCGAGGTCGTGATGGGCGCCTCGCTGCTGACGCTGTTCGTCAACCTCGGCGTCCAGACCGGCTTCGCCACCATCGTGATCGCGCACATCCTGTTCAACGTGAGCTTCGTGGTGGTCACGGTGAAGGCGCGGCTCGCCGGGATGGACAGTCGGCTCGAGGAGGCGGCGATGGACCTCTACGCGAACGAGTGGCAGACCTTTCGCCGGATCACGCTGCCGCTCGCGGCCCCGGGCATCCTCGCCGGCGCGCTGCTCGCCTTCTCGCTGTCCTTCGACGACTTCATCATCACGAACTTCAACTCCGGCAACACGCTCACCTTCCCGATGTTCGTCTGGGGCGCGGCCCAGCGCGGCGTACCGCCGCAGGTGAACGTGATCGGGACGGCGATGTTCCTGCTCGCCCTGGTCGCCGTAGCGGGCTCCGAGGTGCTTCGCAGGTCACGCCGGTGAGGAGCCTGCAAGACGCCGAGCCCGCCGTGTTCTGGTGGGACGACGACGCCGCACCCGAGCCCCTGCCGTGCCTGACCGGTGACGCGGACGCGGAGCTCGTCATCATCGGAGGCGGGTTCGCGGGGCTCTGGACAGCGGTGCGTGCGCGCGAGCGCGGCGTAGACGGTCCGATCGTGCTGCTGGAGGCCGACCGCTGCGGCAGCCGGGCCAGCGGCCAGAACGGCGGCTTCTGCGCGGCCAGCCTGACCCACGGAGCGCCGAACGGCTGGGCCCGGTGGCCGACCGAGATGCCGGTGCTCGAGCGGCTCGGCGAGGACAACCTCGACGGAATCGAGACAACGGTCGACCGCTACGGCATCGACTGCGACTTTCACCGCCCTGGGGCGCTCGACGTCGCGACCGAGCCGTGGCAGGTCGCCGAGCTGGCCGAGCGCTCCGAGATGCCGTCGCCGACCGGTGCCACGAGCGTGCTGCTCGACACCGAGCAGGTGCAGGCGGCGCTCGCCTCCCCCACCTACCTCGCGGGACTCTGGGAGCAGCGCACCACCGCGCTGGTCGAGCCCGCCCGGCTCGCGTGGGGGCTCCGGGCGGCAGCGCTGTCGCTCGGGGTCGATGTGCACGAGGGCACCCGAGCGCTGGGCGTGGGGGACGAGAACGGACGGGTCACGGTGCGGACCGAGCACGGGACCGTGCGCGCACGTCAGGCCGTGCTCGCGACCGGGACGGCTCCGCCCCTGCTGCGACGGCTCTCGCTGATGACCGTGCCGGTCTGGGACTACGTGCTCATGACCGAGCCGCTGAACCCCGCGCAGATGGCCTCGATCGGCTGGGCGGACCGCCAAGGCGTCGGGGACTCGGCAAACCTGTTCCACTACTCGCGGCTGACCCGCGACAACCGGGTCCTGTGGGGCGGCTACGACGCCGTCTACCACTACGCCAGCGGCCGCGACGAACGTTTCGGGCAGCGGCCGGAGACCTTCACGCTGCTGGCCCGCCAGTTCGCCGAGGCCTACCCCCAGCTGGCCGACGTCGTCTTCACGCACCGGTGGGGCGGCGCGATCGACACCTGCACCCGGTTCGCGGCCTTCTACGGCCTCGCCCTGTCCGGTCGCCTGACCTACGCCGGGGGCTTCACCGGGCTCGGCGTCGGGACGACCCGGTTCGCCGCTGACGTGATGCTCGACCTGCTCGGTGGCGTGACCACCGAACGCACCTCGCTGTCCATGGTCCGTCGCCGTCCGACCCCGTTTCCCCCCGAGCCGGCGCGCTCGCTGGGGATCGCGCTCACCAAGCGCTCGCTGGCGAAGGCCGACGCCACGGGCGGCCGACGCGACCTTTGGCTGCGCACCCTGGACCGGGCAGGGCTGGGCTTCGACTCCTGAGGGCTACTCCCCCAGGTAGGCCATCACGTGCTTGACCCTTGTGTAGTCCTCAAGGCTGTACATCGACAGGTCCTTGCCGTGCCCGCTGTGCTTGAAGCCGCCGTGCGGCATCTCGGCCACGATCGGGATGTGGCAGTTGATCCACACGCAGCCGAAGTCGAGCCGGCGGGTGACCCGCATGGCCCGGCCGAAGTCCGACGTCCAGACGCTGCTCGCCAGCCCGTACGGCACGTCGTTGGCCCACCGGACGGCCTCGTCCTCGCCGGAGAACCGCTGGACGCTGATCACCGGTCCGAAGACCTCCTGCTGGACGATCTCGTCGTCCTGGCGCAGGCCGGCGACGACGGTCGGCTCGACGTAGAAGCCCCGGGAGTCCTGCCGCGAGCCGCCGGCGGTCACCGACGCGTGCGACGGCAACCGACCCAGGAAGCCCAGCACCCGGTCCAGCTGGTTCGCGTTGTTGACCGGCGGGACCATGGCGTCCTCGTCGCCGGAGCCGTTCGCGGCCGTGGTGGTCGTCGCCTTCGCCTGTGCGGACAGCTCGGCGACGAACTCGTCGTACACCCTTTCGTCGACCAGCACCCGACTGGCCGCGGTGCAGTCCTGCCCGGCGTTGAAGTAGCCGCCGACCGCGATCTCCTCAGCAGCCCGCTTGAGGTCGGCGTCGGCGAAGACCACCACCGGCGCCTTGCCGCCCAGCTCGAGGTGGGTGCGCTTGAGGTCGGCTGCCGCCGAGCTGGCCACCTCCATACCTGCGCGCACCGAGCCGGTGATCGAGACCATCTGAGGCGTCGGGTGGGTCACGATCGAGCGTCCGGTGTCCCGGTCTCCGCAGACGACGTTGAGCACGCCCGGCGGGAAGAACTCGGCCGCCAGCTCGGCCAGCAGCAGCGTGCTCGCCGGGGTGGTGTCGGACGGCTTGAGCACCACCGTGTTGCCAGCCGCGAGCGCCGGGGCGAACTTCCAGACCGCCATCAGCATCGGGTAGTTCCAGGGGGCCACCTGACCGATCACGCCGATCGGCTCGCGTCGCACGAACGAGGTGTGCCCGGCCATATACTCCCCGGCGGACTTGCCTTCGAGCACCCGTGCAGCGCCGGCGAAGAACCGGATCTGGTCGAGCATCTGAGGCACCTCTTCCGAGGCGGTCAGCCCGAGCGGCTTGCCGGTGTTGCGGCTCTCCAGAGCGATGATCTCCTCGGCACGGGCCTCGATCGCGTCCGCGAGCCCCAGCAGCGCCTTCTGGCGGTCCGCCGGGGTGGAGTCGCGCCACGTCCCGAAGGCCCGATCGGCGGCTCCGTACGCGGCGTCGACATCTTCGGCCGACGAGACCGGGGCCGTGCCGAAGACCTCGCCGGTGGTCGGATCCACCAGGTCGGAACGAGTATCGCCGCGACTGTCGACGTAGTCGCCGTCGACGAAGTTTCGGAGGGTGACCTGGTTGGCGCTGGCGTCCTGGCTCATTTCAGGACCCTATCGCCTGAGGATCTTCCTCGTCACGCCCGGGCCGGGAACGCGATCAGCGGCTGGCGTAGCGTCCCGGCCATGCTCGAGCTCGACGACCTCCACAAGTCCTACGGAGACCTGACGGCGCTGGACGGCGTCAGCTTCACCGTCCCCCGCGGCACGATCTTCGGCTTCGTCGGCACCAACGGTGCCGGGAAGAGCACCGCGATGCGGATCGTGCTCGGCGTGCTCGAAGCAGACTCTGGGCGGGTCCGCTGGGAGGGCCGCGACCTCGACGTCGCGACCCGCCGTCGGATCGGTTACATGCCGGAGGAGCGCGGCCTCTACCCGAAGATGCGTGCGGCCCACCAGCTGGCCTACCTCGCCGAGCTGCACGGAGTGTCCCCGGGCGCCGCGGACAAGGCGGCCCGGTACTGGCTCGACCGTCTCGGCCTCGCCGAGCGCGCCGACGACGCGGTGCAGACGCTCTCGCTCGGTAACCAGCAGCGTGTCCAGCTCGCCGCCGCGCTGGTGCACGACCCGGAGGTGCTGGTGCTCGACGAACCGTTCTCCGGCCTGGACCCGGTCGGGGTCGACGTGATGGCCGGCGTGCTCCGCGAACGCGTAGCCGCCGGGGTCTCCTGCGTCTTCAGCAGCCACCAGCTCGAGCTGGTCGAGGGGCTCTGCGACCGGGTCGGCATCATCCGGGCCGGGCGGATGGAAGCGGTCGGGACGGTGACCGAGCTGCGTCAGGGCCGCGAGGGCCACCGCCTGCGCATCGACGTGCAGGGGGCCGAGGCCTGGGCCGGCCACCTGGCGGTCACCGTGCTCGAGGACGGGACCAAGGACGGCGTACGCAGAACCGTGCTCGACCCCGGCGACGTCGGTGAGCAGGACGTGCTGGACGCCGCACGCCAGGCCGGCGACGTCATCCATTTCAGCCGGGTCGAGCCGACGCTCACCGACCTGTTCCGCTCGATGGTGTCGGCATGAGCGACCTGTCCGCGGGCGCCACCGTCGCCCTCATCGCCCGACGCGAGATCACCGAACGCACCCGGGAGCGGGCCTTCAAGATCACGACCGGCGTCACGCTGCTGATCGTGGTCGGGGCGATCATTGCCATCAAGATCTTCGGCGGCGGACCGACGACCTACGACGTGGGCGTCGGCCCGGGCCAGCAGGCCGTCGCCCAGGTCCTGGTGGCCCAGGCAAGGCAGTCCGACACGAAGATCCAGCTGACCGAGCTGCCCGACGCCGCGGCCGCGAGAGACGGGTTGAACGGCGGCGACCTCGACCTCGCGCTGGTCGACGGAAAACTGGTCGTCAAGAAGGATCTGCCTGCCGAGCTGCGGTCCCTTGCGTCCTACGCCAGCCAGCAGGTGCAAGCCCAGCAGACGCTCGGCGACGCCGGGGTCGACGGGGCGACGATCGGCAAGGCGTTGTCGCCGGCGCCGCCGACCGTGCAGACTCTGGAGAAGATCGACCCCGACCGCAGCACCCGGCAGGCGGTCGCTTTCATCGCGGTGATCCTGCTCTACGGCCAGCTCATCAGCTATGGCATCACGGTGGCGAACGGCGTCGTCGAGGAGAAGTCGACCCGGGTCGTGGAGATCCTGCTCGCGACCGTCCGCCCACGGCGGCTGCTTGCCGGCAAGGTGCTCGGGGTGGGTGCGATCGGGCTGGTCCAGCTGCTGCTGATCGCGGCCGTCGGCGTCGCCACCGGCCTCGCGACCGGCACGTTCTCGCTCAGCGGCGGGGTGGTCGGCATCATCGTCCAGGTTCTGGTGTGGTTCGTGCTCGGCTACACCTTCTACGCGGTCTTGTATGCCGCGGGCGGAGCCACGGTCAGCCGCCAGGAGGACCTGCCGAACGCGACGAACCTCCTCACCTTCCTGGTCGTCGGCAGCTTCTTCGCGGCGATCTACGCCAGCAACGCGGCCGGGAGCACGGTCGCGACCGTCCTGTCGTACGTCCCGCCGTTCTCCGCCCTCGTCATGCCGATCCGCTACGCGGCGGGCGACAGCACCTGGTGGGAGGTGCTGGTCGCGATGGGGCTGCTGATCGTCGCGACCGCCGCCCTGCTGAGCCTGGCGGCGCGGATCTACGAGAACGCGGTGCTACGGACCGGTGCCCCGACCGGGTGGCGCAAGGCGCTGCGGAGCACCTCGGACTGAGGGTGCCTCACGGGGTCCAGATCGCTCCCGTGCCCAGCAGCACCGGGCGGGGGACGGGATCGGTGAAGCGGAACCCCGCCCCAGACGAACAGCCGGTCGTCGACCCAGGACGTGGCGAGTGTGCCGCTCCCGAAGTCGCCGAACGCCTCCGGCATGCCCGCAGGGGTGGCGGGGAGCCAGGTATCGGTGCGGGTGTCCAGGAGTGCCCCGTCTGCGATGGCCTTGTAGCGCTCCGACGACGGGGCACCGAGGTGCGCTGCAGGGCCGTGCGGAGCAGCCTCGGCCCGTACGCCAGGACGAACGCATCGAAGTCCGCCGCGTTCGTCACACCCTGAGGAGCACCTGGACCGGCTGTGGCGTTCCCGACGTCAGACGCGCGCGACCTTGACCAGCACGTCGGCATACGAAAGCAGCGCTCTGAGGTCGTTCGGATGGGACGTGACCACCGTGCACCCCGGCACGCCGACGGTGACCGCGGCCACGAGGGCATCGACGGCAGCGACAGATCCCGCCCGGCCGGTCCTGGTACGGAGCCGTGCAGCGGCGCGGGCAAGGCCCTCATCAACCGGTACGAGCTGGCACCTGCGGAGAAAACGGTCCACCCCGTGGTCACGGCGGGGGTCACCGGTCAGCACCTCGCACAGCACCGCGACCGGGACCAGCGGGGGGCCGTCGATCTCAGCAGCGAGCGCCCGGACTGCGGCGCGGTCGGCGACCAGCGCCGAAACCCCGCCAGCGTCGAGGACCACCCTCACGCAGAACGAACGTGCTGCACGTCCGGGATCGACAGGCCCCGAGCCCACTCCTCCGCCGCGAGACGTTCGGCTTCGGGCACAGGACCCTGCTCGGCATCCATCTCGTCGGCCAGCGCCCGGAACGACGCCATCTTGTCGCGCCGCTCCAGCTCGTCCTGCAGCGCCTGGGTGGTGATCCGGGAGATGTTGAGGTCGGCCTCCCGGGCCCGGGCGAGCACGGCGTCCGGGACGGTGATGTTCACGCGGGCCATGCGCACACCCTACTCAGGGGGGTGCGACATCTCCTCGTACGGTGTGCCCTGGTGGCGCAAGACCCGCCAGACCCCGTCCGTACGCCGCCACAGCGAGGTGCGCCGGGCCTGGACGGTCTCGTAGCGCAGCAGCACCAGGTCAGGGCCGAGCACGGTCCCGTCGAAACCGGCACCCACGGTGGTCTCCGGCACGGCCACGATGGCCTCGACCATCTCCGCCCGGGTCCAGAGGCGACCGGACGCGCCGATCTCGGCGAACTGCGGGTCGAGCAGCGCTTCCACCGCCTCACGCGAACCGCGGGTCTCCGCCGTGAGCAAGCCGCGCTCCAGCA
>JBBSTR010000044.1:0-20142 GCA_038235705.1 Mycobacteriales bacterium
GCTGGCTGTACCTGGCGACCGTTATTGACGTGCACACCCGCGAAGTCATCGGCTACGCGATGGACGACAACTACAAGACCCCGCTGATCAGCGCCGCGCTGCACCACGCTGCGTCCCGCACCGATCTGCAACCAGACGCGATTTTTCATTCCGATCGCGGGAGTAATTACACCAGCGCCGAGTTCGCCGCCACCATCGCCTCGCTCGGGATGCGCCAGTCCATGGGCCGGACCGGTACCTGTTACGACAACGCGATGGCCGAGAGCTTCTTTGCCGCGCTCAAGAACGAACGTGTTCACCGGACCGCCTACCCCACCCGCGAGAAAGCCCGCCAAGACATCACCCGGTACATCGAACACTGGTACAATAACAACCGCTTGCACTCCAGTCTCTCCTACAAGACCCCGAATGAGGTCCGCAAAGAGTGGACAGAACTGCAGGTCGCAGCCTAGACTAATTGCAGAACCGCGGTCCGAAATACGCGGGGCAGATCATTCCTACCGCGGTGGCGTCTTGGTAGACGACGACCCGGCCGACGAGCGCTCGCATGCGGTCGACCATCCCGGCTGCCGATCGACAGCGGGACGGACAACGTGGCCTGCGCCTGGGGTGAACGTCAGCCGTGTGTACTGATGCGGCTTTCTCGGGCCTGCCACTCTTTGTCGAGGAGGGCGTACTGGTAGCCGTCGACCCACCCGAGTTCGGCGTGCCAGGAGTCCTCGACCCCGTGCTGCTCGCGACGCATCCCCGCCTTCTCGAGCACTCGCGCCGAGGCCGGGTTGTCGGCGTTGCAGCTCGCCGTGACGCGCCGTAGTCGGAGGTCGTCGAAGGCGGCAGCGAGCAGGCCACGCGCCAGAGTGCTGCCGAACCCCTGGTTGGCGAAGGCGGGGTCGACGATGTAGCCGATGACTCCCTCGGTGAGCTGGGGCATCCCGGGTTGCCCCATGCCGGTGGCGACATCGAGAAAGCCGATGGCGACGATCTGCCCGGCGTGCTCGGCGACGCAGGAGAAGTCGGTCGCGCTGGCCGGGACCTCTCGCCACTCGCGACGAAAGGTTGCTGGGTCGACGTGCGTGCGCAGCATGAAGCGGTTGACGTCCGGATCGTTTCGCAGCGCGAGCAGCGGCTCCAGGTCGTCTGCTCTGGCGTCGCGGAGAAGCAGGGAGCCGACACGCGACGGCTATGGGTTGGAGGGCACCCGGACATCCTGGCAGCGCCGGCCCTGCGCCGAGCTGGAGGACATATCAACGCGGCGAGGGTCGTGCCCTGCTTAAGGATCGGCGACGGGACGGCCCGGGCGACCGTCTCGCACCCCGACCCATGCGGGACGCCGCGGCCAGCGCCGCCCTCAGCTTGATCAGACCGGCCGGACGTGCCGGTCGTGGTTCGTCGAACGGGACCAGTCGGTGATAGCGGCGTTTCGGGCCCACGAGAAGGATGCTGTGGTCAGTGCGGCTGTCGGAGTCTGTGCGCCGCTCCGCGGCCGCAGGGTCCGATGCCGAGCGTGAGAGGCAGCCTCAGACCTGATCACCCGGCCCGGCGGGTGTGTCCGACCGCAGCCTGCGGTCGGGTTCGTGCGACTTGTCGTCGGAGGAGCTGGTCAGCCGTAGCGGGCCTCCCGGCTCCACAGTGAGCAGCGCGGACAGGCACGCACCGGTCATAGGCCGGGCGAAGTAAAAGCCTTGCGCCTGGGGGCAGCCGATGTTTGTGACGTCCTGGTGCTGCTGGGCCGTCTCGACGCCTTCGGCGGTGACGGTCATCGCGAGGACCTTGGCGAGCTCGGTCACGGCGGTCGCGATCTGCATGGTGGCGGCGTCGTGGTGCAGGTCGGCGACGAAGCTCTGGTCGATCTTGACGACGTCGATCGGGAACTGGCGCAAGTAGGCCATCGAGCAGTAGCCGGTGCCGAAGTCGTCCAGCGCTAGTCGTACGCCGGAGGTTTTGAGGTCTGCCATGACCGTCAGCGCCCGGTCAGGGTCGTCGAGGCAGACGCCTTCGGTGAGCTCGAGGATCAGGGCGGTGGGGTCCATCCCGGTGCTGGTCAGGACGTCCTGGACCACGTCGCGGAAGCCCGGGGCCATGAGCTGGTGCGCGGAGACGTTGACCGACAGCTCCATCGGCCGTTCGGGATGCTCGGCGAGCCAGCGCATCCGCTCGCGGCAGGCCCGTTCCAGGACCCAGCCGCCGATCGCGGTGATCAGGTCGCTCTGCTCGGCGATGCTCACGGTGGTCAGGGCCGGGACCGGTCCGTGGAGCGGGTGGGTCCACCGCAGCAGCGCCTCGACCCCGAGGAGCAGGCCGTCCTCGGTGCGCACGATCGGCTGAAAAGCCAGATCGAGCTGCCCGCCGGCGATCGCGTGGTGCAGGTCGAGCTCGAGGTGGTCGCGGTGGGCGGCTTCCTGGGCGGCCCGCAGGTCGATGACCTGGTGGACCGCGCCGCCGCGGTGCTTGGCCTGATACATCGCGGTGTCGGCGTCGGCGATCAGCTGGCTGGTGATGGCCTGGCCCGGGCCTGCGTAGGCGATGCCGACGCTGGCCGAGACGCAGACGGTGGCGCCGGAGAGCTGGAGAGGGGCCGCAAGCTCTGTCTGGAGCCGTTTGGCCAGGACCTCGACCTCGTCGGCATGAGCGAGGTCTTCGCACAGGATCACGAACTCGTCGCCGGCGACCCGGGCAAGGGTGTCCCCGGGCCGCAGCATGGCCGTGAGCCGGTGCGCGACGGCGACCAGCAGCTCGTCGCCCGCCTGGTGCCCGTGGGTGTCGTTGACCCGCTTGAACTTGTCCAGGTCGACGTACAGCACGGCCGCGGTCTGGTGGGTGCGCCGCGCCCGCAGCGCCAGGTGCTCCATCCGCTGGGCCAGCAGGACCCGGTTCGGCAGCCCGGTCAGGGCGTCGTGCAGCGCGCTGGCCCGGAAGCGGTCGGAGACGTCCAGAGCGTCCTGGCGCGCCTGGGCGTTGATCAGGTAGGCGGCCGCCACGTCGGCCAGGACCTGTGCGGCCGCCATGTCGTCCTCGTCCAGCGTCCCGGCCGTGTCGCGGTAGAGGTCCAGGGCCCCGAGCCGGCCGTCGCCGTGCCGCAGCGGGAAGGTGAACACCGCCCGCATGCCCTCGGCCAGCGCTGCCGGTCCGAACGCCGGGAACTGCGTGTCCGCCGTCAGGTCGGGCACCGCGATCGGGTCGCCCGTCTTGTACGCCGACAGGCACGGTCCCTCGCCGAGCTCGGTCTGCAGCTGCACGAAGCGCAACGCCACGGGGTTGGAGGCCGCGACGTAGCGCGGCGCGACGCCGGGGGAGATCAGGGTGACCCCGGCGCCGGTCACGGGCAGCACCTGGACGATCCGCTCCACCAGATGGTCCAGGATCTTCTGGATCGGGAAGTCGGTGATCATGGTGCGGGCGAACTCGGCGAGCACCGAGGACAACGTGTCCTGGCGGACCATGGACTGCGCCATCAGCGGCTGTTGTGCGACGGGGCGGGTGGGGTGTCGTGCTGGCCGTACCAGTCGACGATGAGCACGGTGGCGTCGTCACGCACCGCCCCGCCGGTGACGTGCAGGACAGCACCGGTCAGCACCTGCACGGCCTCGCGCGGGTGCAGGTGACCGAGCGTGGCGAGCAGCCCTTCGATCTCGGCGTCGGCGGCGTTGCGCTCCGACATCCCGTCGGTCACCAGGGCGAGCCGGTCACCGGGCAGGAGCTGGAAGCGCTGCACGTCGTAGATGAGCTCGGGGACGACCCCCAGGACGAGCCCCGGGTCGAGGGGGATCTCCTGCACGCGCCCGTCGCGCACCAGCAGCGGGTTCATGTGGCCGGCGTTGACCAGCTCCAAGGCGCCGGTCTGCAGGTGCAGACGCCCGAGCAGGGCCGTGACGAACTGGTCGGGCGGGGCGTACGTTGCGATGTGCGCGCTGGCCTGCCGGGCCTGCTCGCTGAGGCCAAGACCGCGCCGTCGGCTGTTGCGCAGGCTGCCGACGCCGAGCGTGGCGAGCTGTGCGGCAGAGACGCCGTGGCCCATGGCGTCGGTGATCGACAGATGCAGCGTGCTGCGCTCGACCATGTAGTCGAACGTGTCGCCGCCTGCCTTGTCGGCGGGCACCAGCCAGCCGGCCAGGGCGAACTGCGGTCCTTCGCAGGCGTAGGAGGGCGGCAGCAGGCGGCGTTGGATCTCGGCTTCCAGGCTCAGCACGACGTCGCGCTGGCCCAGCTCGTACAGGTCGCTGAACCGGCGATCGGCGATCACCACGTACGCCAGGGCGTGCCCCGCCGAGCTCAGGAAGGCAAGGGTCTGCTCGCCCGGTGGCTCGGTGAGCAGCAGCTCCAGGACGCCGAGCGCCTCGCCTCGCTCGGTGACCGGGACGTGCAGCCACACGCCGTGGCCGTCACGGCTGGTCTGGGTCTGCTGCAGCACCAGGGCCGCGCCCGCGGGGGTCCCCTCGATCGGCACCTGCTCCCCGGCCAGCCTGAGCGGCGCGGACCTTGCCGGTGCAGGTCTGCGGGCCAGGCGGGCAAGGCCCAGCCCGCTGTTGTTGGCGATGAGCATGCTGACCTCAAGGGCGCCGACCCGCTGCGCGAGCTCGGCGGCCAGCGCATCCACACCCTCGGCGGGGGGCGCTGCCTCAGCGGCGTCGAGCAAGGCGCGAAGGTCCAGTCGCGCATCACGCGCGGCGACGGTCCGGTGCGGCACAGCCTGCGCCGGCACCGCCGTCACAGCTGGCCCCGCGCTAGCTGTGCGGACGCTTCCGTGGTCGCCAGCTCCCGAACGGCGCGGTCGGCCAGCGCGCGCCGCCCGGCGCGCACTGTCCAGTCCAGGTGCCGGAGCCGCTGGTCCGCCGCCGCGGTGCCAGCGTCGCGGCACCACTCTCGCTGGCGTCGGCAGAGACGTGTCGCCGCGTCGACCAGCGCGTGGATCTGCTCATCGGACACGATGGCGGCCGGTCGGGGCAGGGCACGGCGAAAGCCCCAGAAGCGCGTGGAAGGCCGAGGCCGGGCGCGTAGGGATCCTGTCAGGATCTTGGTGCGGCCGTTCGAGGTCTGCGACATGCGTTCGTCCTGAAGGTCCGGGACAGGCCGCTGGACCTGTCTCTCGAACCGCGCAGTGTCTGGACGGGCACGCGAGACGCGTGACGATCAACGTACGCTCGCTCTGAGACAAAGACCAGAAGCAGCCGGGACCGAGCATCGCCCCGGGCGATGGCAGGCTTACCCCCACGGACGCAGAGACGGGCAGATCGCGAGGCGATATGGACAAGCAGGGCATCCGGGAGGCTCTCGGCGCTGCGGTGACGGACGCTACGACGCCGCTCGATGCTGCTGACCGCCTGTGCGCGGCGTGCGTCCAGCTGCTGGACGTCGACGGCGCCTCCGTCTCGCTGATCAACGGTGGCACGATGCAGGGGACGTTCGGGTCCAGCGGTCAGCTCAGCCGGACGCTGGACGGGCTGCAGTTCACCTACGGCCAAGGGCCGTGCCTGGATGCCGTCGCACAGCGCCGGGCGATCTCGGCCCCGCATCTGGACGGCCCCGGCGAGGACCGCTGGCCGGCGCTCACGCAGGCCTTCCTCGGCCATGGCATCCGTGCTGTCTTCGCGTTGCCGGTGATCGTTGCGAGCACGACGATCGGCGCGCTCGACCTGTTCCGCCACAGCGGCGGCCCGCTCGACGGCAGCGCGATGACCGGCGGCCTGTGGGCGGCGGGGCTCGCAGCGCTGCCGCTGCTGGACCTGATGACCTCGCAGACCGACTGGCACGAGGCCGCGAACGATCAGGACGGCTGGGACCAGCTGGCGTCTTTGGAACGCGTCGAGGTCTACCAGGCCACGGGAATGATCGTCGCGGCTCTGAGCATCAGCCCCGCCGACGCCCTGGTCAGGCTTCGGGCCCATGCCATCTCGCGCGACCTCACCGCCAGCGCGGTCGCCTACCAGGTCCTGGACCGACGCCTGGACCTGGACGGCGAGGACTGGCACGACACCGCCGGTGACCAGGGGAGCGCAGCATGAGCACCCGCGAGGACGACGTCGTCTCGTCGTTGGTGTCCATGGCCGCAAGCCTGGCCCAAGGTCTCGACGTCAGCGAGTTGCTCACCCAGCTCGCCGCTGACTGCGCCCGGCTGCTCGACATCAGCGCGGTCGGGCTGCTACTCGCCGACGCGCGCGGCGCGTTGCACGTCGTGGCCGCGTCGTCCGAGCGTGTCGCCGACCTCGAGGCCTTCCAGGCCCAGCGCGCCCAAGGCCCGTGCCACACCTGCTACCTCGACGGTCAGCCCGTGAACGTCCCCGACCTCGCCGCCGCGGCCGCGAGGTGGCCCGAGTTCGCCGCCGTCGCTGCACGAGCCGGTGTCGTCAGCGTGCACGCCGTCCCGATGCGCCTGCGCAACGACGTCGTCGGCGCCCTGAACCTGTTCGGCGCCACACCGGGACCGCTCAAGGCAGCAGATCTCCGGCTCGCTCAAGCCCTCGCCGACGTCGCGACGGTCGCCCTGATCCAGGACCGAGCCGCCGAAGACCGCAACCTCGTCAACGAACAGCTGCAGAACGCGCTCGACAGCCGCGTCATCCTCGAGCAGGCCAAGGGCGTCCTGGCCTACAGCGGTCACCTGGACATGGCCGCCGCCTACGCCGCGCTCCGGCAGTACGCGCGCGACCACAACATCAAGCTCACCGAGCTGTCCCGCGCCCTGGTCAACCGGGCCGTCCCCGCCGCCCTCGTGCTGGACCACGCCCGAACCCGTGACGGCAAACCCGTCTGAGCCCACCATCGTCCAGCGCCGACCAGCGCTACGAGGACAGCCGGTAGGCACCATCAAGGTGGGCAGCGCGTACTGTGATGAGCGGCTGGGCATTCAGCCGGTCGGGATCCGGATCGCCGCCACCGCCGCGCTCTGGTGACTCTGTCGACACCCGACACGCAGGGCTTGCGCGCCACACCTAGGTGGACAGCCGTGACCACGCTCTCCGTTCGTTCCCGCCCCGCCCGTTCGCAGGGCGACACCCTCCCGACCGTGCTCGCCGACGGCGTCCTGCGCGAAGATCGCAGCCGCGTCGGGGCCGGACTGACTCTGAACCGACGTTGCGCGCAACAAGCGATGGCTCGTGTCGCGTGGCGAGCCGTCGTTCTGGACCCGTCGACAAGTCGCGGACGCGAGCCTGTCATGGACGCCTCGCGCCTGATCAGCCGACGCACCCAAGAGCAGCAGGCTCTGGACCAGCTCGGACCGCAGTGCTGCCCGCAGGAGCGCAGCGTCGTGCTGGCGCACCGGCACGACTGGTGCACAGACAGGTCGGTGCACGCCTGACAGCAGCCGGAGCCGGCGTGTGCGCGGCGCTCGAGGACGGCGCCGCCGCCGTCGCTGCTCTGCTGGTGCACCAGCCCGACCTGCTGCTCGTCAGCGACCGGCTGAGCGGCACCTTCGAGCTCGAGCTCGTGCGGCGAGCGCGCTCACTCGCACCCACGACCGTCGTGGCCGTCCAACTCGCGCACGACGACCTCGCGGATGCCGCCGTCCAAGCCGGCGCGGACGCCGTCTACTCCAGCCGGAGCGCCGCCGCCCAGATCGCCGACGCCCTCGGGCATCTGCTGCCCCCGTCCTCACCACGAGCATCAGGAGACCCGTCATGACCCACGGCAACGCCGTACGACCTGGACGGGAAACCTTGCGCGCCGCGCCCCCGGAACGCGCCGTGACCGACCTGCGCCACCTGCCCCGACCACCGACCGGCGCCTACCGGCGGTGGCCGGCCGAGCTCTTCTTCCACCCTTAGGGAGAGCGGGGCCCGGACCGGGCCGAACGCGAACGCGAGGCCAAAGACGTGTGCTCAGGATGTCCCGTACGCATCGAGTGCCTCGGACACGCAATGGCCAACCGAGAGCCCTACGGCGTGTGGGGCGACACCTCCCCGGAAGAACGCGAGCTCATCATCGAGCTCAGCTGACGAAGCCCAACAGCGGGCCCAAGCAGGCCGAGGCAGCGGGGGGGGCGATCTATGACCGGTGAGGCATCGTTCACAGGACGGCAATCGACTGCGCAGGCGTCACCCAGTCGAAGGCGCCAAGGCCGTCGCCCTCGGTCGGACAGATGCCGTTTGGCCCCGCCAAGTACTGCAGTGTGAGGCGTCCGCCGTACCGTCGGCGCGTGCCCTCCATTTACGAGGTAGTCGAAGACGCCGGGGCGGCCATCGAGCGCTTCGACGAGGCCAGTTCCCCCGCTGAACAGCGCCGGACCATGCGCGAGGTGCTCGCACACCTTTACTCCCTTCACCAGCACTGGGTGGGCAAGTCCGACCCGGCGTTCACCCGAGCCGTGGCCGCGGTGGGATCAGGAGGCGACGTGGCCCAGGGCGTCCTGTACGCCAGGGGCAAGATCACCCACAACATCACGAGAGAGGTGGGTCCCCGCCTCCAGGGCACTGTCTACGACCCCGCCGTCTACGACATGCGCCACTACGAGGCGGGAACTCTGACCTGGCTTCGCGTCGACGAGATGACGCCGGAGGACCGCGCGGGCTTCCTAGAGCCCCGCAACAAGCACGGCGCAGCCAACCTGGTGCACTACCGGAGGGCCGTCGCCGGTCAGCCGGTGCGGGACACCCTGATGACCGCGCGTGACTTCCTTGTGGCCCCAACGGGCATGCCGACACTGTTAGTTGAAGAGCCCGTTCGGGGCCCGGCCCTAGCCAGCGTGCAGCAGCCTCCAGCAGGGGCAGGACCTTACGGTCCTGCCCCCCCGGTGAGCGCGATCGCGGCAGGCGCCGTCAGCCGTCCACCGGGGTACGTCAGACCGATCACGGGTTCGACGGTCTCCCCGTAGCCGATCGGCAGTGGCGCAGCTCGCGCGACCGTCCCGCAACGTCGACCTATGCGGGACGGCCGCGGCCAGCACCGCCGTCGACCTGATGGCCTCGCTCGGGCGCACCGGTTGTCGTGCGCCGAGCGGACCGCGGTTTGGGTCGGCACCGGGCGAGCCGGGAGAGCAGAACGGGGCGGTAACCGGGTTGGCCGATCAGCAGGAACCCGTGAGCAGCACGACGCTCCCGGCGTCGCTGATCCACTCACCGGCGGTCCACACGACGTCGCCATCGGGCCGTGGCAAGGCATTGATCAGCCGCTGCCGCGCCGACTCCCAGGCAGTAACGGCGTCCGGGCCCTGCATCCAGTCCAGCTGCTGTCCGCCGAACCAGTACAGGACCAGAGGCGCCCCAGAAACGAGCAGTTCGTCGACCTGACGGCGACGCATCCGCGTCGAGCTCCGCTGGTAGCGCACGCCGTCTGGACCCTTGAAAGAGCCGGTAGTCAGCGCTTCCCACTGCCCGCCGAAGAGCTGGACCTTCAGAGCGCATTCTGGCCCACCCAGGGTCCGCCACGGCCGTGTTCACGCTGTGGGATCAGTTTGCCGCCGGCTGCGCTGATGCAGTCGGGCGGGATCCTGATGGGCCACGAGCAGACCCCGGGGTGACGAGACGATGAAGCGCACGTATCCCCAGACCGTGGTCCGCGACCGCACTTTCCCGCTGGACAGGTCGAGCACGACGACCTGCTCCTGGCCGACCGGCTCGTCCGGCGCGACCATGATCCCGCCCCGATCGCCCGGACCGAGCAGCTCGCACGCCCGGTCCAGCGGGGCCCGCCACAGCTCGCGGCCGACGCTCAGCGAGCGGGCGACGATCGTCGGCTGCTCGCGTCGTCCCTCGACGGTCACCAGGGTGCGCCCCACCATCCGCAGGTCGAGCACGTCTCGGGTCCCCATCGACCAGACCGGGTCCCCGTCTACGAGGTCGACCACGGTCGCCGTCGCCGCTCCCACGTCCAGGATCAGCGCCCGCCCATCGCCGTCGGCAATGATCGAGGCGCAGCCCTGGGTGGTCCTGCGCCAACGCACCGCTCCGCCCGGTTCCCGTACGACGACCGAGCAGTAGTCGCCGCGAGCCGCGTCCCACTCCACCGTCATCACCAGCCCTGACTGGAACGAGGGCCACAGCTCGATCGTGACGGCGGGCGACCGCCACCGCAGGTCGCCGCTAGCAGTGTCGAAGGCAAGGATCACGTCCTCGCTGGTCCGGATCAGCGTGTCACCGAGAACGTCGAACCCCGGGAAGGTCCAGGTCCCGGGATGGGTCCAGCGGTCAGCACCGGTGGCCAGCTCGACCACCCGGGTGGGGCCGTCCTGCCCGACCCAGGCCAACGCTCCGTCCTCGGTCGGCCTGGCGTCACCGAACGCATGCCGCGGCAGGTCTCGAGCCCACAGCTCGCGGGCGTCCGCGCGATTCAGGGCCACGAACCGGGGCCGCTCCTGCAGCTGATCGCAAAGCGCGACGACCACGCCGCCGCACGCCCAGAAGCGATCCACCGCGCCGAGCCCGTCCACCTGCCACCGGAGCGTGCCGTCCGCAGCATTTACTGCCAGCAACGAGCCGCCGGAGGCCGCGAGCACCCCGTGCTCGTCCTCGTGCGGGCGCAGGACCCCGCCGGTAGACGGCAAGGCAACCCGGAACCGCAACGAGCCGTCCGCCGACAGCCCCAGCAAGCCGGCCCGGAGCCCCGGGGCGCCAGACATCTCCAGCAGCGCCGGGTCAGCGGCGGTTGCCACGGCCAGCGCGACGACGGGCACGTCCGAGACAGTGGTCATCGCGCCTGCTCTCGTCCTCGTACCGGGAAACATCTGCGGCGGTTGTGCCCGTCAGACGCTGCCACACATCCGCAATGGCCAACACCCTCCGCAGCCCTGTCCACTTATCAGGCCCCCTCCCGCCGCGTCCGGTTGAGGATCGGCGATGGGACGACCGGCTGGGTTGGCGTTCGCTCGTCCCACCCGGTCCGTCCTACGCCCCGCGAGATGCTGCTCGTAGTCGGTAATTGGCAGTCGGCGGTCAGACGTGCGTGCGGCCGACGGGTCTGTCGAGGATGATCGAGGTGGAGGTCAGCTTGTCGTACGTGTAGGGCTTGCGGTCCCCGGTGTCACGGAAGCCGCACTGCAGCCAGAACGGCAGCACCTGCACGTTGGACTGGACGACGGCGGCCCGCACGGTGGTCACGTGCGGCCAGGAACGGAGCAGCGTCTCGACCTGCTTCCAGACCTGCTCCCCAATGCCCAGCTGTTGGTGCGGCTCGTCCAGCAGCAGCAGCCCGACGTGCGCGGTCTGCGGCTCTGGCCAGCCGTCCAACAGATCGACAACCCCGATCATCTCCCCGTCGAGCTCCACGGCAAGGACATGCTTCGCCTCGTAGGGGAGGTCGGGCGGTAGGGCTGAGAACAAGCTCTGGGCGTCGGCGGGGCCGACCGGGTGGCCCGTGACTCGCTGGGTGTATCCCGGCGCGCCTTCCAGCACGCGCTGCAGGGCCGCCATGTCCTCGGGGTCGCCATCGAGCTCGCGCAATGTCACGGTCACGGGCCGAGGCTAGGGGAGGGCTCAGGGTCTGAACATGCGCGCCAGCGTCCGGTCAAGGACCGGGTACGCAGCACGAGTTGCTCGAGCAGGCAGCATGTGACCGCATGGACCTGCCCTTCGCGCCTGCGCTCCCTCTCATCACCCCGCGGTCGACGCTGCGCGCGTTCGCGGCAAGCGACACAGACGCGCTCCTGGTCTTTCATGGCGACCCCGAGTCGGTGCGCTACGTCCCGTACGCCACTCGTGACCGGGCCGGTGTCGACCAGGTCCTGCAGCGAAAGATCCGCAGCACAACCCTGCGGGCGGAGGGCGACTTACTCGAGCTGGCCGTCGTGCTGGCCGGCGGCGAGCTGATCGGCGACCTGTTGCTGATCCTGCAGTCCGTCGAGCACGGGACCGTCGAGATTGGCTACATCTTCTCTCCCGCTCTTGCCGGCGCGGGCTACGCGACCGAGGCCGTACGAGCCCTGGTGGACCTGGCCGTGGACCAGCTCGGCGCCCGACGTGTCACGGCACGGGTCGACGCCCGCAATGCCGCCTCCCGCGCACTACTCACCCGCCTGGGCTTTCGACAAGAGGCGCTGGCTCATCGACAACGAGATGTTCAAAGGCGAGCTGGCGAGCGAGGCGGACTATGCCGTGCTGGCCGGCGACTGGCGAGACCAGCGCACGGGGTCCCTGCCTGACCGGGCTGAGACCTGCCCGTAGCGGCCCAACCGACCAGCGCAGAACTCCGACAGCACGTCCCCCGGTCGAGGATTGGCGGCGGGACGGCCGCGGGTGCCTCGCCTTCGTGCCAGCGCAGGCTGGTCTGGTGACTCAGCCGCTTGGCCAGCCGTGCGCGCAGCCCTTCATCGCACTGGCCCTACGTTGGAGTTTCCGAGAACTCCATAGTGAGGTGGTCGCAGCCCTGAGGTGGACGAGCTGGCCGCCGGGCCGTACGTCCCGGCGCAGCTGGCGAGATCGCTGCACGTGCCTTGGACTCCTAGGACCCCGGCGGGGCCCTAGCCGCGGACGGAGCATGACCCGCCCCGGTTGCCCATCGGTATGTCGGGCTGCGCGAACGTGCCGCCCGGGCGCCGTTCGCAGAACTGCCAGAGTGACGACGCCCGGTCACATATGGCTAGGACGTACCGTCGCACTCCGGGGTTCCGAGCACCGTTGCGCCCAGTCCCCGGGCGCAACGCGATCGGTCCCGGTCGCCGATCGGTGAACCGGTACGACAGGGCTCAGCTGCCCGGCTGGGGGTTGTGTCGTCCGGACGGGGACAGGCGAGAGGCATCTGAGACGAGGAGTGATGATGGAACAGCACGTTCTTGCCCGTTCGATGCACGACGTTGGTCTGGCCGCTTGGTTCGGTGGCTCGTTGATGGGGGCCGTCGGCCTGAACGGCGCTTCTGCCAAGGTCCGCGACCCGCTGGAACGTGTTCCGGTGGCCACGGTCGGCTGGAACCGCTGGGCGCCGCTGAACGCCGCTGCGATCGGCGTCCACCTGATCGGTTCTCTCCGCCTGCTCCAGACCGAGGCCGACCGGGTGCGCAACCAGGGCGGGGTCGCCAAGAGTTCGATAGCCAAGACGGTTCTGACAGTCGGTGCACTCGGCGCGACGGCCTGGAGCGGCGTCCTCAACCGCAAAATGGACGCCGCCGGCGCGGTACCTGCGGACGGGGCGACGGATCCGTCCGCGGTCACCCCGCCGGACGTTGCCCAAGCGCAGAAGCAGCTCAAGGCGGTCCAGTGGCTGATCCCGGGGCTCACGGGTTCGCTGGTCGCGGTCACTTCGTGGCAGGGAGAGCAGATGCGGCCGGGCCAGGTCGCCCGGGGCCTGCTGCACCGGTAGGAGCCCCGGCACCAGCGACGCGGAGGGCGGCGGACCAGGCCGTTCTCCGGGCTGGCCTGCGCATCAGTCAGCCCGGTGCTGGCCGAGAACAACGGCGCCCCGGGTTTCCGCCAGGCGATGCACGCCCGTGGCCGGGGGTTGCGGGACTGGGGTCTCGCGTCCGGGGACGGCGGCCGGAAACGGACCCGCGGGTCGCCCCCGACCGGCGGCCGGCGGGACAGACCGACCACGTCGGTCACCGTGGGGTTAGCCACGAGCAGAGAATGCAGGTGGGTGCCGGAGCATGACGCTCGCCTGCCCGGCGGGCCGGAGGAGCCGTCACGCGTCCTGACCTCCGGCGGGCTTTACAACGCATGTGAGACGTCGTCGGCGCCTGCGGGTTTCGGCCTCCGGGAGTCCACGCAAGTTTCGTCCGGTCATCACGGCTCGGTGGCCGTTGGCCGGGCAATCCCGCGTGACCGTGACCATGTGCCGAGCGAGGGAGACGCCGAATGAGTGAATCTGCTGAGGCTGCGAAGAACGCGGCTGGACAGACAGCAGGAACCGCGAAACAGGAGGCTGCGGGCGTTGCCTCGGCGGCTTCGTCCGCAGCGGGGGATGTGGCGGGGACGGCGAAGGAGCAGAGTTCCGCTGCGGCCAAGGACGCTCTGGGCGAGGCCCGGCAGTTGTTCGACCAGGCGCGGTCGCAGGTCGAGGAGCAGGGCGGGGTGGTGGCGCACAAGCTGGGCGAGACCCTCCGCGATCTGGCCGGGGAGTTGCGTGAGCTGGGTGAGGGGCGCAGCGACGGGTCCGGGCAGGCGGCGGGGCTGGCTCGCCAGGTCGCCGCGCGCGGCGACGGCGTGGCCGAGCTGCTGACCCGTCGCGGGCCCAGCGGCGTCATCGATGAGCTGCGTTCGTTTGCGGCGCGCAGCCCGGGGACGTTCCTGCTCGGCGCTCTGGTGGCCGGTGTCGCGGCCGGTCGCTTCACGCGTGGCGTGCGCGACGAGCCGAGCTCCTCCCCGGGTACGCACGACGCGCCCACTCGGTCCGTTGCTCCTTCGCCCGTCAGCCCGGAGCCCGCTCGGCTTCGCCCGCAGGTCAGTCCGTCGGACCTCTCGGGCGACGAGCTCCTGGTCGAGGTGCCACCCATGATCAGCGAGACCGCCCGACCCGGCGACGGCGTGCGGTGAACGAGCCGGAACGCGCTGGGAGCAGCCGCGTCGGGGCCGGTCGGGGCGAGGCCGGCAGCGCTAACGTCGGTCAGAGCAGCGTCGGTGAGCTGTTGAGCGAGGTCACGTCGGATCTGAGCAAGCTGCTCAGTCAGGAGGTCGCGCTGGCCAAGGCGGAGGTCTCCCAGGAGGCCGCGAAAGCGAAGACCATCGGGACCGCGTTCGGCGCGGCGGCCGCAGCGGGCTACTTCCTGTTGTTGTTCGCGTCCTTGACCCTGGCCTACGGGCTCGGCGACCTGTTCGACCATCTGTGGCTCGGCGCGCTCGTCGTTACCGGTCTGTACGCCATCGCCACGGCCGTGCTGGTGGCCAAGGGTCGCGCCGCGGCGAAATCGTTCAACCCCAAGCCCGAGCAGACCATCGAATCCTTGAAGGAGGATGCACAGTGGGCCAAGACCCGGAACAGCTGAGAGCAGACATCGCGCAGACCCGGCATGAGCTGGACTCCGACCTAGACCTGCTGGGCGAGAAGGTCTCGCCCGAGAAGGTCATCGAACGACGGGTCGACGCCACCAAAGGCAGGTTCACCGACGCACGCGACAAGGTGATGGGCTCCCCGGGCGGGTCCGGCGGACACGGGGTGACCGAGGCCGTCGCTGACGGGCCCGACGCCGCCCGCTCCAAGGCCGCCGGTCAACCGTTCGTCGCCGGACTCGTCGCGTTCGGCGCGGGATGGCTGCTCGCCAGCCTGCTGCCCGCCAGCCAGGCAGAGATCCACGCCGCGGACACGATCCGCGACAACGCCGAAGGCCCGGTCAAGGACCAGCTGAAGGTATCGGCGAGCGAGATCAAGGACAACATGCAACCGGCCGCGCAGCAGGCCGCCGAGTCTGTCAAGGACTCCGCGACCGGAGCCGCGCAGACGGTCAAGGACCAGGCCCAGGAGTCCACGACCACGGTTCAGGACCAGGCCGCCGGTGCGGCTGACACGGTCAAGGGCAGCGCACACGACGCCAAGGACCAGGTCAACGAGGCGGGCAACTAGTCCTGAGCATGAACGAGATGAGACCCCCGGACCGCGTGTGGTTCGGGGGTCTCATCGTCCCACGGCCGTCCTGCGCGGTGACAAGCCAGACTGTCGGGCCGTAAGGTCCGGGGTCGGAGCCCGGTCCTGACAGGCGTCGAGGACTCGCCCGGGCGGGCAAGTCCTCGACGGTCGTGATGAGCTGTCAGCTGATGCCGACGACCTGCTTGGCGAGCGTGGCGACCTGGGTCTGAGCCGCGCTGACGACGCTGGAGCGGTTTGCGTGCGTCTCCTCGTACGCCATGATCGCCCGGACGTCCTCGACCTGGCCGAGGTCCTTGATGGCCTTGACGGACTCGCTGATGTTGAGGGTGTCGTACTGCTTGATCGGCAGCTCCTCGAGGGTGAGCGCACCGAGGTCCCGACGGGTCTCGTGCACGGCCGCGGCGGTGTCGCGGTCACCCTCGCGACGGGCGATCTTCTCGGCCCGCTGCAGGCTTGCGTTGCGGCCGGACGTGAGGGTCTCGCGGACGGCGTCGGTGAACGTGCCGGCCTTGTCGGTGACCGAGGAGAGCCGCGAACGGGTCTGCTCGGTGTTCTGCTGGACGCTGTCAACGGTGCGGTTGACCGTGCGGGTCGCGTACCGGGCCGGCAGGTTGATCACCCGGGAGGCGCCGCCGGCAACCCGCTGCAGAGGGGTGGCCTGCAAGGCGGACGGGCCACCGAGGGCCTCCTCGGCCAGCACGGTCGTCAGCCACTCGACGGTGGCCGTGTGGGCGGTGATCAGGCGGTCGGCGAGCTTGACGACCTTGGGCAGCTCAGCGGTGGTCGCGAGCGACTTCAGGTAGCGCGCACGGTCTACGAGCTGGTTCTCCAGCGCGAGGTCCTGCAGCAGGGCCTCGTCGAGCGGCTCGGTCTGGTCCACGGCGCTCTTCACCAGGGCGGCGAGACGACCGAAGGTCGGGGTGAGCACGTCGGGCACGCCACCGAGGTCGCGCAAGGTGTCGGTGAGGGCCTTGGTGCGCTCGCCGGCGTGGCGAGCGTTCTGGGTGAGCTCGCGCCGGACGGCCTCCGTACGGGCCTGCGCGACCCGGACCTCAGCGATCTGCGCCTCGGTCTGGGTGAGCTGCACGAGGGTGCGAAGCTGGACGATGATCTTGGCGTTATCAGTCATGTCATCTGCTTGCCCGGCGCTAGCTGACGCAAGCAGTGAGCGTGCGTGACGCCGCTCTCAGATGCCGTCACCGTCGCGCACCGCTAGTGATTGGTAAGCGCGGGGCGCTTCCCGGGAGCCCAGCCATCCGGAAGGGAGGACGAGGTCATGAACGAGCCCAGGAGCAGGACGACAGCCGCCCCGACAGCGCGGGCGCTGACGCGGTCGCCGACGACGCCGAACAGAACCTGTAGTCCGACCCTGGAGGAGATTGTCCGCATCGGACCGGGCGACGCAAGGCGGTGAAGAACGCCGAGAACGAACTGCCCGGCTACCGCACGCGGCAGGCGGCTCGTGCCCTAGGACGGAGCGAATAGTCACCCGGGCCAGGGCGGCACGGTCTCGAGGACGCGAGCACTGGGCGGGAGCACGACCGCGTGTGCGTCTGTGTCAACCTGGTCGGGCCGGCTGGCTCGGCTTGTGCCGACGCGGCTTGGACCCTGCACACTGCCGACCCCGCTTAGCTTAGGCTTTGAGGCCCTTCGGATTTCACGGTGGTGAGGGTGCCTTGACCCGTCCTCGTGCGCCGCTGGCCGCGAGGAGCATGCGGAGCCGGTAGTTGTGGAAGTCGCGGAAGCCGTGTGCCACGCGGCGGGCCTTCTCGATCAGGCCGATGGCCTCGGTCCGCCGTTGGACAGCCCGCCGGTATCGAAGTGAGCCAGGGCCTGAGCGCGCCAGGCGCGCAGGGTCCGGCCGAGCCGGGCGACCTCAGGGACCGGGCAGGTGTGGCAGCCACCCGCAGCTGCGGCAGCCAGATGACGGCACCCTGGATGGGGGCTGCAGATCGTCGAGACGCAGCCCCGCTAAGGCCTCACGGACGGACCCCTAAGGCAAGACGGTGTGGTTCGAGTTTGCTGGTTGAGCAAGCCAGCCGCGGTCTTCTGTCCAAGCCGTGGAACACCACGGCAGCGCTAGGACGTGAAGGTCCCGACCGCCGCGAGGCGGACTGTTACCACCCTGCGCCTGTGGGTAATTGCGACGACGGACAAACACCTCACAAAACCATGGACGGCACGACCGCAGGAGAGCAGGTACCGGAAGTGTTCGACGACGCGAAGCTGGGTGTCGTGCTGGCGGACTTCGCCCACACCATGCTGGGCGACTTTCGCATCCAGACCATCCTGGACCGCCTTGTGGAGCGGGTCGTGGACGTACTGCCGGTCTCTGGCGCCGGGGTGACGCTGATCGGCGACGACCTGCTCCCGCACCATGTCGCGGCCTCCGACCCGCGCGCCTTGCAGTACGAGCGGCTGCAGACCGAACTCGGACAGGGCCCGTGCCTGACCGCGTTCCAGTCGGGCGAACCGGTCGCCATCCCGGACCTGGCGGGTGAGTCCCGCTACCCGCAGTTCACCCCGGCGGCGTGCTCGGCCGGGCTGGCTGCCGTATACACCTTCCCGCTGCGTGGCGGTAACGGCTCGCTCGGGGCGCTGGACCTCTATCAGGACCAGGCGCGCGAACTCAACGCACGCACGCTCGCCGCCGCCGCGACCCTGGCCGACGTCGCGGCGGCCTACCTGCGCAACGCCACCGCCCGCCAGCAAGCCCAGGACCTGTCCGACGACTACCGCGCCAGCTCGCTGCACGACCCTCTGACCGGTTTGCCGAACCGGGCGCTGCTACGCGAGCGTCTGGCGCACGCAGCCCAGCGCGCTCACCGCTCGCACACCACCTGCGCGGTGCTGTTCACCGACCTGGACCGGTTCAAGCGCATCAACGACACCCACGGCCACGCCGAGGGCGACGAGCTCCTGCTGGCCGTCGCGACCAGGCTCGGCGCACTGGTCAGGCCCGGTGACACCCTGGCCCGCGTCGGCGGTGACGAGTTCGTGTTCCTGTGCGAGGACCTGGCCGCCGTGCAAGACGCAGAGCTGCTGGCCGACCGGGTCAACGCGGCATTTCAGGCTCCGTTCGTGCTGCCGGGCGCGGACGTGCTGCTGTCGGCCAGCGTCGGAATCTCCTACGCCGGACCCGGCGAGGCGATCACCCCGCAGCTGCTCATCGACGCCGACACCGCGATGTACCAGGCCAAGCGCAGCGGCGGCGGCGTGCACCGGGTCATCGACCTACGGATGAGCCGGGCCGCCCAGGACAACGAAGCGCTGGGCCAGGACCTGCGCGCCACCCTGGCAGGCACACCGGCACCCGGCACACCCGCAACCGGAGACGCAGCCCGGGTCGCGGACGGGCTTGCGCTGGCTTACCAGCCGGTCGTCAGCCTGGACGACGGCCACATCAACGGTGTGGAAGCGCTGCTGCGCTGGACGCACCCTGCCCGCGGGGTGGTCTCGGCGCCGGCCGCGGTCCGAGCCGCCGAGCAGCACGGTCTCATCGTCAGCCTCGGACAATGGGCACTGCAACGCGCCTGCCAGGACTGGCGCGACTGGCTGCCCCTGACCCGACCGACCCCACTGTCGGTCGCCGTAAACATCTCGGGCCGCCAGCTCGCGCACCCCGACTTTCTGGCCAGCATCGAGCAGCTGCTCGAGCACACCGCGGTACCGCCGGGCGCACTCGTCCTTGAGCTCACCGAGAACGTCTTCCTCGACGACAGCCACCGCACCACGCAGATCCTGACCGAGCTGCGGTCGCTCGGCTTAAGGCTTTCGCTAGACGATTTTGGGACCGGCTACTCCTCGCTGGGCTACCTGCAGCGCTTCCCCGTCGACATCCTCAAGATCGACAAAGGGTTCGTTAGGAACATCGGCCAGGACCGCACCGCCACCGCGATTGCCACCGCCATCACCCAGCTCGCCCGAGCCCTCGGGATCGCGGTGATCGCCGAGGGCGTCGAGACCGAGCAGCAGCACGCAGCGCTGGTCGACATCGGCGCCCAGGACGCCCAGGGTTACCTGTACTCCCGACCCCTGCCGTCCGACCGACTTCAGGCCTTGCTCGCTGCTCACCCCGACGACCGACCGATACCGACGACCCTCCGCGACCGCCCAGTACTGCTTCCCTGAAAGCAACGACGACCGGCACGTCCGGGCGGGCAGGTCAGGCTGACGGCGGCGCCGGCCGCGGCGTCCCGCATGGGTCGACGTTGCGGGACGGTCGCGGACCGTCTCACTGCCGATTGCGTCTCGGCACGTCGATGGCCCGGGCACTCGGCGTCGTCGGGCGAGAGGGCAGGATTAGCCCATGCGTATCGCGGTTGCCGGCGGCACCGGTCTTGTCGGCCGGCACGTGTGCGCGCAGCTGCAGGCGGCGGGGGACACCCCGACGGCGCTGAGCCGCTTGACCGGCGTGGACCTGATGACCGGCAAGGGCCTTGACGAGGCCCTTGACGGCGCCGCGGCCGTAGTCGATGTCAGCGACCGTAAGAGGCAGCGGGCCCGGTCGCCCGTTCGTTCTTTGGTCGCGGCACCGAGCAGCTGCTCGCCGCCGGCCGGCGAGCCGCGCCTGGGGCGGCCATCGGGCAGCAGCGGGGAGTCGGGGGCGTCGAAGAAGCGCAGGTCCTTGGACGCCATGACCGGCTTCCTGACCGGCTCGCCATCCTGGTCGCGCCGGGTGTCGGTGCCGCGCCCGTCGTCGGA
>JBBSTR010000045.1:0-19227 GCA_038235705.1 Mycobacteriales bacterium
CAAGCGCTCCGAGGTCTTCACCACGGCCGAGGCCAACCAGCCGTCCGTGCAGATCCAGGTCTTCCAGGGCGAGCGCGAGATGGCGCAGTACAACAAGAAGCTCGGCATGTTCGAGCTGACCGGGCTGCCGCCGGCGCCGCAGGGCGTGCCGCAGATCGAGGTCACCTTCGACATCGACGCCAACGGCATCGTGCACGTGTCCGCCAAGGACCAGGGCACCGGCAAGGAGCAGCGGATGACCATCTCCGGCGGCTCCGCACTGCCGAAGGACGAGGTCGAGCGGATGATGCGCGAGGCCGAGGAGTACGCCGAGGAAGACGCCAAGCGCAAGGACGAGGCCGAGACGCGCAACTCCGCCGACGGGCTGGTCTTCCAGACCGAGAAGTTCCTCGGCGAGAACGGCGACAAGCTGCCCGCCGAGGGCAAGGCCGACGCCGAGCAGGCGCTGGCCGACCTGCGCAGCGCGCTCGGTGGCAGCGACCTGGACGCGATCAAGACCGCGGCCACGGAGCTGGCGAACAAGAGCCAGGCGCTCGGTGGGGCGCTGTACGCCCAGCAGGCCGAGGATGCGGGAGCGGCCGGTTCCGCCGAGACCGCCGAGCCGACCGACGACGGCGTGGTCGACGCGGAGGTCGTCGAGGAGGACGACAAGTGAGCTCCCCCGATCACGAGCAGCGTGAGGAGCCGATGGTGTTCCGCGACAAACGGCGGCTCGACCCCGAGACCGGCGCCGTGCGCGACGTCGTGGCCCCGCCCGAGGAGTCGACGGCCGAGGCTCCGGCCGAGGGCGACCAGCGGGTCGGCGAGCTGACCGAGTCGCTGCAGCGGGTCTCCGCGGAATACGCGAACTACCGCAAGCGCGTCGAACGGGACCGGTTGGCGGTGGTCGAGCTGGCCACCGCCGGCCTGCTCGCCGACCTCTTGCCGCTGCTCGACGACGTCGACCGGGCGCGCGAGCACGACGACCTCACCGGCGCCTTCAAGGGCGTCGGCGAGGGCCTGGAGGCCGTCGCGTCCCGGCTCGGGCTGGAGCGTTACGGTGCGGCCGGCGAGGCGTTCGACCCCACCGTGCACGAGGCGGTGATGGCCGCCGAGCCCAGCCCCTCAGCAAGCGTCGCCACGGTGGCGCAGGTCTTCCGGGTCGGGGCCCGCGTGGGTCCTCGCGTCCTGCGGCCCGCACAGGTGACGGTCTCCGAGCCGGGCGGGTCCTCCGGCGAGGACCCGACAGAACCCCTGGTCGAGGGCTGATGGCGGCGCGCGACGCGGTCGAGAAGGACTACTACAAGGCGCTCGGTGTCGCGAAGGACGCCTCGGCGGCCGACATCAAGAAGGCCTACCGGAAGCTCGCGCGCGACAACCACCCCGACACCAACCCGGCTGGAGAGGCCCGGTTCAAGCAGGTCTCCGAGGCGTACGACGTGCTCAGCGACGCCGCCAAGCGCAAGGAGTACGACGAGCAGCGGTCCCTGTTCGGCTCCGGCCCCCGCCCTGGCTTCAACAGCGGCGGGGCCGGGTCGGGCGCCATGCCGTTCGACCTGTCCGACCTGTTCGGGCGGGCCGGCGGCGCGGGAGGCGGCATCGGGGACCTGTTCGGCCGGGCCCAGGGCCGGGGCGGCAGGGCACGCCCGCAGCCCGTCAAGGGTGACGTCCTCGAGGCGACCGTCACCCTGTCGCTGCTCGACGCCCTCACCGGCGTCGAGGTCCCGCTGCGGCTCACGACCACCGCGGCCTGTCCGACCTGCCGCGGCAGCGGCGCCGCACCCGGCACGGCCCCTCGGGCCTGCGGGGTCTGCGGCGGCCGCGGCGTCACTCAGGCCAACCAGGGCGCGTTCGCGTTCGCCGAGCCGTGCGCAGCCTGCCGCGGCACCGGCCAGGTGGTCGACACGCCGTGCCCGACCTGCTCCGGCCAGGGGCAGACCCGCCAGGAACGCACCCTCACGGTCCGGGTCCCGGCCGGGATCGAGGACGGTCAGAAGGTTCGGGTCGCGGGTCGCGGCGGCCCAGGTCAGAACGGGGGTCCGGCCGGCGACGTCCTCGTCCGCGTTCGGGTGACGCCCCACAAGTCCTTCGTGCGCAAGGGCAAGGACGTCACCGTCACGGTGCCCGTGAGCTTTCCGGTCGCCGCGCTCGGCGGTCAGGTCAGCGCGCCCACCCCGGACGGCTCGAGCGTGACGCTGAAGGTCGCGCCCGGCACAGCCTCGGGGCGTACGTTCCGGGTCAAGGGCCGCACCGGACCCAGCGGCGACCTGCTCGTGACGGTGGAGGTCGCCGTGCCGTCCTCGCTGACCGACGAGGCGCGCAAGGCCCTGGAGGCGTACGCGAAGGCCGTGCCATGAGGGACCGGCGATGAGACCGCTCGACGACGACGCCCCGGTGTTCGTGATCTCGATCGCCGCCGAGCTGGCCGGGATGCACCCACAGACCCTGCGCCAGTACGACCGGTTGGGGCTCGTCTCCCCCGGCCGGTCCGGCGGCGGCGGGCGCCGCTACTCCGCACGGGACGTCGAGCTGTTGCGCGAGGTGCAGCGCCTGTCCCAGGAGGAAGGCGTGAGCCTTGCCGGGATCAAGCGCATCATCGCGCTGGAGCACCAGGTCGAGGCGCTGCAGCTGCGGGTGGCCGAGCTGGCCCAGGACCTGGTCGTGTCGCAGCAGGCGCTGAGGTCGGCCCACGCGACCGGCGTTGCCTCCACCCGGCGCGACCTCGTACCGCTCCGCCACGGCTCGCTGGTCGTCTGGCGACCCCCAGCCCGCCGGTAGGCCCCCCGCGGCACCCGCAGCGACCTCGCCACCGCCGGGTGCGGCTGCGTCCACCTCCAGGCGGCCCCCGCAGCGACCGCCGGGTGCGGCTGCGTCCACCTCCAGCTCTGGGTCAGCCCGAGACCGGCCCAGGATGGGCCATACGGGACCCAGCTAGGTCAGCCGCGGCCGAGGTGGACGCAGCGGCACCCGCGGAGCAGCTGAGCGGTCAGCTCTCCGGCTGGGCGGCCACGTCGGTCTGCCGGGTGTAGTAGCCCCACGGGAACGTCATCGTGTTGACCAGCGTCCAGCCGTCCTCGGCCATCCGGTCCGCGATCATCGGCGACCAAGGCGCGCGCGCGTGCTCCCACTGCCAGGGCGACGCCTCGACCACGTGGTGCAGCGTGCCGTAGTCGACGACGTGCCAGCCGTGCACACCGGCCTGCTTCAGGGCCGCCATCTCGTTGAAGGCGGTCAACGGCTTGAGCACCTTGCGCCCTGCCTGCGCCGCGCTCGGGTCGTCTGAAGGGCGAGCGGCGTCGTCAGGCTCTTCGGCCGTCGGTCGCTCCTCGGCGAACCGCTGCTGAGCACCTTGCCGGGTCGTACCGAGCAGCCGTCCGACGGTGTCCCAGCTGTGCCCGGCGCCTCGGGCCCCGTGGACCGCGTCGGCGACCAGCTGCCTGGTCTGCAGGTCGGCGGCCCGGCAGACCTCGAGCAGCCGGAGCGACCCGGCCGGGTCGTTCTCCAGGTCGACGTCGGCGGTCCCGAGCACCGCTTGAGTGACCGCGTCGCGGACGGCGGTCTGTTCATCGTCAGTAAGAGTCATACAGTCAACATGCCCTTGACGGGTCACTTTGTCAATGAGCTGTTGACTGGCCCCGACATCCCCGGGCGGGTCAGCGACGGACCTCGACGACGACGCGCCGGGGGGCGTCCAACCGGTAGACCCGGAACGGCAGCCGCTCGGTCACGCCGACGAAGGCGTCGTCCTGACCCTCGAACGTGCCGTACCACGACACCGCCGTCACCAGCTCGGTGTCGGAGGTCAACGGTCGCGGCCCGGTGAACGGCGTCACGCCGGTGTCGTCCGGATAGCCCGTGCCCCGCAGGACCACGTGCAGGGTGGCGTCGCCGGGCAGGTCGACCACAGCACCCTCGCCTGCCGTACGCGGGTCGTCGGTGTAGCCGGCGTCCCACCCCGGCTGTGCGTCGCCCGGGCCGTCCAGCTCGAAGACCACCCGGTCGAAGCCGTCCTGCCGCGCCAGCCGGACGTCGGTGACGGTCAGCCCGCCGGTGCCGGACGGCTCGGCCGTGTCGTCCCGGGTGTTCGCCTTGAACGGCGTGGCGGACGGGCTGGGCGGCGGCGGGGCCGGTGCGGTAGAGGTGGCCGACGGGACAGGCGTGACCGACGGGGCCGACGGGGCCGGCGGCGCGGGGGCCGGCTCCCGTGCGGGCGGACCGCTGCTGCAGCCTGCGACGACCAGGGCAGCCATGAGCGCGCCGATCGACATCGCAGGCGTGCGCATAGGAGACCCGTACCCGGGAACGCGCACCCGACGCCCGCCCGAGCATCGGCACGCACGAGCAGTTCTTCTTCCGCGGCCCAAGGTCGCCCGCGCCGCACGATCACCGGAGTGTCTGACCGTCGAGAAGCGCCTCCCGGGTGCCTCGTGACCGGCAACGGCTCCGATGATCATGCACGTCAGTCGCCTCCGTGGTACAGCCAGGCCTCGTTCCCGCGGCCCCGGAAGCAGGACTAGGTTCGGCAGATGAGCTTCGACGGCACGGTCCTGCGCACGCCGGACGAGCGGTTCACGGACCTGCCGGACTTCCCCTGGCAGCCGATCTACCTCGAGACGGCCGACGGCCTGCGGGTCGCGGTGATCGACGAAGGCCCGAGGGACGCGCCGGTCGTGCTGCTGCTGCACGGCGAGCCGAGCTGGAGCTTTCTCTACCGCCGGATGATCCCGACCCTGCTCGAGGCCGGGCTGCGGGTCGTGGCGCCGGACCTGGTCGGGTTCGGGCGCAGCGACAAGCCGTCCCAGGAGAGCGACCACACGTACGCCCGGCACGTCGAGTGGCTGCGTGACGTGCTGTTCGACGGTCTCGACCTCGCCGGGATCACCCTGGTCGCCCAGGACTGGGGCGGGCTGATCGGCCTACGGCTGGTGGCCGAGCACCCGGGACGGTTCGCGCAGGTGGTGACGGCGAACACCGGGCTGCCGGACGGCTCGTACCGGATGCCTAAGGCATGGCAGGACTTCGCGGCCTTCGTCGAGCGCACCCCGGACCTGCCGATCGGTCTGCTGGTCGGGTTCGGCTGCACCACCGAGCTGTCCCCCGAGGTCACCGCGGCCTATGACGCTCCCTTTCCCGACGCGACGTACAAGGCCGGCGCCCGGGTCTTCCCGCACCTCATCCCGCAGACGCCCGACATGGCCGGGGCGGCCGAGAACGTCGAGGCGTGGAAGGTGCTGGCCGGGTTCGACCGGCCCTGGCTCAACGCGTTCAGCGACGGCGACCCGATCACCCGTGGCGGCGACCAGCTGCTCGCCGCGACGGTGCCGGGGGCGAAGGGCCAGCCGCACACGACGATCGACGGCGCCGGCCACTTCCTGCAGGAGGACAAGGGCCCTGAGCTTGCCGCGGTCGTCGTCGCCTGGCTGCACGGCCTGGGTGTCCTGGGCGGTCGGGGCGTGCGGTGACGGTCGCGCTGCTCGGGGTCGGCCGGCTCGGCGAGGCGGTCCTGGTCGGACTGCTCGGCTCCGGCACGGACGTGGTCGGCGCCGAGGCGTACGCGCCCCGGGCGGCGGAGATGACCGACCTCCACGGCGTACGGATGACCACGCCCGAGGACGCTGTCGCCGACGCCGACACGGTGCTGATCGTCGTCAAGCCGCACGACGTCCTCCCGCTGTGCCGCGACCTGGGCCCGACGCTTCGAGCAGGCACCCTCGTCGTCTCGCTCGCCGCGGGAGTGTCCTGCGCCGCGCTGGAGAGCGCGCTGCCGGACGGCACCCCCGTCGTGCGCGTCATGACCAACACCCCGCTGCTCGTCGGCCAGGCGATGTCGGCCCTGGCCGCCGGCAGCGCTGCCACCGACGAGCACACCGACCGCGTGCGGGGGCTGCTCGAGCCGGTCGGCCGGGTCGTCACGGTGCCGGAGAGCCAGCTCGACGCGGTGACCGCCGTGTCCGGGAGCGGCCCGGCGTACGTCTTCGCGGTCGTCGAGGCGATGATCGACGGTGGCGTGCTCCTCGGGCTCCCCCGGCCGCTCGCGACCGAGCTGGCGGTGCAGACCCTCGTCGGCAGCGGGGCGATGCTCCAGGGCGGCACGCACCCGGCCCTGCTGCGCGAGGCCGTCACCTCACCCGGCGGCACGACGGCCAAGGCCTTGCAGGTCCTTGCCGACCGGGCCGTCCCGGCGGCGTTCTTGGCCGCGCTCGAGGCGGCCCGCGACCGCAGCGTCGAGCTGTCTGGCACCTGACCCGGGTCGGGCGCGCACACTGTCCGGGTGAGCGACACCACCACCGTCATCTGGGACGACGTCTTCACCGCGTACGACTTCGGCGTCAGCCACCCGATGCGGCCCCTGCGGCTGCAGCTGACGATGGCACTGGCGCGGGGGCTCGGCGTCCTGGACCGGCCGGGCGTGCGGGTGGTCGCGCCGGTGCCCGCCACGGACGACCTGCTCGAGCTGGTGCACGACCCGCTCTACATTGCGTCGGTCAAGCGTGCACCGGACGACCTGATGGGTCGGTTGTCCCTGCGCTGGGGGCTCGGCACCGCCGACAACCCGGTGTTCCGTCAGATGCACGAGGCCTCGGCGCTGATCACCGGCGCGAGCGTCCAGGCGGCCGAGGCGGTCTGGACCGGAGCGAGCCAGCATGCGGTGAACGTCTCCGGCGGGCTGCACCACGCCATGCGCGACCGCGCGTCGGGGTTCTGCGTGTACGACGACCCGGCGGTCGCGATCGCCTGGTTGCTCGCGCACGGCGCCGAGCGGGTGGCGTACGTCGACACCGACGTCCACCACGGTGACGGCGTCGAGGCGGCCTTCTACGACGACCCCCGGGTGCTCACCGTCTCCTTGCACGAGAGCGGCCGCACCCTGTTCCCCGGCAGCGGCTGGCCCGACCAGGTCGGCGACGGCGAGGGGCTCGGCGCGAACGTCAACGTCGCTCTGCCGGTCGGGACCGGCGACAGCGGTTGGCTGCGGGCCTTCGGTGCCGTGGTGCCGCAGGTGCTGCGGGCCTTCCGGCCGCAGGTGATGCTGACCCAGCACGGCTGCGACACGCACGCGCTGGATCCGCTCGCGCACCTGTTGCTGACCCTGGACGGCCAGCGCGAGGCCGTACGCACCCTGCACGCGCTCGCTCACGAGCTGTGCGGCGGGAAGTGGGTGGCGGTCGGCGGCGGCGGCTACGAGCCGGTGCAGGTCGTTCCGCGCGCCTGGACGCACCTGCTGGCGGAGGCGACCGGGGCGCCCGTGCAGGGGGCGACGCCCGGCGACTGGCGCGCGCTGGCCCGCGAGCAGAGCGGCGAGCTGGCCCCGACCGACCTGTTGGACGGGCGCAGGATCGTCGTCGAGCCCTGGGAGGGCGGCCCCGGCCGCGGCGACCCGCTCGACGACGCGGTGCTCGCGACCCGTCGTGCGGTCTTCCCGCTGCTCGGCCTCGACCCGTTGTCGGTCAACGGCTGAAGGCCTTCGGAGGGGGAGGCGCGCCGTACGGCGGGCGTGACGATCTGGTGACTTTTTGGCAGCCGCGTCCCGCCAGCCTCAGGCGTCCCGATACTCTCACCTGGCACGCGCGTGTCCCGCTCGGTGGTGGGCAGCCAGCGACGCGGCCCAGAAGGACGGTTGCCCCATGGCTGAGAGCCCCGCAAGTCCACGTTCCCCTGAGCCGCGGCCGCTGTCCGAGGTGCGGTTCCTGACCGTCGCCGAGGTCGCCTCGGTGATGCGCGTTTCCAAGATGACCGTCTACCGGCTGGTGCACAGCGGCGACCTGGCCTCCGTGCGCGTCGGACGGTCCTTCCGGGTGCCCGAGCGTGCCGTCCACGAGTATCTGAGCGGGGCCTTTCACCAGACCGGCTGACCCGGCTCGGGAGCCGACCGCAGAGCGGCTAGGCTCGGGGGTCCTGTCTTTGTCTCCGAGCACCGTCAGAGGGTCATCACGTGGGTTCCGTCATCAAGAAGCGTCGCAAGCGGATGGCCAAGAAGAAGCACCGCAAGCTGCTGAAGAAGACCCGCGTCCAGCGTCGCAACAAGAAGTAGCCCGGAGACCGCCATCGGGCCCCGCGTCGTCCTGGTGACCGGGGTGAGCCGCTACCTCGGTAGCAGGCTCGCCGCGGTGCTCTCGGCCGACGACTCCATCGAGCGGGTGATCGGCGTGGACACGGGCCCGCCGCGACCCGAGGTCCGCCGTACGCTCGGGCGCACCGAGGTGGTTCGCGTCGACATCCGCAACCCGCTGATCGCCAAGGTGATCGCGCAGGCGGGTGTGGACACGGTCGTGCACATGAACGTCATCGCGACCCCGTCGGACGGCGGCGGCCGCACCGCGATGAAAGAGATCAACGTCATCGGCACGATGCAGCTGCTCGCGGCCTGCCAGCGGGCGCCGACGATGCGGCGGCTCGTGGTCAAGTCGACGACCGCGATCTACGGCAGCTCCCCCCGCGACCCGGCGCTGTTCACCGAGGACGCGCTGCCCAACGAGGTGCCCCGCAGCGGTTACGCGAAGGACGCCGTAGAGGTTGAGGGCTACGTGCGGGGCTTCGGTCGTCGGCGTCCCGACGTCGACCTCTCGGTGCTGCGGTTCACCAACTTCGTCGGGCCGGGGATCGACACCCCGCTCACCCGCTACTTCTCGCTCCCGGTGGTCCCGACGGTCCTGGGCTTCGACCCGCGGGTCCAGCTGTGCCACGAGGACGACGGCATCGAGGTGCTTCGCCGCACGGTCAAGCAGAGCCACCCGGGCATCTTCAACGTCGGCGGGGACGGCGTGCTGCTGCTCTCGCAGGCGGTGCGGCGACTGGGCCGACCGTCGGTCCCGGTCGCGTCGCCGGCGGTGTGGCTCCTGACCTCGGCCCTGCGCAGGGCCGGGATCGTCGACGTCAGCCCGGAGCAGATGCGCTGGCTGGAGCACGGTCGCGCCTCCGACGTCAGCCGCCTGGCGGCCGAGATCGGCTTCACGCCGCGACCGACCGCGGTGGCCTTCGAGGACTTCGCTGCGCTGCGCGGCAGCCGACGCACGGCCGAGGCGGCCGAGGCGGTCGAGCGGCGGCTCCTGGACCTGCTCGTCCGACGCCCTCGCGAGCCGGCGGTCGTCGGTGCCTGAGGCGAAGATCATTCCTCTGGTCGGTCGGCAGCACCCGCCGGCGGCAGTCCCGGACGCCTTGCCTACGGAAGGAGCCACCGCCCCGGACTGGGAGCGCCGGCTCGCCGGCGGCCTGGCGTTCCTGCGTCGCCGGGTGACCGGCGACTACGAGGTGGACGACTTCGGCTTCGACAGCGACCTCAACGACAACGTGCTCATGCCGTTCGTGCGGCCGCTCTACCGGTCGTGGTTCCGGGTCGAGACCCGCGGTCTGGACCATGTCCCGGACGTCGGCCCGGCGCTCGTCGTGGCCAACCATTCCGGCACGTTGCCCCTGGACGCGATCATGACCCAGGTCGCGCTGCTGGACGACCACCCGGCACACCGGCACCTGCGCATGCTCGCCGCCGACCTGGCCTTCAGCCTGCCGGGCGTCGCTCCGCTCGCCCGCAAGAGCGGGCACACCCTGGCGTGCAACGCGGACGCCGAGCGGCTGCTGGCGAGCGGTGAGCTCGTCGGCGTCTGGCCGGAGGGCTTCAAGGGGATCGGCAAGCCCTGGAGCGAGCGCTACAAGCTGCAGCGGTTCGGCCGAGGCGGGTTCGTCTCGGCCGCGATGCGGGCGGGTGTCCCGATCGTCCCGTGCTCGATCGTCGGCGCCGAGGAGATCTATCCCATCCTCGGCAACGTCAGGTCGGTCGCCCGGCTGCTCGGCCTGCCGTACGCCCCGGTGACGCCGACCTGGCCGCTGCTCGGTCCGCTCGGGGCCGTGCCGCTGCCGAGCAAGTGGATCATCGAGTTCGGCGAGCCGATCGAGACCGCCCACCTCGGCGGAGCGTCGGCGGCCGAGGACCCGATGCTGGTCTTCCACCTCACCGACCAGGTGCGGGAGACGATCCAGTCGACGCTCTACACACTGCTGATGCAGCGTCGTTCGATCTTTTTCTGACGCTTCTACGCTAGAGCTGCCCTCACGTCAAGGGTTCGCACCGTTTCGGTGAACGACTGTGCAGGTTGACATGTATCCGTTACAGTCGGCGGGCGTCGGCTCGCAGGGAGCCGGGGCCGTCCCTCCTGTCGCCGAGTCCCACCCCCAGGAGTCAGGCGCCGGTCGTCACCGGGGTGGGAGCGGGGGACCCAGGTCCTCCGGGACGTTGCTCTCGCGAGCAGCTCCCTCGGGGTGAAGCCGCTGCAGGTCGGGACGTCGGACCGCAGCGGCCGGGTGAGCTCCTCACCCGAACCCGACAGCTCACCTCGTAGGCGTCAGGGGAAGGTCTCGCTCACGTCCATGTCCATCACGCCTGCTCGTTCTCAGTCCACCGCCGGCTCGCGCCATCGGGCCCAGCACGCCAAGCCCTCCCTGCTCGCCACGAAGGGTGCCCCGCTCGCGGTGAGCGCCGCCCTCGGCGCCGGGGTCATGGTGCTCGGCATCGGCACCGCCCACGCAGCCTCCGCCGACGACTTCGCCCGCCTGCGCCAGTGCGAGTCGGGCGGCAACTACTCGATCAACACGGGCAACGGCTACTCCGGGGCCTACCAGTTCTCCGCCGGGACGTGGCGCTCGCTCGGCTTCGGCGGGCTGCCCTACCAGGCGTCGCCGGCCACCCAGGACCAGGCGGCGCGCCAGCTGCAGGCTCGCAGCGGCTGGGGCCAGTGGCCCGCCTGCTCGCGCAAGCTGGGGCTCCGCAACGGCTCCCCGTCCGCCGCCGCGGCGCCCGCCCCCGCGCCGGCTCCGCCCACCCCGGTGCCCGCCCCGGACGTGCCGAAGGCTTCTCCCGGCAGCGACGTGGCGGTCGAAGCCCCGCAGGTCGCCCGCAACAGGTCGCTGCGGACGCCGCAGGCCGTCGCCCCGCGGGCCGTGACGTACAAGGTGCTCGCGCGCGACGTGGCGCGCGCCTACGTCGTCCCGACGACCGCGCCGGCCTTCGCGCCGCAGCTGGTGGTCCTCGAGAAGCAGAGCCCGAGCTTCTCGCCCGAGGTCAAGGCATGGCAGGCCCGGATGGCGCAGCGTGGTTGGACGATCGCCGTCGACGGCTACTTCGGTCCCCAGAGCGCGTCGGTCGCCCAGCGCTTCGCCACCGAGAAGAAGATGGCCCAGGGTCCGGTCGTCGTGCTCGACAAGACCGTGTTCGACGGTGCCTGGACCGCTCCGGTCACGGCCCCGTGAGCCCCGTGGCCTGCCTGACGACGGCATGATCCAGCCAGGGCAGGACCTGCTCGGCGGGCCGGCGCCGACCCGGCTGCCGGTCGACCCCGCGGTCGCTCTGCTCGCCGACCAGGCCCCGGCCGAGGTGGCGGCAGCGCACCCGACGTCGTCGGCAGCCTGGGCCGCGCTGGCCGAGGACGCGCACGCCCGCGGGGCAACCATCGAGGCCTACGCCTACGCCCGCACCGGCTACCACCGGGGGCTCGACGCCCTGCGCCGAGCCGGCTGGAAGGGCTACGGGCCGGTCCCGTGGGACCACGCCCCCAACCAGGGGTTCCTGCGGGCCCTGTTCGCGCTCGGGCAGGCCGCCGAGCAGATCGGCGAGACCGACGAGGCCGCCCGCATCCGGCAGTTCCTGGACGACAGCGACCCGCGCGCCGCAGTCGTCCTGGGCTGAACCGGCCGGCTCGGCCCTAGACTCGGCGCTTCTGCGAGGACCTGTTCCCCGCAGAGCAGCACCGTCCCGGCCGTCAGGAGACCCGACCATGCCCGCTCTCGTGCTGCTCGGCGCCCAGTGGGGCGACGAGGGCAAGGGCAAGGCCACCGACCAGCTCGGCGGTCGTGTCGACCTCGTCGTCAAGTTCAACGGTGGCAACAACGCCGGGCACACGGTCGTCGTCGGGGACGAGACCTACGCGCTCCACCTGCTCCCGAGCGGCATCCTTTCGCCGGGCTGCACCCCGGTCATCGGCAACGGCGTCGTCATCGACCTCTCCGTCCTCTTCGAGGAGATCGACGGGCTCAGCTCACGCGGCGTCGACACCTCACGACTGGTGGTCAGCGCTGACGCACACGTGATCCCGCCCTACAACCGCACCCTGGACAAGGTGGCGGAGCGTTTCCTCGGCAGCCGGCGGATCGGCACGACCGGGCGCGGCATCGGCCCGACGTACGCCGACAAGATGAACCGCATCGGCATCCGGGTGCAGGATCTGCTCGACGAGAAGATCTTGCGCCAGAAGGTCGAGGGCACCTTGCAGCTGAAGAACCAGCTGCTGGTCAAGACCTACAACCGCAAGGCTGTGACCGTCGACGAGGTGGTCGAGGAGCTGCTCTCCTACGTCGACCGTCTCGCCCCGATGATCGTCGACACCGGGCTGCTGCTGTCCCAGGCGCTGGACCGCGGCGAGACGGTGCTGCTCGAGGGCGGCCAGGCGACCCTGCTCGACGTGGACCACGGCACCTACCCGTTCGTCACGTCGTCCTCGGCGACGGCCGGCGGAGCCTGCACCGGGTCGGGCATCCCGCCGACCCGCATCGACAAGGTGATCGCGGTCGTCAAGGCCTACACGACCCGGGTCGGCGAAGGCCCGTTCCCGACCGAGCTCACCGGCCCTGGCCAGGACGGGGTCGACGGTGAGCGACTGCGCACCGACGGGCACGAGTTCGGCACCACCACCGGCCGTCCGCGGCGGTGCGGCTGGTACGACGCCGTGATCGCCCGCTACGCCGCCCGTGTCAACGGCGTCACCGACTTCGTGCTCACCAAGCTGGACGTGCTCACCGGCTGGGACACGATCCCGGTCTGCGTCGCGTACGAGGTCGACGGGGTGCGCCACGACGAGATGCCGATGACCCAGACGGCCTTCCACCACGCCGTCCCGGTCTACGAGTACTTCGACGGCTGGACCGAGGACCTCACGGCCTGCCGCACCTTCGAGGACCTGCCGAAGAACGCCCAGCTCTACATCCAGGCGCTCGAGGCTATGTCCGGCGCGCCGTTCTCGTCGGTCGGGATCGGCCCGGACCGGGAGCAGACCCTGGAGCTGCGGCCGCTGCTGTAGGGCCGACCCATGCGTAGATGATCTTGGGCAGGAAACCGGCGCCAAGATCACCCATGGTCGGGAGCCTCGCGGGACCAGGCAGGACTATCTTCGGGCCCGTGAAGATCCTCGTCCTCGGCTCCGGCGCCCGCGAGCACGCCCTCACGACGCGGCTGCAGCAGGACGGGGCCGAGGTGGTCTGCGCGCCCGGCAACGCCGGGGTCCCCGGGGCGACCTACGACAACGGCCCTGCTCTGGACCCGACCGACCCCGCCGCGGTGCTCGACCTGGTCGACGAGCTGGCCCCCGACCTGGTCGTCGTCGGCCCGGAGGCGCCCCTGGTCGCCGGGGTCGCCGACGCCGTGCGCGCAGCCGGCACACCGTGCTTCGGCCCGTCCGCGGTCGCGGCGCAGCTGGAGGGCAGCAAGACCTTCGCGAAGGCGGTGATGGCCGAGGCGGGCGTACCGACCGCCGGGAGCCGCACGTTCGACGACGCCGCGCGGGCCACGGACCATCTCTTCGGGCTCGCACCTCCGTACGTCGTCAAGGCCGACGGGCTCGCCGCCGGCAAGGGCGTGCACGTCGGGAGTGACCTCGCGGTGGCGCAGGCCTTCGCCCGCGCCGTGGTGGCCGGCGGCGGGACGGTGCTCGTCGAGGACTACCTCGACGGTCCAGAGGTCTCGTTGTTCGCGATCAGCGACGGGACGACAGTCGTGCCGCTGCTCCCTGCCCGGGACCACAAGCGGGTCGGCGACGGCGACACCGGGCCCAACACCGGCGGGATGGGGGCGTACGCGCCGGTGCCGTTGCCCGCAGGCTGGGTCGAGGACGTGCGTCTGCGCGTGCTGCAGCCGGTCGTCGACACGATGCGCAAGCGTGGCACGCCGTTCCAGGGGCTGCTCTACGCCGGGCTCGCCCTGACCTCCGCCGGGGTCCAGGTCGTCGAGTTCAACGCGAGGTTCGGCGACCCGGAGACCCAGGTCGTGCTGCCGCTGCTGACGTCCTCGCTGGCCGACCTGCTGCTGGCCGCGGCCTCCGGGGATCTGGCGTCCCAGCCGGCGCCGGTCTGGCGGGACGGCGCGGCGGTCACGGTCGTCGTGGCCGCGCAGGGCTACCCGGTCGCGCCCGTCACCGGGGGCACAGTCACGATCGGCGCCGTGCCGGAGGGGGTCACGGTGCAGCACGCCGGCACCCGGGCCCAGGACGGTGCGATCGTCGCCAGCGGTGGCCGGGTGCTGACGGTGACCGGGGTCGGCGTCGACCTGGCCGACGCGCGGGCGAAGGCGTACGCGGGCGTCGCCCTGGTCTCGCTGGAGGGCTCGCACCACCGCACCGACATCGGACTGCTTCCCGACTGATGCTGCCAGACTGGACCCCATGACGAGGCTGACCGCATGATCGAGCGCTACACCCTGCCCGCGATGGGCCGCGTCTGGTCCGAGGCCCACAAGTACGAGCTGTGGTGCGAGGTCGAGGTGCTCGTGCTCGCCGCCCACGCCGAGGCCGGGGTCGTGCCCGCCGACTGCGTCGAACCGGTCCGTGCAGCCGCTCCGCCCACCCCGCAGGCGGTCGCCGACATCGAGGCGGTCACCCAGCACGACGTGATCGCGTTCCTGTCGGCGTGGGCCGACAACACCGAGCCGCGAGAGGCGGCGGCCTACGTCCACTTCGGGATGACCAGCTCGGACCTGCTCGACACCGCGCTCGCACTGCAGCTCACCGAGGCCTCGGACCTGCTGCTCGTGCGGGCCGACACGCTGGTCGCCGTACTGCGCGACCTCGGGCTTGCCCATCGAGGCACCGTCAAGGTGGGCCGTACGCACGGCATCCACGCCGAGCCGACCACCTGGGGGCACCGGGTGGCAGACCTGGCCTTCGCGGTGGCCCGCTCCCGCGACCGGCTGCGGGTGGCGCGGGAGGCGGTGGCGGTCGCGAAGATCAGCGGTGCGGTCGGCACCTACTCCAACATCTCTCCCGAGGTCGAGCGTTCGGTGGCCGCCGAGCTGGGCCTCACGCCGGCCCCCGCCGCCACCCAGGTGGTGATCCGCGACGGGATCAGCGAGTGGGTCAGCGCCCTCGCGGTGCTGGCCACCGTCTGCGAGGCGTTCGCGCTCGAGGTCCGGCACGGCCAGCGCACCGAGGTCCGCGAGCTGTCCGAGCCGTTCGGCAAGGGCCAGAAGGGCTCCTCGGCGATGCCGCACAAGAAGAACCCGATCGCGTCCGAGCGGATCGCCGGGCTCGCGCGCATCGTCCGTGCGCAAGTGGTGCCGGTGATGGAGGGCATCCCGCTGTGGCACGAGCGCGACATCAGCCACTCCTCGACCGAGCGGGTGGCGCTGCCGGACGCGGCGATCGCGACCGACTACCTGCTGCACCTCACGACCCGGCTGGTCACCGGGCTGGTCGTCGACGGCGACCGGATGCGCGCCAACCTGGAGTCTTCCGGCGGGCTGATCTACACCAGCGCGGTGCTGCTGGAGCTGGTCGACGCGGGGCTCTCGCGCGAGGACGCGTACGCGCTCGTGCAGTCCGCGGCCATGCGTACGTGGGAGAGCGGGGTGCCGTTCCGCCAGACGCTCTCCGAGCAGGCCGCGCAGGACGGCCAGACGCTCGACGAGGAGCGGCTCGACCTGGTGTGTCGGCCCGAGCGTTACCTGGAGCGTCTGGCGCCGGTGTTCGACCGGCTCGAGGCGCTGACCTGATGCAGCTGCCCCTGCGGCTGGTGGCCCGCGGCAAGGTCCGCGAGGTGTACGAGGTCGACGCCGACCACCTGCTGCTCGTCGCCTCCGACCGCATGTCGGCGTACGACGTGGTGCTCCCGACGCCGGTGCCCGACAAGGGCGCCGTGCTCACGGCGATGTCGCTGTGGTGGTTCGGTCAGCTCGCCGACCTGGTGCCGCACCACCTGGTGACCGCCGACGTCGGCGACTTCCCGTCCGAGCTGGCGCCGTGGGCGGACGCGCTGCGGGGACGGTCGATGCTGTGCCGGCGGCTGGAGATGGCGCCGGTCGAGTGCGTCGTCCGCGGCTACCTGACCGGGAGCGGGCTAGTGGACTACGCAGCCTCAGGGTCGGTCTGCGGGGTGCCGCTGCCCGCCGGCCTGCTCGACGGCTCTCCGCTGCCGTCACCGATCTTCACGCCGGCGACCAAGGCCGCGGTCGGCGACCACGACGAGAACGTGTCCTTCGCCGAGGTCGAGCGGGCGGTCGGGGCCACGACGGCCTCGGCGTTGCGAGACGTGACGCTGGCGATCTACGACCGGGCGGCGGGGCTGTGTCGCGAGCGCGGGATCGTGCTGGCCGACACCAAGCTCGAGCTGGGCTTCGACACCGCCGGCGTGCTGACCCTCGGCGACGAGGTGCTGACGCCGGATTCCTCCCGCTTCTGGCCGGCGGAGTCGTGGGCGCCGGGGCGGGCGCAGCCGTCGTACGACAAGCAGTATGTCCGGGACTGGCTCACGTCCACGGGCTGGGACCGCCGCTCGCCGGGACCGGCGCTGCCGGACGACGTGGTCGAGGCGACCCGTGGCCGCTACGTGGAGGCGTACGAGCGGCTGACCGGCAGCTCGTTCGCGGACTACCTGCGCGAGGCCTGACCCGTCCGGCCCTCCTTGCCCTGGTGATCTTCCTCGTACGGCGAGCTTGTGTCCGGTACGCGACTCTTCTGCGGTAGATCAGCCAACGTGACCCCCCTCCACCGCGCTGATCTTCCTCAGACGGCTGCGAGATGTCCGTTCGGCGGCTTCTTTGGGGAAGATCGCGAACGGTAGGGGCAGGCCGGTTGACGGGAGGCCTGTGCACGAGGCTGTGGACAATCCTGGCGGTGGCGAACGGGTCGCAGAGTCGCCCCGTGACGACGACCGTGCTCACCCGCGCCCAGCTGATCGAGACGGCAGGTTCCCCGGGCCGCGCCCGGGGGCTGCTCGACCAGGGCAGCTGGGTACGCCTGCTGGCCGGTGCGTACGCGCCGGCGGCCGAGGCGGAGGCGCTCGAGACCCGCACCGCAGCAGCCATGCTCGCACTCCCGGAGGACACGGTGCTCGGAGGCCGTACGGCGTTGTGGGTGGCCGGGGTCAGCTGGTGCGAGGACGCCCCGCTCGAGGTCACCGTGCCGCGCGGGCGACACCTCGCTCCCCGGGAGGGACTCCGGTGGCGATCGGGCTCGCTGCCCGAGGACGAGGTCTGTCAGGTGGGTGGCCTGACGATCCTCAGCGCGGCGCGAGTCGTGGTGGACATCGCTCGTGCGGAACCCTTGCTGGACGCGGTCGCCGTGCTCGACGCAGCCTTGCGGGCCGGGGCCACGACGCTGCCGCTCGTCGCGGCGGCGCTGGCCCGGGCATCGAGGCTGCGCGGCGTCGAACGAGCCCGGCTCGTCCCGGGTCTCGCGAACGGACGCAGTGAGTCGCCGATGGAGAGCCGGCTCCGGGTGCGGTTCGTGCAGGAGGGCGTGACCGGGCTGGAGTGCCAGTGGGACGCGTACGACCTCGACGGACGGCACCTAGGACGTACGGACCTACGTCTGCGTGGCCTCGTCGGTGAGTACGACGGCCGCAAGGAGCGGCTGGACGCGGAACGCTTCCAGAACGACCGCAGCCGACAGGCCGGTCTGCTGTCGAGCGGGGTCGAGCTTCGGCGCTACACCGCCCGCGACGTCTACCGACGCAGCCCGGTCGCGGTCGCCGTCGAGCTGCGATCGGCACTACGGCAGTCCGACGACCGGCCCCCACCGAGGGTGACGCCGGGACGGGACACCCTCCCACCGCCGAAGCACCGTCCGCTGCCGACGGTGGCTGAGGCCGCCTGACCGTACGTACGCCAACCCGCAGTGCCGATCTTCCCCACACGGCGACCATCTGTCTGTTTCGCGCATCTTCTGAGGAAGATCAGCGAACACGTGGCAGCGCGCCGAAGGTGATCTTCCCCGAACGGCGGCGAACTGTCTGCTATGGGGCTTGTCTGGGGAAGATCACCGGCCAGGCAGCGGGTCAGACCAGGAAGCGGTACGACGGGGTCCCCGGGGCCATCCGTTCCGCCGTCATCGGCGACGCCGCCATCCGCCGCTCCAGCCCCACCAGGTCCTGCGCCCGGGCCAACTCGATCCCGACCAGCGCCGGGCCGGTCTCGCGGTTGTTGCGCTTGACGTACTCGAAGAGCGTGATGTCGTCGTCCGGCCCGAGCACCTCGTCGAGGAACCGTCGCAGCGCGCCCGGCTCCTGCGGGAACTCGACCAGGAAGTAGTGCTTGAGCCCGGTGTGCACGAGCGCCCGCTCGACCACCTCGCCGTAGCGGGAGACGTCGTTGTTGCCGCCGGACAGCACGCAGACGACGGTGGCACCCGGCTCGATGTCCAGCGACCCCAGGGCCGCTGACGCCAGCGCGCCTGCGGGCTCGGCCACGATCCCGTCCACCTGGTAGAGGTCCAGCATCTCGACACAGACCTGCCCCTCGGGGACGGTCACCACGGACACCCCCGCTGCGGCCAGCAGCGGCATCGTGACGGTCCCGGCCCGGCGTACGGCCGCCCCGTCCACGAACCCGTCGATCTCAGCGAGCGTCACCGGACCGCCCGCGGCCAGGGCCGCCGTCATCGACGCGGCTCCGGCCGGCTCGACCCCGACGACCCGTACCGAAGGATGTCGTGCGGCCAGCCACGACGACATCCCCGCCGCCAGACCACCACCGCCGACCGGGACCACGACCAGGTCCGGCGCCCGCCCGAGCGCGCCGAGGATCTCCAGGGCCACCGTCGCCTGCCCCGCCACGGTGCGCGGGTCGTCGAACGCCGGGACGGTCACTGCGCCGGTGCGATGAGCGTCGGCGAGCGCGACCTCGGCGGTCTCGTCGTAGGTGTCCCCGACGACGACCAGCTCGACGGCAGAGCCCCCGAGGGCCAGGATCCGCGAGCGCTTCTGCCGCGGCGTCGTCCGCGGAACGTGGATGCGCGCGGTCACGCCGAGCCGGGCGCACGCGTACGCCACCCCCTGTGCGTGATTGCCCGCGCTCGCGCAGACCAGGCCGGCGGCCCGCTCCTCGGCGCTGAGCTGAGAGATCAGGTTGTACGCACCACGCACCTTGTAGGACCGGCCGACCTGCAGGTCCTCCCGCTTGAGGAACACCTGCGCGCCGGTGGCGGCCGACAGCCGGTCGTTGCGGTGCAGCGGCGTCTGGAGCGCCACCCCCGCCAGCCGACCAGCCGCCTCCTCGGC
>JBBSTR010000046.1:0-18669 GCA_038235705.1 Mycobacteriales bacterium
AGCGCCGGCCCGACCGGCGGTCCACCGACGCTGACCAGCGCCCCGTCGAGCCGCCCGAACGCGTCCGACGCGGCCTGGACGAGCCGCTCCGGCGTGTCTGGGTGGATGAGGTCAGCGGCCACGCCGATGACACGGGGCCCCTCCGCCCCGTCACCGGTGGGGGAGCTCACGACTCCAGGCCCGGGCGACGCGTCCGTCCGCCCGGCGAACGTCGACCCGGCAGCCGGGCCCGCTGCGTCGAGCGCTTGGACCGACGCCGACAACCGGTCGGGGTCCCGCGCGCACAGCACGACCCGCGCGCCGTCGGCGACCAGCGCCCGGGCACCGGCCAGACCCAGCCCGGCCGAGCCGCCGGTCACCAGGAACACCTTGCCGCTCAGCCCGAGGTCCACGCAGCAGGCCTACCACGCTGCCGGCCCCGATCCCTGCTGCCGGGGCACGATCAACGGAGGTTTTGAACGCTGGACCGGGTGGCATTCCGGACACAGATCGGTCAGGAGCTCCGGTGATCTTGCAGCACAGGCTGCGGGTCCTCCTGGGCCGGTACCGAGCTTCCAGGGCCCAACACGGTCGTCCGTCCGACGACCCGACGTTGCCTGACCACCGTCGACCGGACGCCCCGCCGCGCGAGGCAGGTCAGGTGAGCAGCACCGAGCCGGTGTGGATCGCGAGCCCGGCGAGCGCGCCGACGACCGTGCCGTTGATCCGGATGAACTGCAGGTCCTTGCCGGCGGCCAGCTCGATCTTGTCGGCGGCGTCGGCGCCGTCCCACCCCTTGACGGTGCGTTCGATGAGCGTCGTCATCTCGGTGCCGTACCGGGTGACGCCGTGAACGACCGCCGCCTCCACCCGCTGCTCGATCCGGCCCCGAAAGGCCGCGTCGTCCCTCGCCCGCCGAGCCGCGTCCGTGAGTGCACGCGTGACGGCGGCGGCGAACGGCCCGTCCGGGTCGTCCAGCGCGGACTGCAGGGCCGTGAGCGCCCCCTCCGCGACCCGGACCCACCAGTCCCGGGTCTGCGGGTCGGCCACGAAACGCAGCACGACCGAGTCGACCTGTGCGCGCAGCTCGGGAGACTCCTGCAGATCCGTCGCGACCTTGGTCAGCAGCCGGTCCAGCGCCTGGCGCAACGGGTGCTCGCGGTCCTCCGCCATGTCGGTCAGCGTCTGCTCCGCGCCGTCCAGCAGCCCGGTCAGACGCTTGTCGGAGACGAAGACGCTGAGGAAACCCAGGCGGTCGTGGGCGAGTCCGCGCATCAGCTCGGTGACCAGCAGCCGGTTGTCCCGCAGCGCCTCGGACAGGTAAGGCAGCCCGGCGTCGAGCAGCGGCTGGTGCTGGCCGGTCCCGGTGAAGTCCGCCAGCAGAGCCCCCGCGACCTCGGCGTAGGAGCGCCGCTCGGTGTCGCGCCGGACCACGTCCAGCAGCACGTCAGCGACCGCCTCGGGGCGCAGGAACGCCCGGGCCGCGCCCAGCTCGGTGAGCCCCCGGCGTACGAGACCCTCCGCGCGACCCGGCGCGAGGAACCACTCCGCCGTACGCGGGACGAGGTGGGCCTCCGCCAGGTGCACCCGCAGGTTGTCCGGGGTCACGAAGTTGCCCGTCACGAACTCGCCGAGCGTGCCGGCGAGGGCGTCCTTACGGGTCGGGATGAGCGCGGTGTGCGGGATCGGCAGGCCGAGCGGGCGGCGGAACAGAGCGGTGACGGCAAACCAGTCCGCAAGTCCGCCGACCACGCCTGCCTCGGCCGCTGCGCGCACGAAACCCACCCAGCCGTGCTCACCGTCGTCGGCGAGGTAGGTCAGCACGTAGATCAGCGCGGCCACGATCAGCAGGGTCAGTGCCAGCGTCTTCATCCGGCGCAGGGCGGCTCGCTTGCGGGGAGCGTCGGCGAGCTGGTCGACCAGGGAGACGGCGGGGGTCGACATGCGCTGAGTGTGACAGCGACGAGGAGCGTCGCAGGGGTCCTTGCCAGAGTGTCGGCGCCGAGACGTACGGTCTGAGGCATGAAGGTGCCCTTGGTCACATCGGATTTCCTGCGTCGTGCCGCGGCTGTCTACCCCGACCGGGTCGGCGTCGTCGACGAGCCGGGCGACGCGCAGCACGGTGGGCTGGGCGCGGTGACCTACGGCGCGATGGCCGAGCGTGCCGCCGCTGTCGCCGCTGGGCTCGACGCGCTCGGCGTCGGCGTCGGTGAGCGGGTCGCTGTGGTGAGCCACAACAGCGCACGGCTGCTCGAGCTGTTCTTCGGCGTGACCTGCTGGGGTCGGGTGCTGGTGCCGATCAACTTCCGCCTGTCGCGTGACGAGGTCGCCTACATCGTGGAGCACTCCGGTGCCTCCGTGCTGCTGGTCGACCCCGAGGTTGCCGAGGCGCTGGCCGACGTGCCGGCGACGCACCGGGCGGTGCTCGGCCCGGCGTACGAGGAGCTGCTGCGGCCCGGCGTGGAGCCGCAGCCCTGGGAGGGAGTCTCGGAGGACGCGACCGCGACGATCAACTACACGTCAGGCACCACGGCTCGGCCCAAGGGCGTGCAGATCACGCACAGAAACATCTGGGTCAACGCCACGACCTTCGCGCTGCACACCGCGGTCACCGACCGCGACGTCTACCTGCACACGCTGCCGATGTTCCACGCCAACGGCTGGGGGATGCCGTTCGCCATGACCGGGCTCGGGGTGCCACAGGTCGTGATCCGCAAGATCGACGGCGCCGACATCCTGCGCCGGGTCGCGCAGCACGGCGTGACGATCATGTGCGCCGCGCCGGCCGTGGTGGCCTCCGTGCTGGAGGCGGCCGCGTCGTGGGACGGGGAGATCCCGGGCAGCGGCACAACCCGTGTGGTGTGCGCCGGCGCACCGCCGCCCAGCCGCACGATCGAGCGGATCGAGGCCGAGCTGGGCTGGGAGTTCATCCAGATCTACGGTCTGACCGAGACCAGCCCGCTGCTGACCGTCAACCGGGGCCGGGCCGAGGAGGACGCCCTCGACCCGTCTGAGCGGGCCCAGCGCCTGGCCCGGGCCGGGATGCCGGCGCTCGGCGTCGAGCTCGACATCAGCCCCGACGGGGAGGTCCTGGCCCGCAGCAACGTGGTGCTCGAGGGCTACTGGGAGCAGCCGGAGGCCACCGCCGACGCGCTGGAGGGCGGCTGGTTCCACACCGGCGACGGCGGCACGTACGACGGCGGCTACCTGACCATCAGCGACCGCAAGAAGGACGTGATCATCACCGGCGGGGAGAACGTCTCCTCGATCGAGGTCGAGGACTGCCTGTTCAGCCATCCAGCCGTGGCGGAGGTGGCCGTCATCGGGGTGCCGGACGAGCGGTGGGGAGAGACGATCAAGGCCTTGGTCGTCCTGGCCCCGGGAGAGCGGGCCACCGAGGCCGACCTGATCGCGCACTGCAAGACCCGGCTTGCGGGCTACAAGGCGCCGACCTCGGTCGAGCTGAGGGAGGAGATCCCTCGCACGGCGACCGGCAAGGTGCAGAAGTTCAAGCTGCGCGAGCAGTTCTGGGCCGGTCGCGAACGCCGGGTGAACTGAGGCGTGGGTGCACGGTTCGGCTTCACCGGGGTAGGAGGCCAACGTGAGCAACCCCCTGACCCCTGTCCAGCCCGAGCACGTCCCTGAGCCGGAGGGTGGTGTCCGCGGGGTCGATCAGGTCGACGACATGGACAACGACCCAGGTCACGGCACCACGTCCGGCGCCGACGGTGACACCGCCGCGCGAGAGCAGATGCGCAAGGACCTCGGTGAGCGGTCGGCCGACGCGGACACCGAGGGCGGGGACGCGCTCGAGCAGGCTGCGGCGATCGGCGAGACCGACGATCCGCAGGGAGGGTCGATCCAAGCCCACGGGGCTGTGTGAACCCGGCGTCGGGTCAGTTCCGACCTGACGGCCGGTGCGGGTTGACGGTCCCGTCGTGAATCCTCCGGAGACGTCGCGGTGGCTTTTCGCTGACCAGCTCGGGCCGCAGTTTCTCGATCACCCGGGCCAGCGGGTGGTGCTGGTGGAGTCCCGCCAGGTGTTCGTACGCCGTTCGTTCCACCGGGCCAAAGCGCATCTCGTCCTCTCGGCGCTGCGGCACCGAGCCGCCGAGCTGGGGGAGCAGGCCAGGTTCTTGCAGGTCGCCACGTACGACGAGGCTCTCGAGCAGGTCGAGGACGTGAGCGTGGTGCAGCCGACCTCACGGGCGGCCGACCGGTGGGCGCGCGAGCGCGGGCTGACCGTGCTGCCCGGGGATCGTGGCTTCGCGACCACGCGGGAGGACTTCGCGGGCTTCGCCCGAGGGCGCAAGCGGCTTCTGATGGAGGACTTCTACCGCTGGCAGCGGCACCGGTTCGACCTGCTCATGGACGGCGCAGAGCCGACCGGTGGGGTCTGGAACCACGACCACGACAACCGGGAGCCACCCCCGCGCACGGTGACGCTCGGCGTTCCGGAGCCCTGGTGGCCGACGGAGGACGAGATCGACAGGGGCGTGCGAGAGGACCTAGACCGCTGGTCCGCCGAGGGCGACGTCTGCTTCGTCGGCGAGGACGGGCCTCGCTGGGCCGCGGCCACCCGCACCGAGGCGCTTGACGCGCTCGAGCACTTCGTGACGCACCGGCTGCCGACGTTCGGGCCGACCGAGGACGCGATGCTCGCTGCCGACCCGTGGATGTCGCACAGCGCGCTGTCGCCCGCGATCAACCTGGGCCTGCTTCACCCTCTGGAGGTCGTCCGGGCGGCGGAGCAGGCGTACCGGGACGGTCACGCCCCGTTGGCATCTGTGGAGGGCTTCGTGCGCCAGGTGATCGGGTGGCGGGAGTACGTCTGGTCGATCTATTGGCATGTCGACCCGGACTACCGGCGACGCAACGCACTGGAGGCTCGAGAGCCGCTCCCCGCCTGGTTCCGCGACCTGGACGCCGAGGGGTCGGTGACCGCGAACTGTCTGGCGAGCGTGCTGGGTGACCTGCGCCAACGTGGCTGGGTGCACCACATCCCGCGGCTGATGGTGCTCGGCAACTACGCCCTGCAGCGGGGGTGGGACCCCGCGGCGCTGACAGCATGGTTCCACGAGTCCTTCGTCGACGGCTACGACTGGGTGATGCTGCCGAACGTGATCGGCATGAGTCAGCACGCTGACGGGGGACTGATGGCGACCAAGCCGTACGCCGCCGGCGGCGCCTACATCAACCGCATGAGCGACTACTGCAAGCCCTGCGTGTACGACCCCAAGGTGAGGGTCGGCCCCACGGCCTGCCCGTTCACAGCGGGTTACTGGGCCTTTCTGGACCGCAACCGGGAGCGCCTGGCCGGGAACCACCGGATGCGTCAGCCGCTCACCGGGCTCGACCGGCTGAAGGACCTGCCGGAGCTGTTGGCCCAGGAGGCGACCCGGGGCGACAACCGGCCCTGACACCAGCCACCCGGTGAGGCGACGGGCGCTCCGATCGGCGGCCGACAACTCATCAGGGGATCCCCTGATGAACGGCGGCGGGGTCACGCCGGGTCAGCTGAGCGGCTCGGGAAGGCGGTCAGGGCAGGGCGCGGGCTGCTCTGGCACGTACGGACAGCTCGTCCAGCAGGGCGGCGACCTCCGGCGCGGCCCGGTGCTGAGCGGACAGGCCCTTCAGACGTCTGCCCGCGGAGTCGGCGTGCAGGGTCGCCAGCCCGAGCCGCCGCTGGATCGGCCCCTGGGTCGACCTTAGCGACTGGATCTTGGCCAGCGGCACGACGTGGGTGCGCCGTACGAGCCAGCCCGAGGAGGCCACCAGGAACCGGTCGTCGAGCCCGAGCAGCAGGCGGCGACGCTCCAGCGGCGCGAGCCAACGGGCAGACCGGGGGACCGGGGCGTGGGGCACCGGCAGCGGCGACATCAGCACCCGGTCCACGAGCTGGCGTGCGAACTCCAGCGGTGCCACCGGCAGCAGCGCCGCCGTCAGCTGTTGCTCCTCGCCACCGCCCGCGTATCCGGCGACGTCGACCTCGACGCGCACCCAGCCGCGGTGGCGCCAGAGCAGCGGCTGCACCACCGTGACCGTCTGGACGCGACCGGTCGGGATGGTCTGCGACCGCTTCTCCAGCAGACCGTGCCGCAGCCGGAGACCGTCGCCGGACTCGGCGACCTCGAAGTCGTACTCCTGGAGCACCCGACGCACGACCTGCTGCCCACTGATGAGCAGGACTGGCAACGCGACCGCGACCAGGCCGCCGGCCGCCGCCCGGGAGACTGCCAGTGTCGCGAGCAGGGCCACACCGAGCGACAGCCCGACGATCGTCGGGAAGCCGAGCAGGATCGAGACGATCAGCACGCGGGACGGCACCTTGACGAGCAGCCGCTCCTCCGGCCGGTCGGCACCGGTCTGCGCCTGCTCGGGCGAGCCGGAGAGCGACAGCAGCTCGACCCGTACGCGATGGGCCTCGTCGTCCGACAGGAACGACAGCCGAGCCTCCTTGTCGTTGCTCCCCACAACCTCCAGGCGGACCTCGGAGAGGCCGAGGAAGCGACCCACCAGCGGGCGTACGACGTCGACGCTCTGAAGCCGGGCGATCGGCACCCGGCGCTGCCGCTTCTGCAGCAGCCCGCTGTCGATCTGCAGCTCTCCGTCTGCGAGCCGGTAGCGGGTGACCCGCCAGGAGACGTAGCCGGACACCAGCGAGAGAGGGACCAGGACGCCGAGGACCCCGAGCCCGCCGAGCAGGGACCGCTGCGCGAAGCCCTGCTGCACCACGACGGCCAGGATGCCGACGAGGAAGCGACCGCTGCGCAGCACCGGGCTCAGTGGGTGCAGCCTCTGCCAGTCGGTCGCGATCGGCCGCGACGAGGTCGCAGCCACACCTGTCCCTGGCGTCTCAGACGTCACAGGCCGGCCTGGCGGGCCTCACCCAGCGCAGCGAGCCGGTCCCGGAGCCGTTCGGCCTCGGCGGCGGCCAGCCCGGGGATCTTGGCGACGCTGGCCGCCGCGGCGGTGTGCAGCACGACGGACGCCAGGCCGAGACGGCGGTCGAACGGACCGGCCGTCACGTCGACGAACTGCATCCTCCCGTACGGCACGACGCTGGTGCGACGGAACATCACCCCCCGTCGGACGACGAGGTCGTCCTCACGCTCGGCGTAGCCCCACGCTCGGAACTGTCGACGCAGGACGGCAAAGACCAGCCCGAGCAACGCCAGTGCCACCAGCACCACACCCCCGGCCTGGACCGGACCTGACAGCACGAGCGTGACGACCGCGGTAGCGATCCCAGGCACGGCAAGCGCGACGGTCGCCAGACCGGAGCGCAGCCGAAGCAGCGCCGGATCGAGCCCCAGCCATCTCAACCCAGCGTCCTGCACGTGACAAACCTACGATGGCCGCGTGGAGCCGGTGAGGGTGCAGCAGTGGTGGCAGGGCCGCAAGGGCCGCAACCGTCTGATCATCCTGGGTTTTGGTCTCATCGTCCTCGGTTTCATGATCTTCAACGCGACGGGGCTGCTCACGGCAGGAGACACGCGCGAGCTGGTCGTCAGCCTCAAGCTGCCGGCCACCGACGCCCAGCGCGCCGAGCTGAAGCAGCACTGCGGGACGCTGCCCGGGGTGACGGTCGTGCCCGACAAGGGTGATCCCGCCAAGCAGAAGAACCTGCCCGTGCGCTTCTCGCTGCGTGGCAGCACCTTCAAGCAGGAGGTGGCGCTCAACAGCTGCGTCGAGGACCTCAGTCGGCTCGTCGAGTCGGTGGACACCAACGGCTGAGCGTCCCGAGCCGTGGCGTCGTCAGCCGGCGGCGGTCACTGGCGGACGCGGGGGCAGATCACGGATCCGGCGCTTGCCCCGCGGGACCGGCTCTTCAGGGGGCTGCTGCACGGGGCCCTGCAGGACCTGCCCGGTCGCCGGGTCGTAGGTCAGGGTCGCCGTCTCGAAGGTCACGACGAGCAAGGTTCCGCTCTCGACCTGGTCGCCGGTGGGGTAGCCGAGCTCGCCGGGCTCCGAGCCCCGCAGGCGGTAAGCCTCGGCGATCTCGGGCCCCATCCAGTGGGTCCCCGCGCCGCGCTTGGACGAGATCCGGCCGTTCTGGAAGCTCGTGAACACCCCTGCCCCCCGATCGTTGCTCGCGGTGTCGGAGGTGGGGTGACCGAGCCGGCCGGCTTCGAGCCCGAGCGCCCGATACTGGTCGGCCACAGCACCCAGCACGGCGAAGGCGCCCGCCTGAGAGGCACTGACCCGACCGTTCGTGAAGCTGCCGGCATGCCCGCCACCTGCCGTGGTCGTGTCGCCTGAGGTCGGGAAGCCGAGCGGGCCGCCCTCGCTGCCGAGCAGCTCGTACTTCGTGAAGACCTTGCCGACGGTCTCCCAGGTCCCGTGGACCGGGTGGCTGGTGATGCGGCCCCGTTCGAACCGGGTCGCGTGACCCCCGTCCGGGACCTCGAAGAACCCGGTGATGGGCAGCCCCAGGACACCGGCGGCTCCACCGAGCGCGACCCAGCGCTTCTCGATCGGGCCGACGACCTCGAACACGCCGGTCGGCGTCTGCAGGATCTGCCCGTTCTGGTAACGCTGCGTCGTGCCGCCCTGCACCGGCACCTGCCCGTACACGGTCGCCCCGAGGATCGACCCGTTCTCGCCCAGCTGCTGATAGCGGGCGCTGATCGCGTTCCAGACGGTCGGCAGCTCGGAGCTGCTGTGCTCGGAGGTGCGGTTGTCGACCAGCACGGACGTCGAGCAGTTCTCGAAGACGTACGGCGGGGTGCAGCTCACCACCCGGCACTGGATGCCGCCGACCTGGCGCACCTGGGTGTTGCACTGACCGTAACGGAAGCTGTTGCAGCACACCTTGCGCTGGTCGCACGAGCTCTGCGGTCCGCAGGTGCACGAGCACGACCAGCAGCTCGCGGAGCAGATGCCGGCGCGCGTGCCCGGGCTGGAGCACCGCGTGCACGAGCTGTTGCAGTCGATGATGTAGCGCGCCTGGCCGCCGCACAGGCTGGCGCCGTCAGCCTTCCACCAGCCGGCAGCGATCGAGCCGGGCGGGCAGGCGTTGACCCCTTGGTTGATGGTCGCGCAGAACACCGTCCAGCCGGTGCTGCAGGCCGAGCCTGGCCCGCACACCGACGCGTAGGCCGTGCCGGGCTTGAGCACGAAACCGAACGGGTCGACCGCCAGCGCTGACCCGACGACGCCGGCGCCGACCAGGAACCCGCGACGGCTGGTGCGGTGCGCCAGCCAGCCGGACGCCTTCTCCAGCAGCCGTTGGCTGGCCGTCGACCGGACCGGCGCGGACCGGACGCCAAGGCCGGCAAGGGCCTCCTGCGTCCTGCTGCGGGTCGGCAGGGCCGCTCCGGGACGAGGGACGGTCACGAGGCCTCCACGTCGAGCTGCGCGAGCAGGGCGTTGACGCGGGCTGCGCCGGCCGCACGACGGGCGTGGCTGCCGAGGACGACGAACAGGCAGAAAGGACGGCCCGCGACGCTGAAGAACCACTGGCCGCCGCTCTGGCCGGGCAGCGGGCGCTGGGTGCCGTCAGGGCTGAACTCGCCCGGCGACACGGTCGGCACGCCCCGGTCGGCGTAGAGCCGGCTGCCGGCTTCCGCGGCGTCCATCTCCACCAGGGAGACGAAGATGTCGTCGGGGCCGAGCACGTCGACGGCGCCGGAGCCGAAGTCGCCGCGGTCGGCAGGGATCGGGCAGGTCATCGCGTGCAGCATCACGCTGGGCCGCACGCCGGCACGGACGGCCGGCTGCCGACGGGCGCGGGTCTCCCACCCGGCGGGGGACCGGAGGGTCAGGCCGTCGACTCTCACGCGTGCTCCTCGGCGGTCGTCCCGCGGATCTGGAGCGTTAGCTCAGCGCGGTGAGGAGCAGCGTGCCGGTGGCCGCCGTCAGCACCGCGACGACCCACCGGCGAGCGGTCGTGGCCAGGTCCTGCAGCGTGCGGGCGGCGAGCCGGAGTCGCTCCGGGCTGTCGGTCGAGCGGACGGTCAGGATCGGCAACGCCCGCACGAGACCAAACGTCAGCCCGACCGCGAGCCCGGACCACGGGCTGCCGGTCAGCAGGGCCAGGGCCGCTGCCGCGTAGGTCGAGGCGCTGGTGACGATCGTGACGGCGCCGAACCCCAGCTGCGCGCCGTAGCCGACCCCGTAGACCCAGCCGCGGTAGCGCGTCAGCCAGTCCTCGTCGACCTGCCGCCCAGTGCTCGGCAGCGACCACGCCGGACGAGGCAGGTCGGACACGAGGGCGAGCGCACAGGCTCCGGCAGCCAGCAGCAGGGCCACCGTCCCCGGGCCGGGCAGCAGGCTCCCGAGCCCACCCAGGAGCAGCCCGACGGTGGCACCGCCGAGGACCGACCCCGCCGCGTACGCCGAGGCGGTCACCGCCCACCGGTTGCCCTTTCCCCGCTCCCCGAGCGGGGTGATGCTCGTGAGCATCGACTCGCCTCAAGGAGACCACGTCGCCCTCATCGCCGCTGCGGCCGCGACCGTGATGCCGACCAGGAGCAGCACCGTCACGACGGGCCATCGGCCTGACCGGCGAGGCTCGGGTGCCCCGGCCCGATCCCCGCCTCGGCCAGTGCACGCTCGTCGCGCGTGTCGCGGCCCTTCTTGCCGCGCTGACCGCGCTCGCGGTCGTCGGCGCGCGCCTGCGACATGAGGTCCACGACCTGCGGCCACGAGGCCGCTGAGCCCTCTCCGACGACCCGGCCGGACCTGCCGTCGAGGTAGACAAAATACGGCGAGCCCGGGACCGAGAACTGGCCCCAGGTCTGGCTGGACACCAGCAGCGTGAGGTCGCCCGAGGCCCGCGAGCGCAAGGCGCTCGGACTCTCGTCCGGCTCGCTCTGCGCGACGACGACGAGCCGTGCGTCACCGGGCACGGCGACCGGTCCGTCGGCGAAGGCCTCCCAGAAGCTCTGGCAGGTCGAGCAGCCGGAGGAGAGGAACGCCAGCAGCGTGTCGCCCTGCCCCGCGAGCGGCAGCTCGACGAGGTCGCCGTCGAGCGTCTCGCCGTTCACCACCGACGGCCGGTCCGGCGCCCCGGACGACGGGGCGAACGGTTCGAGCACCAACGGCTGCGGGCCTGAGGGCCCCTGCGGGCGGGCCCCGGTCTCCCGGTCGAGCTCGATCCCGGCCCCCAGCTCGTGCAGAGCACGCAGGATCTCCGCGTGGCTGCGCAGCAGACCGGCCACGAGCACGGCGAGCCCGGCGACAGCGACCGACAGTGCGACGACGGCGGCGGTCATGCGTGGCCCGCGGCAACGGGACGACGGGTGGCCTCGGTCAACCCGGGCAGCAGCGCCAGGACCAGGTAGAGGACGACGGTCACGGCGGCGGTCGCGGACAGGAGCGCGACGTCGGCCTGCAGGTCGCCGACCGGTCGCACCACGACCACGGCGGCCACCAGAGCGAGGGCGGCGGTGACCGCGACGTGCGTGCGCGTGGGAGGGGTGTCGACCCTGCCGAAGCAGCCGCAGGAGGCGAGCACACCGCCGCGACGCCGGGCCAGCAGCACGAAGGCGGTGAACCCCGCGTAGGACAGCGACACGAGCGCCGCCGCCACCCGTGACCCGGTGAGCACGGCCGCGGCCCCGAGCACGACCTCGACGCCGGCGAGCACGCGGACGGTCGGCCCGAGGACGGGGACCCCCACCGAACGACCGGCCCGCACCAGCGGCGCCGGGTCGGCGACCTTGCTCAGCCCGGCCATCACCAGGAGCAGCGCTGCGGCGAGGAACGGACCGGTCAGGACGGGCATGCGGCTCACCGTAGAGCGTGGGTAGGACAGAGTCAGCCCCCGACGCGGCGACCGTCACCCGGTCGTTACCGTCTGGCCCGACCCCCCGTCCCCGAAACAGTCGTGAGGTGCCCCCATGCACGAGGTCCGCGCCGTCATCAGCAGGAGCAAGGGCGCCCCGGTGAGCGTCGAGACCGTCCATGTCCCCGACCCCGGGCCCGGCGAGGCGCTGGTGGCGGTCGCGGCCTGCGGGGTGTGCCACACCGACCTGCACTACCGCGAGGGCGGGATCAACGACGACTACCCGTTCCTGCTCGGTCACGAGGCGGCCGGGATCGTCGAGGCGGTCGGGGACGACGTCACGAGCGTCGCGCCGGGTGACTTCGTCGTCCTCAACTGGCGGGCGGTGTGCGGGCAGTGCCGCGCCTGCAAGCGGGGCCGCCCCTGGTACTGCTTCGACACCCACAACGCGACCCAGAAGATGACGCTGGCGGACGGCACCCCGCTCGCGCCGGCGCTGGGGATCGGCGCGTTCGCGGAGAAGACCCTGGTGGCGGCAGGCCAGTGCACGAAGGTCGACCCGTCCGCCGACCCGGCAGCCGCTGGTCTGCTGGGTTGCGGCGTCATGGCCGGCTGGGGCGCGGCGGTCAACACCGCGCCCGTACGTCAGGGCGACACCGTCGCCGTGCTCGGCTGCGGAGGGGTGGGCGACGCGGCGATCGCTGGTGCGCTCTACGCGGGCGCCCGGCGCGTCATCGCGGTCGACCTGGACGACCGCAAGCTGGCGTGGGCGCGCGAGTTCGGCGCCACGCACACCGTCAACGCAGGCGAGGGTGATGTCGTCGAGGCGCTGCGCGCGCTGACCGGCGGCTTCGGCCCGGACGTCGTCATCGACGCGGTCGGCCGCCCGGAGACCTTCCGGCAGGCCTTCGACGCCCGCGACCTCGCGGGCACCGTGGTCCTGGTCGGCGTACCGAGCCCGGAGATGACCTTCGAGATCCCGCTGGTGGAGGTGTTCGGGCACGGCGGGGCGGTCAAGAGCAGCTGGTACGGCGACTGCCTGCCCGAGCGCGACTTCCCGCTGCTGGTCGATCTGTGGCAGCAGGGACGCTTCCCGCTCGAGAAGTTCGTGTCCGAACGGATCGGCCTCGACGATGTCGAGGAGGCCTTCCACAGGATGGAGCGCGGCGAGGTGCTGCGCAGCGTGGTGATGTTCTGATGAGCGCCAAGATCGAGCACCTCGTCACCAGCGGCACGTTCAGCCTCGACGGCCAGAGCTTCGACGTGGACAACAACGTCTGGTTGCTCGGCGACGACTCCGAGGTGATGATCATCGACGCCCCGCACGACGCCGCTGTGATCGCCGATGCGGTCGGCGACCGCACGGTCACCGCGATCGTCTGCACGCACGCGCACGACGACCATGTCCGGGTCGCCCCCGAGCTCGCTGAACGGGTCACCGCACCGGTGCTGCTGCACCCCGACGACCGGGTGCTGTGGGACCTGGTGCACAGCAAGCACGCGCCGGACGGGGACCTGTCCGACGGCATGGTGCTGGAGGTCGCCGGCACGCAGGTCCGTGTGCTGCACACGCCGGGCCACGCGCCCGGCGCAGTCTGCCTGTCGGTGCCGGACCTCGGCGTCGTGTTCTCGGGGGACACCCTTTTCCAGGGTGGTCCGGGGGCGACCGGGAGGTCCTACAGCGACTACCCCACCATTCTGTCCTCGATCAAGGCGCGCCTGTTCACGCTGCCGCCCGAGACCCGGGTGCTCACGGGCCACGGCGACGAGACCACCGTCGCGGCCGAGGCCCCGTCCTACGACGAATGGGTGCGGCAGACCACGGACGAGTGAGGCGACAGGCTGACAGCAACATGTACGTCAGCAAGAGCTCGCGGCGACACGGGTCGCAGGCTTGTCAGCCGATCCCGCGACGGACATGCTTGATCGGTGACAGCTCTGGAGATCGAGCAGCTGACGGTCAGCTATGGCGACGTGCACGCCGTACGAGGCGTGAGCCTCAGCGTCGGGGACGGCGAGATCGTGGCCCTGCTCGGGCCGAACGGCGCGGGCAAGACCAGCACCGTCGAGGTGTGCGAGGGCTACCGCTCTCCGACCTCGGGCAGCGTGCGCGTGCTCGGTCGGGAGCCGGGCGACCGGTCGCTGCACCAGGACGTAGGCGTCGTGCTCCAGGACATCGGGGTCACCCAGTTTTTGTCCGTGCGTGAGGTGCTGACCCGCAACGCCGCCTACTACGACCGGCCGCGCGAGGTGGCCGAGGTCATCGAGCTCGTGGGGCTGTCCGAGAAGGTGGACAACCGCGTCAACACGCTGTCCGGCGGGCAGCAGCGAAGGCTCGACCTCGCCCTCGGGATCATCGGTTCGCCGAAGCTGCTGTTCCTGGACGAGCCCACCACCGGCTTCGACCCGAGCGCTCGGCGGGGGGCCTGGGACGTCGTCCGGGGGCTCCGCGAGGGTGGCACGACGATCGTGCTGACCACGCACTACCTGGAGGAGGCCGAGGCGCTCGCCGACCGGGTCGTTGTGCTCGCCGGTGGGCTGGTGGTGGCCGAGGGACCGCCGGGCGAGCTCGGGGGACGGGCCCAGAGCCCGGCGACCGTGCGGTTCCGGCTCGTGGACGGTTCGCTGCCACCGCTCGCCGAGGACGACCAGGTCGCACGCGACGGAGAGCAGGTCTCCGTCGGGTGCTACGACCCGGTCGAGACGCTCTACCGCCTGACGTCGTGGGCCCGGGAGCAGGGGGTCACCCTCGACCGCCTGACCGTGACCCGCGAGTCCCTGGAGGACGTCTACCTGCAGCTGGTCGACGACCCGTCCGGCGGGCCGTCATGAGCCCCGTACGGCTGCTCGGGGTGCAGGTCCGTTACGAGCAAAAGGCCTACTGGCGCAACCCGGCCTCGGCCTTTTTCACCTTCGCGTTCCCGCTGGTGTTCCTGGTCATCTTCGCCTCGTTGAACAACGGCTCGACCATCGATTTCCTGGGTGGGCTGGCCTACAACCAGTTCTTCATCCCTGCGATCATCGCGTTCGGGGTGATCTCCTCGACCTACACGCAGATCGGCATCACGCTCGCTTTCCGGCGCCAGACCGGCGAGCTGAAGCGGTTCCGGGCCACCCCGTTGCCACCGTCGGTGCTGATCGGCGGCCTGCTCGGCAGCGCCGTGCTGGTCTCGCTGCTGATCTTCGCGTTGACGACGGCCCTCGGGATCCTGGTGTACGGCGTCGAGCTGCCGACCCACTACCTCGCGCTCGCCCTCGCGCTGCTGGTCGGGGCAGCGAGCTTCTGCGCGCTCGGGGTCGCGATCGCTTCGCTCGTGCCGAACGCCGACGCGGCGCCGGCCGTGGTCAACGGGATCCTGTTCCCGATCCTGTTCCTCTCCGGCACCTTCTTCCCCCTGCAGCCAGGGTCGGTGCTGGCGCGGATCGCCGACGTGTTTCCGGTCAGCCACTTCACCCAGGCGGTCTTCGCGGCCTTCGACCCGCGACTGCCGGACGGGCTCACCCACGGTTTTGCCTGGGGAGACCTCGGGATCCTGGCGCTGTGGGGCCTGCTGGGCGCCGTCGTGGCCGTGCGCCGCTTCCGGTGGGAGCCCCGCCGCTGACGCCTGCCCGCAGAGCTTGACGATCGTCCCCTCGTGCCGATGACACGTCGCGCGGAGCGGTATTCACGGAAGATCGTCGGGGGGTGGCGGAGGAGGTGCGGCTCGCTAGGCTGCCGGGCGATGAGCATCAAGCGGAGGCGTACGGAGCTGTGGTGGCAGTGGCTGGAGCGCACCCAGCCACTGAAGGCCCGCTGGCAGCTGCGGTCGGTGAGCCAGGTCGGGGTGCGTGCGACCCTGCTCGGCAAGGCCACCGTCGACGGCAGCGACATGGTCGTCGGCGACGACTTCAAGGTCTGGTCCGGTCACCGCAAGACCGTGATCAGCGGCTGGGGCCGGATGCGGTTCGGTGACCGGGTGTTCGTCAACAGCGGGACGATCATCCTCTGCGTCGAGCAGATCACGGTCGGCAACGACGTGGCGTTCGGCAACGAGGTGATGGTTTTCGACAGCGACAGCCACGGGGTCGCCGGGGGAGACGTCCGGCAGGCACCCGTGACGATCGGTGACGGCTGCTGGCTCGGTAGCCGTTCGATGGTCCTGCCCGGCGTGACGCTGGGTCGACGCGTCCTGGTGGCTGCCGGTGCGGTCGTGACCAAGGACGTCCCCGACGACTGCCTGGTCGCCGGCAACCCGGCACGGGTGATCCGCACGCTCGACTACCCGGAGGGGTGCCTGCGCGCCTGGCACGACGACTACTGCGCCTGCCCGACCCGGGGCGTGTTCGCCGCGGTCACCCAGCTGCTCGACGAGAGCGTCCCCGAAGCCGTGCTGGACTGAGAACCGTCGGGTCGGCTGCGACGCGGGCTTGGCCGGGCAACGGGCCGGCCAGCCGGGCGGTGACGCAGAGTCACTCGTTCGGGGGAGCGCCCGGGCTCGACCACGGTCCGCGGGACGGGCATCATGAGCGGGTGACCGAACGTACGACCGTCATCCGTCCCTCCGCGGTGCTGCCCGCGACGGCAGCCCGACTGATCGTGGCCGAGCTGGAGCGCCGCGACGTGTCCAAGGGCGGCGTCTGGAACGCGAGCCCCGGGCTGTGGATCCGCTACGACAAGGCCTGGGACGGGACCCCCAGCGGACCGGGCACCGCGGTCAAGCTCGGGACGGTCGGCGCGGTGTACGGCAGTCCGGGCCGTTACGACATCACGATCTACCGGGCGACCCTGACGTCGGACGCCGACAAGCTCGGCTGGACCGTCGAGCAGCTGTGCGACGACGCCCTGCAGTTCGGGGACCTGACCCTGGCCGCCTGTCCTCGTACCGAGCTCGCGAGTCCTCTGCCGGACCCTTTCCGCAGCTGAGGCCGGACCGGGGTCAGTAGAGCTTGCGCCGCGCGTGCCCGTGGCCGAGCGGGGCCTTCGTGCCGAGCCACCAGCGCCACCCCCGGCGTACGGTCCACCGCGAGCCCACGGCGATGCCGATCAGCAGCATCACGGCGGCCAGCCAGCCGAGCGGCCCGTGGTGCGCCAGGGCGACCACCCAGACCAGCACGAGCAGTACCGGTCCCAGCAGTGCGAGAGGGACCAGCACGATCGTCACTCGAGCATCCTCCCGCCGGGCGGCTCCGGGTGCCACCGGGCAGGATGGAGGGTGTGACCAGCTTGTACGAGAAGATCGACACGCAGCCCCCCGACGCCCCCCCGATCGACGCGATCCTGCTCGTCAGCTTCGGCGGGCCCGAGGGCCCGGACGACGTGCTGCCGTTCATGCAGAACGTCACTGCGGGCCGCGGGATCCCCGAGGCGCGACTGGCCGAGGTGAGCCGGCACTACCTGGAGCACTTCGGCGGGGTCAGCCCGATCAACGACCAGGCCCGAGCGCTCAAGGCCGCGTTGGAGGGTGTGCTCGCCGAAGCCGGCCCGGACCTACCCGTCTACTGGGGCAACCGCAACTGGCACCCCCTGCTCGCCGACGTGCTCCCGCAGATGGCGGCGGACGGCGTACGTCATGCCCTGGAGGTCGTGACGAGCGCGTTCCCGTCCTACAGCGGGTGCCGGCAGTATCGCGAGGACGTCTGGCGAAACCGCGGCGACGTGATGGTGACGAAGATGCGGCACTACTGGGCCGAGGACGGGTTCCTCGACCCGATGGTCCGGGCGGTGCAGGCGGCGTTGCCGTCGCCCGAGGCCACGGTGCTGTTCACCGCGCACTCCATCCCGACCTCGATGAACGCGACCAGCGGGCCGACCGGCGGGGCGTACGCCGGCGCGCTCACCGAGGCGTCGTCGCAGGTCATGTCCAAGGTGGGTCGGAACCCGTGGCAGCTGGTGTGGCAGTCCCGCTCCGGTCCGCCGCAGGTGCCGTGGCTCGAGCCGGACGTCGGCGACCGGCTCGAGCAGCTGTACGCCGAGGGCGTGCGTGAGGTGGTGATGGTCCCGATCGGGTTCACCAGCGACCACGTCGAGGTGCTGTACGACCTCGACATCGAGGCCCAGGCGCGCGCCCGGGAGACCATGCCTGAGCTGGTCCTGACCCGGGCGGCGACCGTCGGGACCGACCCTCAGTTCGTGCGCATGCTGCGCGACCTGGTCGTCGAGCGGATCGAGGCCGCGCAGGAGCTGCCGGAGCACGGGGCGCTCGCCACGCACGACCGCTGCCCGGGCACCTGCTGCCCGCCGCCGCCGCCGCCGCGACCCGCTCGCTAGACCAGCCGCAAGCGGGGTCTTGTCCTGACCGCGCGCGTACGGTCGCCCTGTGAACGAGGTGGTGCGGCTTGACCAGGCTCCGCCACCCGCCACGCCCCCGACGCGCCGGCGGGGCCTGCTCGCGCTCGGGCTCGTCGCGGTGCTCGCGGTCGTGGCGGTCGGGCTCCTGGACGCCCAGTCGCAGCACCGTGAGCAGGCTCGTGAGCAGCACCGGCAAGAAGCGGCGACCGCGTTCTCCGTGTCGGTGAACCCGGACGGCTACAGCCGACGCACCTCGGACCTCACCCTGTCGGTGACGTTGCGCAACGACGGACCGGTTCCCGTGATCGTGCGCCAGATCAGGATCGACGAGCTGCGCAGCGGGCCGGTGCCGCTCGTGCTCTCGCCCGGGGCGGAGAAGGCGGTCGACCTGACGGGAACGGTCGACTGCACCGGGCCCGTCCCGTCCACAGCGCTGGTTGCGGTCTCCCTGCCGAGCGGTGACCGCACGGTAGCGACGAACCTGTCGGCCGACCTCGGCGGCCTCTGCGTCGCGCAGGGTGAGGCCCTCCTGGCGACCGCCGGCCCGCCAGAGCCGATCGACGACGGGCTCTCCGTACCGCTGACGATCGAGAACACCGGGCTGCAGCAGCTGCGCCTGATCGCCGTCCGGGTCCGCAGCACGACGGCGACGGTCTCCGCGTACGACACGGTCGGTGAGCCGGACCCGGCC
>JBBSTR010000047.1:0-18526 GCA_038235705.1 Mycobacteriales bacterium
GCCACGCGCTCGTGCTCGGCCGGGTCGACGGCCTGGTCTTCGACGTCGCGGCCTTCACCAACCTGAGTCAGGACCACCTCGACTTCCACGGGGACATGGCCACCTACGAGGCTGCGAAGGCCGAGCTGTTCACCCCGGCCCGCGCCACCCGCGCCGTGGTGGACGTCGCAGACCCGGCAGGGGCCCGGCTCGCCGCGCGCGCGCTGGTGCCGACGGTCACCTGCGGGCCGCAGGGGCTGCTCGTGCCACCGACGTGGCGCGCGGAGCAGGTCGAGCCCGGTCCGGACGGCAGCAGCTTCCGGCTGGTCGGGCCCGGTGTGGACCTGCCCGCCGCCGTACGCCTGCCGGGCGCCTTTAACGTCGCCAACGCCGTGCTCGCGCTGGCGACCCTGGTCGAGGCGGGTGTCGACGTCGAGGCGGCCGTCGACGGTGTCGCCGCGCTCGCCGGCGTGCCGGGCCGGATGGAGCGGGTCGAGGCAGGTCAGCCGTTCCTGGCCGTCGTGGACTACGCCCACACGCCGGAGGCGGTCAGCACGCTGCTCTCGGCGCTGCGGCCGGTCACCGAGGGCCGTCTGATCGTGGTGCTCGGCTGCGGCGGTGACCGCGACCGGGCCAAGCGTCCGCGGATGGGCAGGGCGGCCGCCGAGGGCGCCGACCTGGCCGTGCTGACCAGCGACAACCCGCGCAGCGAGGACCCGAGCGCCATCCTGGCCGAGATGGCCGCCGGGGTGCCGGACGCAGCGCAGGCCGTCGTCGAGCCGGACCGGCAGGCCGCGATCGCGCTCGCCGTCCGTGCGGCCCGGCCCGGCGACACCGTCGTGGTCGCCGGCAAGGGGCACGAGCAGGGTCAGGAGGTCGCCGGCGTGAAGACCCCGTTCGACGACCGGCTCGTGCTGCAGGCGCTGCTGGCCGAGCGGTGATCGCCACCACGCTCGCGGGCGTCGCCCGAGCCGTGGGCGGGACGCTCGAAGGACCCGACGCGCCCGTGACCGGCCCGGTCGAGGTCGACAGCCGGCTGGTGCGCCCGGGCGGGCTCTTCCTCGCCCTGCCGGGGGAGCGGTCCGACGGGCACGACCACGTGGTCGCCGCCGTGGACGGGGGTGCCGCGGGCGCCGTCACGAGCCGGCCGGTCGAGGGTGCCTCGTGCGTCGTCGTCCCGGACGTCCTGGTGGCCCTGCAGGCGCTCGCCCGCGAGGTGTACGCGACCGAGCCGCGACCGCTCACCTTCGGGATCACCGGCAGCAGCGGCAAGACCACCACCAAGGACCTGCTGGCACACGTCCTGGGCGAAGGCACGCTGGCCCCGGTCGGGTCCTTCAACAACGAGATCGGCATGCCGCTGACCTGCCTGCGTCGGGAGGCGAGCACGCCGTACGCCGTCCTGGAATACAGCGCGCGCGGCCTCGGCCACATCGCCTTCCTCACCGGGATCGTGCGGCCCGACGTGTCGATCGTGCTCAACGTCGGCTCCGCGCACCTCGGCGAGTTCGGCTCGTCCGAGGCGATCGCGGTGGCCAAGGGCGAGCTGGTCGAGGCGCTCGCCCCCGGCGGCCGTGCCGTGCTCGGCCCAGGTCCGCTCACCGCCGGCATGGCGCCCCGGGCACCGGAGGGCGCCACGGTCCAGGTCGTCCCCACCCCGGTGGGCCTGATGATCGACACCGGTGGACGGGCGAGCTTCGAGGTGGACGGCGAGCGGGTGCACCTGCGCCTGGTCGGGGAGCACCAGGCGGCGAACGCGATGGCCGTGCTGGTCGCCGCGTCCGACGCCTACGGAGGCCCGGTCCGGCACGCCACCGTGCTCGAGCGCCTGCAGACCGCGGAGGCGGGCAGCCGTTGGCGGATGGCCGTCACCGAGCGCGCCGACGGCGTCACGATCGTCAACGACGCCTACAACGCGAACCCCGAGGCCATGCGGGCCGCCCTCAAGACGCTCGCGGTGATGAGCGACGGCAAGAAGCGCCGGACCGTGGCCGTGCTCGGCGTGATGGGCGAGCTCGGTGAGGACAGTCGCGACCTGCACATGGACCTCGGCCGGTTCGTCGTGCGCCTGGACATCAGTCAGCTCGTCGTCGTCGGCGCAGCCGCCGGCGGGATCCACGCCGGCGCGGTGCTGGAGGGCAGCTGGGGCTCGGAGTCGCTGCACGTGCCGGACGTGGACGCCGCCCTGGCGCTGCTGCGGACCGAGCTGCGGCCGGGCGACGTCGTGCTGGTGAAGGGCTCCCGCTCCGCCGGGCTCGAGCGCGTCGCCCAGGCGCTCGTGGAGGACGGCGCGTGAGGTCGGTCCTCATCGCGGCGATGACCGGCCTCATCGTCTCCCTGCTGGGCACCCCGGCGGTGATCAAGATGCTTCGTCGGCGCGGCTACGGCCAGGAGATCCGCGAGGACGGCCCGGCCAGCCACGCGGTCAAGCGTGGCACCCCGACGATGGGCGGGGTGGTGATCATCGTGGCGACCGTCCTCGGCTACGGGGTGGCTCACCTGACCGTCATCAGCCGCGCCGACCGCGGCCCCACCGCCAGCGGCCTGCTCGTGCTCGGGCTGATGGTCGGGCTCGGCCTGGTGGGCTTCCTCGACGACTTCATCAAGATCCGCAAACAGCGTTCGCTCGGGCTGACCGCAGCCGCGAAGTTCGCCGGTCAGCTGATCGTCGGGGTGGCCTTCGCGCTCGGCGCCCTGCAGTTCCGCAACGGCGCCGGGTTGCGGCCGGCGTCGACCAACCTGTCCTTCATCCGCGACTACGGCGCGATCGCGCTCGGCACCGTCGGCTTCGTGATCTTCGCGTACGTCGTGATCACGGCCACGTCCAACGCGGTCAACCTCACCGACGGCCTCGACGGCCTCGCCACCGGGTCCAGCGCGATGGTCTTCGCCGCGTACGTCGTGATCGCGTTCTGGCAGTTCGGCAACAGCTGCGCACGCGCGGCGGGACCGGGCTGCTACGAGGTGCGGGACCCGCTGGACCTCGCGCTGGTCGCCGCGGCGGCGATGGGCGCCTGCTTCGGCTTCCTGTGGTGGAACGCCAGCCCAGCCAAGATCTTCATGGGCGACACCGGGTCGCTGGCGATCGGTGGCACGTTCGCCGGCCTCGCGATCCTCACCCAGACCGAGCTGCTGCTCGTGGTGCTCGGCGGCCTGTTCGTGATCGAGACGCTGTCGGTGATCATCCAGGTCGCCTACTTCAAGGCCACCCGGAAGCGGGTGTTCAACATGGCGCCGATCCATCACCACTTCGAGCTGGCCGGCTGGCGCGAGACGACCGTGATCGTGCGGTTCTGGATCATCGCCGGGCTGGCCGTGGCCTTCGGGCTGGGGTTGTTCTACGCCGAGTACATCTCGGCCACACCGCTGGCGTGAACACGCCCCAGGAACAGGCATGAGCGGGTACGGCGGTCGTGCGGTCCTCGTGGCCGGCGCGGGGGTCAGCGGCGCCGCGGCCGCGCGAGCCCTGCGCGAGCGGGGCGCGGTCGTGACGGTCGCCGACGCGGGGGCTGCGGCCGAGGTGCGGGCGGACGGCTTCACCGTCCGAGACCTGACCGAGGCTCCGGCCGACACCGACCTGGTCGTCGTCTCGCCCGGCTGGCGTCCGGGCACCCCCCTTCTGGTGGACGCACAGCGCCGTGGTGTGGAGGTGATCGGCGAGGTCGAGCTGGCTCGGCGGCTCGGCGGCCCGGACGGACCGCCCTGGCTCGCCGTCACCGGCACGAACGGCAAGACCACCACGGTCACCATGCTCGAGCAGGTGCTGCGCGCGGCCGGTCACAGAGTCGTCGCGGCCGGCAACATCGGACTGGCGCTCGTCGAGGCGGTCACCGGGCCGTACGACGTGCTCGCCGTCGAGCTGTCCAGCTTCCAGCTGCACTGGTCGCCTCGGGTCGACCTGGCCGCCGGCGCTCTGCTGAACCTGTCGGACGACCATCTCGACTGGCACGGCGGTCCCGCCGCCTACGCGGAGGCGAAGACCCGGGTCTGGACCGGCGGCGTCGCGGTCGGCAACCTCGACGACCCGGCGACGGCGCGGCTCCTGGACCGTGCCCCGGGCACCCGGGTCGGGTTCAGCCTCCGGAGCCCCCGGGTCGGCGAGCTGGGCGTGGTCGAGGACCTGCTCGTCGACCGGGCCTTCCCGGACGTGTCGGGCGAGGCGACCGCGCTGGCCGAGCTGGGCGACCTGGCCCTGCCCGGAGACCACAACGTCGCGAACGCGCTGGCCGCGCTCGCGCTCGCGCGGTCCTACGGGGTGTCGGCGCAGGCTTGCCGCGACGGGCTGAGGGCGACCCAGCCGGGGGAGCACCGCAACGCGCTCGTCGGCGTCGTGGACGGGGTCGCCTACGTCGACGACAGCAAGGCGACGAACCCGCACGCGGCCTTGGCGAGCCTGTCGGCGTACGCCCCGGTGGTGTGGGTCGCCGGCGGCCTGCTCAAGGGCGCCGACGTCGAGCCGCTCGTGCGTGCGGCCGTGCCACGGCTGCGGGCAGCGGTGCTGCTCGGCGAGGACCGGGTCCCGTTCCGGGACGCGCTCGCGCGACACGCGCCCGATCTCCCCGTGGTCGAGGTGACGGCGACCGACACTGCCTGCATGTCCGAAGCCGTCCGCGCCGCCGCGACCTTGGCCGAGCCGGGGGACACCGTCCTGCTGGCTCCGGCTGCCGCCTCCTTCGACCGCTTCGCGGACTACGCCGAGCGCGGCCGGCTGTTCGCCGACGCGGTGCGGAGCCTCTGATGTCGGTCCTCGGGCTCGATCTCCCCCGCCAGCGCGACGCCGGCGAGGCCCGTCGCGTGCCTCCCCTGCAGCGTCCGCTCGCCAGCTACCACCTGCTCCTCGGAGCGACCCTGCTGCTGGTGTCGCTGGGGCTGGTGATGGTCTTCTCGGCGTCCAGCGTCCGGGCGTACGGGACCTTCGGCTCCTCGTTCTCGATCGCCCTCAAGCAGGGGATCTTCATCGCGGTCAGCCTGCCCGTGATGTTCGCTGCCTCCCGTGCACCGGTGCGGCTCTGGCGGATGGCCGGCTATCCGCTGCTGATCGCCTCGGTCCTGATGCTGGTCCTGGTGCTGGTCCCGGGCGTGGGGCGCGGGGTGGACGGTTCCACCCGATGGATCCCGCTGCCGGGCAACTTCAACCTGCAACCGAGCGAGCTGGCCAAGCTGGCGCTCGCGCTGTGGGGGGCCGACCTGCTGGTGCGCAAGGACAAGCTGCTCGGCGACCCGAAGCACCTGTTCATCCCGCTGCTCCCGGTCGCCGGGTTGCTCCTGGGCCTGATCATGCTGGAGCCCGACCTCGGTACGACGCTCGCCACGACCGCGGTGGTGCTGGCGCTGCTGTGGACCGTCGGGACGCCGTTCCGCTGGTTCCTGCCGTTTCTCGGCGTGCTCGTCGCCGGTGCCGGCTTTCTGGCCGTCTCCGCGCCCTACCGGCTCGCACGGCTTGCCTCCTTCGTGGACCCGTGCAGCCCGGAGCACCGACTGGTCGGCGGCTACCAGGCCTGTCAGGGCCTGCAGGCGCTCGCGTCCGGCGGCCCGTTCGGGCTCGGTCTCGGCGCGAGCCGGGAGAAGTGGGCCGGCGGCCTGCCGAACGCCCACACCGACTACGTCTTCGCGATCATCGGCGAGGAGCTCGGGCTGCTCGGCACCCTCTCGGTGCTGATCCTGTTCGCAGTGCTCACCTACTCCGGGGTGCGGATCTCGCAACGGGCCACCGACCCGTTCGTGCGGCTGGTCTCGGCCGCCCTCACCGCGTGGCTGGCGGCACAGGCGATCATCAACCTGGGTGCCGTCGTCGGCCTGCTGCCGATCACCGGCATCCCGTTGCCGCTGGTCTCCTTCGGTGGGTCGTCGATGCTCGCGACGATGGTCGCCGTCGGGATCCTGCTCTCCTTCGCCCGCCAGGAGCCGGGGGCCTCGGCAGCGCTGGCCGCCCGTCGGGCCGGCTGGCGCGCGCGGCTGCCCGGGTCCACCCCGCGACCGACGGCTCGGCGTCCCGCCGGGCGCGGCGGCGCGACCCGACGCAGCTCCCGAGCCGTTCCCCGTCGTCGGTGAACGACGCCCCCGGTCCCGTCGTCCTGGTCGCGGGGGGCGGTACGGCCGGCCACGTCGAGCCCGCGCTGGCGCTGGCCGACGCCGTCGTGCGTCGTGACCCCGCCTCGCGCGTCCTGGCCCTCGGTACGGCATCGGGCCTGGAGGCCAGGCTCGTACCTGCCCGCGGCTACCGGCTGCTGGAGATCGACCGGGTCCCGCTCCCGCGTCGTCCGACGCCCGCGCTGCTCCGGGTCCCGGGCCGGCTCGCGCGCGCCGTGCGGCAGGCCGGCCGTCACCTCGACGAGCACCACGTCGACGTCGTCGTGGGGTTCGGCGGCTACGTGGCGCTGCCGGCCTACCTCGCGGCCCGACGTCGTCGCACCCCGATCGTGGTCCACGAGGCGAACGCCCGGGCCGGGCTCGCGAACCGGGTCGGGGCGCGCCTCACGCCCCACGTCGTGAGCACCGTCGCCGGCACCGGGCTGCGTGGCGAGCAGGTGCTGGGCCTGCCGCTCCGGCGCGAGGTCGCACAGCTGGACCGCTCCGCCGCCCGACCCGCCGCACGGCGGGCCCTCGGGCTCGGCGAGGGTCCGGTTCTGCTCGTCACGGGCGGCTCGCAGGGCGCGCGGCGGATCAACGAGGCGGTCGCCGCCGCTGCCCACGACCTCGTGGCCGCCGGCGCTCAGGTGCTGCACGTGACCGGGCCGAAGAACGCGGAGCAGGTCGCCGCCCAGGTAGGGCAGCTGCCCGGCTACGTCGTGGTGCCGTACGTGGACGGGATGCAGCAGGCCTACGCCGCGGCTGACCTTGTCCTGTGCCGCTCCGGCGCGATGACCTGCGCCGAGCTGGCGGCGGTCGGGCTGCCCGCCGTCTACGTCCCGCTGCCGCACGGCAACGGCGAGCAGGCGCTGAACGCCTCCGCTCTCGTCGCGGCCGGCGGCGGTGTGCTCGTCGACGACGGTGCGCTCGACGCGGAGGCCGTACGGAGCCTGGTCCTGCCGCTGCTCACCGACCCTGACCGGCTCCGGGTCATGGGCACCGCCGCCGCCGGGCTCGGGCACCGTGACGCCGACCTCGCGGTGGCCGACCTGGTCCTGTCCGTGGTGCGTACCCCGGTGGAAGCATGACCCCGAGCGCTGCGCTGCTGACCGGCCGGGTGCACCTGGTGGGGATCGGCGGAGCCGGGATGAGCGGCATCGCCCGCGTCCTGCTCGCCCGAGGCGGGCAGGTGTCCGGCAGCGACGCCAAGGATTCGCGTGCCGTGACGGAGCTGCGTGCTTTGGGGGCGACCGTCCATCTCGGTCACGACGCGGCGCACACCGTCGGTGCGTCCGTCGTCGTGGTGAGCACCGCGATCACGCCCAGCAACCCGGAGCTGGTGGCCGCACGAGCAGCCGGGACGCCGGTGCTGCCCCGCGCCGAGGCGCTGGCGGCGCTCATGGTCGGCCGTCGCGGCGTGGCGGTGGCCGGCACGCACGGCAAGACGACGACCACCTCGATGCTCACCGTCGCCGCGTTCCACTGCGGGGTGGACCCGAGCTTCGCCATCGGGGGAGACCTCAACGAGGCCGCCAGCAACGCGCACCACGGGTCTGGCGAGCTGTTCATCGTCGAGGCAGACGAGAGCGACGGCAGCTTCCTCGCCTACCGGCCCGAGCTGGCCGTCGTCACCAACGTCGAGGCCGACCACCTGGACCACTACGGGACCGGTGAGGCAGTCGCTCAGGCGTTCGTGGACTTCGCGACGACCGTCGGCCCGGGCGGGCTCGTGACCTGCGCCGACGACGCCGGAGCCCGGGCGCTGACCGAGACCGTCCGCGCACAGGGCGTACGGGTGCGCACCTACGGCGAGGCGGACGACGCCGACCTGCGGGTCACCGGGCTCACCGTCAAGGGGACCACGAGCACCTGGACGCCGGTGCTGTCCGGCCGTCGGCTCCCACCGGTGCACCTCGCCGTACCGGGCCGGCACCTCGCCCTGAACAGCGCCGCCGCGCTGCTCGCTGGCAGCACCCTCGGGCTGTCCGAGCCCCTGCTCGTCGCCGGGCTCGGCCTGTACACCGGTGTGCGGCGTCGGATGGAGCTGAAGGGCCAGGTCGAGGGCGTACGCGTCTACGACGACTACGCGCACCATCCCACCGAGGTGACCGCGCAGTTGCTCGCAGCGCGCGAGGTCGTCGCCGGAGGACGGTTGGTCGTGGCGTTCCAGCCGCACCGCTGGAGCCGTACGCAGGCCTTCGCCGCCGGCTTCGGTCGCGCGCTCGCGCTCGCCGACGAGGTCGTCGTGATGGAGGTGTACGCCGCCGGGGAGGAGCCGATCCCGGGTGCCGGCGGGGCCGTCGTCGCCGCAGCCGTCCCGCTGCCGCCGGGGCGCGTGCTGTTCGAGCCCAGCTGGTCGGCCGTCCCGGGACTGCTCGCCTCGCTGGCCCGGCCCGGCGACATGGTGCTCACGCTCGGCGCCGGCGACGTCACGCTGATCGGCCCTGAGGTCCTGCGACTCATGCAGGAGCGGTCCGCGCCACCTGCCGGTCCGGCCCCGACCACCGGGTCCGAGGACCCCCCGACGCACCTGGAGACCCGGTGAGCCAGCGTGGCACCCTTCCCCGACGGCCGACACCCGGCCGTTCGCCTGCACGCCCGACCCGGGACGAGCCGGTCGGGCGTCGCGGCGGGCACCGGGTCGGGCGTCGCGCCGTCCTCGCGCTCGTCCTGCTGCTGGCCGTCGCCGGGGCGGCGGTCGCTCTCCTGCTGTCGCCGTTGCTCGACGTGCGCGCCGTCGAGGTCACCGGTGTCGGTCGCCTCTCGACGCAGCAGGTGACCGCGGCCGCGGCGGTGCGGGACGGTACGGCGCTCGCCACCGTCGACGTCGACGGGATCCGGGCTCGGGTGGGGGCGCTCCCCGAGGTGGCCGCCGTCTCCGTGCACCGGTCCTGGCCGCACACGGTCAGGCTGGTCGTCACCGAACGCACCGCAGAGGCGTACGAGGCCCAGCCCGACGGCTCCGTGCGGCTGTACGACGCGACCGGCGTGGCGTTCGCTTCCGCGGCGTCCCCGCCGCCCGGGCTCCCGGCTCTGGCTCTGACGCTCGGGAAGAGCCGTGCGGCGGCGGCCACCGCCGCCATGTCCGTGCTCGTCGGCCTGCCGAAGGACCTGCGTGACCAGGTGCAGCAGGTCCAGGGGCGGTCCGCCTCGTCGGTGGTCCTGCTGCTCGCAGACGGGCGCACCGTGCTGTGGGGAGCGCCCGGGGACGCCGCGGACACGGCGACGAAGGCCGCGGTCGTCGCCACCCTGGAGAGGGATCGGCTCGCCCGGGCGCTCGCCGAAGGCAAGAAGACCGATGCACCGAAGGGGCTGGAGATCGACGTGAGCACCCCGACGGTTGCTGTCGTACGCTGATGCCCACTCGTCCGGGAGGGCGCACGGCAGGCACCCGAACGGCCGTCGCCCGCCCGTGGTGCATCCTCGCGCCGTGACGGGGAAGGGGGCTGAGGTGGACGACACCCGGCTCACTTCTGCCCCCAGCAGCCGATCGTGGCAGCCGCCCCAACCGAGAAACCTTGTCGACGGCGCTGCGGAGTGGTCGACGGCCGCCCGCGTCAGCCCTGAGCGGGCCGAGGCGGCTCGCGCCTCGGTCGAGGCCCTTACCGCTGGCTTCGACGTCTTCGAGCAGTTCTTCGAGCACCTCGGGATCGGGCTCGCGCTGGCCGACCTGGAGACGACCTTCCTGCGGGTCAACGAGGAATACGCCCGGATGCTCGGCCGGGCCCCCGAGGACCTGGTCGGGGTGCAGCTTTCTGACCTGGTGCGTCCGATCGGCTGGTGGGGCGAGGACGCGGGGCTCGACCGGCTCCGTGCGGGACGTGATCGATCCCTGCAGGCCGAGGAGCGTTACCTGACCCCGGACGGTCAGGAGAGCTGGGTGCTGCACGGGGTCAACCTTGTCGCTGACTCCAGCGGCGTGCCGACATGGCTCGCGCTCTCGGCGCAGGACGTGACCGAGCGTCGACGGGCCGAACAGGACCTGCGGGACCTCACCGCAAGCCTCACCGAGCGGGTGGTCCGCGACCCCCTCACCGGGCTGTCCAACCGCGGCCTGCTCGAGGAGCGCACCCGGGCGGCGCTCGCGAGGGACGGCCGCCTCGGCACCTCGACCGGGCTGCTCTTCCTGGATCTCGACGGGTTCAAGGACATCAACGACCAGCACGGCCACGCCGTCGGTGACGCAGTGCTCTGCGAGGTGGCCGACCGGTTGAAGGCGGCGGTACGCCCCTCCGACACCGTCGCCCGGCTCGGTGGCGACGAGTTCGTGGTGCTGGCCGAGAGCACGGCGACGGACATGCTCGAAACGCTCGGGGTTCGGCTCGAGCGCGAGATCGCTCGACCTTTGCACGTCTCAGGTCTCACCCTCGAGGTAGGGGTGAGCGTCGGCATGGCCGGCAGCTCTTGCGGCGAAGCGGACCCGGCGGGGCTGCTGGGCCAAGCAGACCGGGAGATGTACGCGGTGAAGAAGGCCCGTCGACGCGCCCGTGGCGCGAAGTCGTCCGACCAGGGTTGACCTCGGACAGTCAGCGCCCGTAGCGTGCCGAGGCAGTACGCAGGCTGACATAACGCTAAATCTCCACTGGACCTTGAGGGTCAGGTGAGGGTTGTGCGTCAGTCACGAGATCGCCCAACCCCCGTCGCCCGCACGATCGAGAGGCACCGCCCCGTGGCCGCACCGCAGAACTACCTCGCCGTGATCAAGGTCGTCGGGATCGGGGGAGGTGGCGTCAACGCGATCAACCGGATGATCGAGGTCGGCCTCAAGGGCGTCGAGTTCATCGCGATCAACACCGACGCCCAGGCCCTGCTGATGAGCGACGCCGACGTCAAGCTCGACATCGGCCGCGAGCTCACCCGAGGGCTCGGCGCGGGCGCTCAGCCCGACGTCGGTCGCCAGGCGGCCGAGGACCACCGTGACGAGATCGAAGAGGTCCTGAAGGGGGCCGACATGGTCTTCGTGACGGCGGGCGAGGGCGGCGGCACCGGCACCGGCGGGGCCCCGGTCGTCGCGGCGGTCGCCCGTGGCCTCGGCGCGCTCACCATCGGCGTCGTGACCCGGCCGTTCGGCTTCGAGGGGCGCCGTCGGGCCCAGCAGGCCGAGGAGGGCATCGACGCGCTGCGCGCCGAGGTCGACACGCTCATCATCATCCCGAACGATCGGTTGCTGTCGATCAGCGACCGTCAGGTCAGCGTGCTCGACGCCTTCCGCAGCGCCGACCAGGTGCTGCTGTCCGGCGTGCAGGGCATCACCGACCTCATCACCACCCCCGGCCTGATCAACCTCGACTTCGCCGACGTGAAGGCCGTCATGAGCGGGGCCGGCGGTGCCCTGATGGGCATCGGTCACGCACGCGGCGAGGACCGGGCCGCGGTCGCGGCTGAGATGGCCATCGCCAGCCCGCTGCTCGAGGCCAGCATGGACGGCGCGCACGGCGTGCTGATGAACATCTCCGGCGGCAGCGACCTCGGGCTGTTCGAGATCAACGAAGCAGCTCAGCTGGTGACGGACGCGGCGCACCAGGACGCCAACATCATCTTCGGTGCGGTGATCGACGACGCGCTCGGCGACGAGGTCAGGGTGACCGTGATCGCGGCCGGCTTCGACGCGGGTGCACCGACGCCGATCCGTCGGGAGCCGGTGCGGCGCGTGGCCGCCGCCCAGGAGCGCGGCCTGCCCGCCGGGTCGGGCACGGGCGCCCGCTCGGAGGGGCTGCAGCGAGGTGACGGACCGCAGCGCAGCGACGCCCCTCGAGCCCCCGGCTCGCGTGAGCCAGGGCAGGTGCGTGAGCCGCGCGAGGCCGGCCCGCGTGACGGCGCGAGCCGTCCCGGCAGCCGTTCGGTCGAGCCGGCCGGTCAGTCGGAGCGCCGCCCCACGCCCCCGGCGAACCCCGCGTCGACCGCCCGTCCGCCGCGCACCGTCGTCGTCGAGGACGACCTCGACGTCCCCGACTTCCTGAAGTAGGTCGTGCCGCCGGACCCCGCCTCGCAGGGCCTGACACCCGCGGACCTCGCCGCGGCGGGCCTCGTCGACGCCGCGCTGCCCGAGCCCGGCTGCGGCGTCTTCACGACGCGCGAGGCTTCCGGGGGGCCAGGCAACCTGTCCCTGCACGTCGCTGACGACCCGTCGCGCGTGCTGTCCCGCCGGGCCGCGCTGCGGCAACGGCTCGGCGTGCCCGCCTTGGTCTTCGCTGACCAGGTGCACGGTGACCGGGTCGCGGTCGTCGACGAGGACCACGGCACCGTCGCGGGGGTCGACGCCCTGGTCGTACGACGGCCCGGGATCGCGGTCGCCGTCCTCGCCGCCGACTGCCTGCCGGTGCTGCTGGTCGACCCGGGCGCCCGGGTCGCCGCGGCGGCGCACGCCGGCCGGGCCGGCCTGGTGTCCGGGGTCCTGCTGCGCACGCTCGAGACGATGGCGACGCTCGGGGCCATCGACATCACGGCGGTGGTGGGCCCGGCGGTCTGCGGCCGCTGCTACGAGCTTCCGGCCGCGCTGGCCGACGACGTGGGCCGGTTCGTCCCCGGCGCCCGGAGCACCACGCGGCAGGGAACCGCCGCGGTCGACCTGCGGGCCGGCGCCGAGCGACAGCTGCGTGACGCACCGGGGACGAGAGTCACGGTGCGCCACGTGGGCGGTTGCACCCAGGAGCAGCCGGACCGGTTCTCCAGCCACCGCGGCGATCCCGCCTCGGGGCGCCACGCCGGCGTCGTCTGGTTGACGTGATCGTGGTGGCCGAGGGCGTGACCGAGGACCCGGGGGGCGAGGCCCGGTCCCAGCAGGTGGCCGAGGGTCTGGGTCGGGTCCGGGACCGGATCGCAGCCGCCTGCGCGTCGGCCGGACGGGTCACCGGTGACGTCCGCCTCGTCGTGGTCACCAAGACCTGGCCGGTCACGGACGTGCTCCACGCCGTGCGTCTGGGCGTCCGGGACCTCGGCGAGAGCCGTGACGACGAGGCGGCGGCAAAGGCGGCGCAGCTGGCGGGGGAGGCGGAGGACCTCCGCTGGCACTTCCTCGGGCAGCTGCAGTCGCGCAAGGCGCGCTCGGTGGCCTCGTACGCCACCTTGGTGCAGTCCGTGGACCGGGTCCGGGCTGCGGACGCCCTCTCGGTCGGGGCGCAGCGGGTCGGGCGCACGGTCGGGGTCCTGCTCCAGCTGAGCCTGGACGGCGACCCGGAACGGGGAGGGGTGACTGCCGACGGGCTGCTCCCGCTCGCCGACCACGTGGCAGGGCTGCCCGGGCTGCGGCTCGACGGGCTGATGGCCGTGCTGCCCCGCGACAGCGAGGCGCGGGCCGCGTTCGCGCAGGTGGCGGACGAGGCGACCCGGCTGCGCGCGGACCATCCTGCCGCCACGGTCATCAGCGCCGGCATGAGCGGCGACCTCGAGGACGCGGTCGCCGCCGGCAGCACGATGGTGCGTGTCGGGACGGCCGTCTTCGGCCCCCGGGAGCCTCTGCTCCGGTAACGTCCGGGAGCCCCGGCATCGTTGCACGGGGCGTCAACGATCCGCAGGGAGCAGGACATGGCCGGCATGATGCGCAAGTCGATGCTCTACCTGGGGCTCGTGGAGGACGACGAGGACGTCTACGCCCACGAGCTGGACGAGCCGGAGCCGGAGCCCGTGCACGAGCCGCGTCGGCGCCCGGCGGCGCGTCCCACGTCAGCCGCGACCTCCACCCTCGCTCCCCGCCGGGTGGGTGCAGGATCGGCGCTGGACAGCCCGTTGCGGCCGGTCCCGCCGGCGTCGCCGGTGCCTGAGGAGCCCTACCGGATCACGACCCTGCACCCGCGCACCTACAACGAGGCGCGTCAGATCGGCGAGAGCTTCCGGTCGGGCACGCCGGTGATCATGAACCTCACCGAGATGGACGACGGCGACGCCAAGCGCCTCGTCGACTTTGCCGCCGGTCTGTCCTTCGGCCTCCACGGGCGGATCGAGCGGGTGACCAACAAGGTCTTCCTGCTCTCGCCGGAGCACGTCGAGGTCACGGCCGAGGACAAGGCCCGGATGGCGGAAACCGGCTTCTTCAACCAGTCCTGACCGCACGGCCCCGTGCTGACGGTGGCCCAAGAACGAGAGGAGCCGGCCACCGGTGGGAGCGTCTGCAGTCATCTGGTCGGTCGTCGCGACCGTCCTGCTGGTCTTCATCATCCTGCTCATCATCAGGCTGATCTTTGAGTACGTCTTTCTCTTCGCCCGTTCCTTCCGCCCGACCGGTGCCGTAGCCATCCTGCTCGAGGCCGTCTACACCGTGACGGACCCGCCGCTCAAGGCCGTCCGTCGGGTCCTGCCGCCGCTCCGGATCGGCAACGTCTCCCTGGACCTGGCGTTCATCGTCGTCATCATCGTGGCCAACATCCTGCGCTCCGTCGCGCAGGGACTGGCGCGATGACGGCTCCTGCTCCCCGCACGATCCGTGCCCCGTCTCTTCTCGGAGTGATCCTGTGCCGTTGACCCCGCAAGACGTAGAGAACAAGCTCTTCACGAAGACGTTCCGTGGCTACGACATGGAAGAGGTCGACGGCTTCCTCGACGAGGTCGAGGCAGAGCTGGTGCGGCTGCTGCGTGAGAACAACGACGTGAAGGTCGGTGGGCCTCGGCCGACGACCGCCGCGCCCGCACAGAAGGCGTCCGGCCTCGCCCCTGCGGCGGGCCCGGCCGCCGACTCGGGGATCGAGGCAGCGGACGTGCAGCAGGCGGCGCTGCGCGTGCTCGGCATGGCCGAGCAGACCCTGAGCAGCGCCCGCCTCGAGGCTGCCGAGCAGCTCGCGTCTGCCCGTGCCGAAGCGGCCGCACTGATCGAGAGCGCACGGACCGAGGCCGACGCGACGCTCACCGCCGCGCGGGAGGAGGCCGAGACGCTGCGTGGTTCGGCTCAGGAGGAGCTCGACAAGACCCTTGCGCCCGCCCGCGCCGAGGCGGAGCGGCTGCAGACGACGAGCCGCGAGCAGGCCGAACGGGCCCTGGTCGAGGCCAGGACGGAGGCCGACCGGCTCTCGGGGCAGGCCCGGGCCGCTCACGAGAAGGCCGACGCCGACCTCGCCGCCAAGATGCAGGGTGCGACCCGCGGGCTCGAGGCCCGCCGGACCTCTCTCGAGACGCACATCGAGGACCTCCGCTCCTTCGAGCGCGAGTACCGCAGCCGCCTCAAGGCCTACCTGGTGAGCCAGCTGGGTGACCTGGAAGGTCGGGTCGTCCCGGAGGACGGTGGCGCCGGTGTGCCGGCCCCGGCCCGGACGGCCGGGACTTTTGCTGCCGCCGCACCCGATCTGGACCTCTCCAACGACGCTCCCGACCTGACGGCCGACGCCGAGGGTGACGTCCCGCTCGGCCAGCGCGCCGCCCCGCCGCTCCCGTCGGGCGCCCCCGGGGTCGGCCCGTTCCGGTCCGGGCCCGACCCGAGCAACGGCTGATTGACGCCCGGGTCGCGCCTCGCACCCGTCGTTACAATTGCCGCACCTTGATCGTCCGTACCGGAGGACCCCCTTGATCGTCGTCAGCGCCGCCCTCGTCGTGGTCGCCGCCGTCCTGCTGGCCGTCGGGATCTTCACACCCGAGATCAACTTCGTGTATGCCTCGATCGGGGTCAGCCTGCTCGCCTTCGCGTTCCTGATCGTCGGCGTGCTCCAGCGTCGCGGTGAGCCCGTCGCGGCGCCAGCCGGCGCTGTCGATGCCGACGACCTCACCGCTACGCCCGCCGGTCCTACGCCGACCTCGTTCACCACGTCGGCCCAGGAAGTGCACGAGGACGACGACGAGCCGGGTGCGGTCATGGCGTCCGACCAGGACGACGAGTACGGCGACGGCGGGCATGACGACGAGCAGGACGAGCCGCTTGCGGTCGTCGCGTCCGGCCAGGACGACGAGTACGGCGACGGCGGGCATGACGACGAGCAGGACGAGCCGGTTGCGGTCATCGCGTCCGGCCAGGACGACGAGTCCGCCGACGGCGCGTATGACGAGCCGGTTGTGGTCGTCGCGTCCGGCCAGGACGACGAGTCCGCCGACGGCGCGTATGACGAGCCGGTGGTGGTCGTCGCGTCCGACCAGGACGACGAAGGGTACGAGGACGAACCGGAAGAGGTCGCACCGGCGCCGGCCCATGTGATCGCCCGCCGCGGCGCTGCGGGGGCTGCTCAGGACGCCTCGGCGGAGCAGATCCGTCCGGTCACCCCGATCCGGGTCACCCGCACCTCGGCACCCGCCAAGGGTGCCACCGCCGCTCGACCTTCCGAGGCCACTGCCGCGCCGCGGGCAGCCCGTGCCACCCGGGTCGCCCGGCCCGCGAAGGCGGCCGAAGCCCGTGGCGACGCCACCCGCGCCGTGACGCCAGCCCGCCCCGCACGCCCCGCACGTCCCGCCAGAGCAACCCGTCCGATCCCCTCGGCCGACCCCGCGACAACCGTGGGGCGACCTCCCTCCCGTCCGGCGCGGACCGCGGCCAAGGCTCCGACGACGCCATCGCCGGCCAGCGATCCGTCTGCTCCCAAGACGGCAGCCAAGGCGCCCGCGACGAGGCCGGCGCCGGCGAAGACTCCGGTCACCCGGGCGACGGCGAAGGTCCCGGGCACCCGGGCTGCGGGGAAAGCCCCGGCCACCCGGGCTGCGGCGAAGGCGCCTGCCGCCCGGGCTGCGGGGAAGGCGCCGGCCACCCGGGCTGCGGGGAAGGCGCCCGCCACACGGCGCGCTGCGGCTGCGGGCAACGACGGCACGGCAGCACCGTCCAGCCGGTCCGCAGAAGCTCCCAGGTCTGACAGCCCGGTCGCTCCGGCCGCGAGCCAGGACGCGGTACCGACGCCTCGAAAGGTGACCCCGACCCGAGCCACCCGGGCGACCGGTCCGGCCGCGGAGCCTGCGGCGAAGGCCGCTACCAAGCCGCCGTCGACGGACACCCCGGCCGAGCAGCCCCCGACCGGCTAGAACCCGTGCCGCTGGGCGTTCGTGAGACGGACTACCGGCGGCGCAGGGCGGAGGAACGGAACGGGTCACGTGCGGCAGGGATGATGGCCTCGGGCGTGAGCACCGGCGTTCGCAGCCCGGCTGCCCCCAGGACCCGGGCGAGCACCGAGTCGGTGGTGTGCCCGGCTGCCAGGCCGGCGGCGGTCACGAGCACGCGATAGATCGTCACGTACTGCAGGACGGGGGTGTCGTAGCTCCAGTCGGTCGAACCCAGGTGCTGTGACTCGCCCCGGCCGCCGAGAGCGCCGTCCCACGGCCCGGACCACAGCTGCACGCCGGCCGGGCCGACGCTGAAGCAGCCGCCTGCAGCGACGTCTTCGCGACCGACGGCCACCACCACGGCCCGGATGTCCCGGTCGGGCATGACCAGTGAGGGGGAGACCTGCTGGCCGACGGGATCACCTCCGCCGCGGGTCAGCCGGAAGGACCTGTGCGTGGTCGGCTCGTCGAGCTCCAGGGTGTTGACGGTCACGGTTGCCTCCATGCGGCGGTGGCCGGTCCGCGGGTCAGGTCCCACGGGGGTCCTACCGTGCATCGGCGGTCGTCCGAGCCGTTCTGGCGTACCGATCGGGTGATCCCGCTACTCGCCGGCGACCCGCAGCCAGAACTGGAGCCCGCTGATCGCGTCGACGTGCGGGGTGAGGTCAGCGGTCGGGTGCCCGCGGGTGATGCTGACGGCGAGAACCTCCTCGGCCAGCCGGTCCTGACCGCCGGACACGGCCGCCGCGAGGTCGCCGTCGGCCTCCCACCACAGCTCGACCCGGTCGCTCACGTCCAGGCCGGAACTCTTGCGGGCCTCCTGCACGAGGCGTACGACGTCCCGGACCTGACCGGCAGCGCGTAGCTCGGGAGTGATCGTGAGGTCGAGCGCGACCGTCTCGCCGGCGCCCGTGGAGACCGCCCAGCCTTCACGCGGCGTCTCGGTGACGATCAGCTCGTTCTCCTCGAGGCGGACGGTCTCACCCTCGACCCGGACGGTGCGCGAGGCGACCAGCGCGACCGCGTCGGCGTCGCGCACGGCTGCGCCGATCGCCCCGGTCCTCTTGCCGAACCGCTTGCCGAGCGCTCGGAAGTCGGCCTTCACGCTGACGTCGACGAGGTCGCCGGCGAGCGGCTCGAGGCTCATGACGTTCAGCTCGCGGGCGACCAGGTCTTGCAGCTCGGTGGGCAGCGCCTGCCAGCCCGCCGCGCTCACCAGCGCGCGCCCGAGCGGCTGCCGGGTCTTGATCTTCGAACCGGCCCGCGCCGCCCGGCCGAGGTCGACCAGTCGGCGCACCAGGGCCATCTGCTCGGCGAGCGCGGGGTCGACGACGGTCGGCTCACCGTCCGGCCACGGGGCCAGGTGCACCGAGTCCTGCGACGCGGGAGGACGTGCTGCGTCCGCGCGACGATCCGACGGTGCGACGGAGATCAGCGCGGACCAGACCTCGTCGGTGACGAAGGGGGTAAAGGGCGCCATCAGCCGGGTCACCAGGTCGAGGCAGGTGTGCAACGTCGACAGGGCTGCCGGGTCGCC